>CAUQVK010000034.1:0-16475 GCA_963521495.1 uncultured Streptococcus sp.
CTTTCGCTTTACAATGGGCTTGAACACCTTTATTGTATCGCGATTGGAGTTTTTTTGATATAACCGTAGATAGCGCACCCGCATAGCGGGTGGTTTTAGCGAGTGGTTTTTTGTCTCGCACCTAACAGAGCGAGACGGACTGAAAGTCACATAATAATAAAGAACTGATTTCTCAGTCCTTTATTCATCTCATTCCACACTAAATAGGTATGGGTAAACTGGTTGTTGTCCTTGGTGAATTTCTACTTCTACGTCTTCAAACTCTTCTGCGATTTCTTGCGCAATTTCATTAGCAAGTTCTTCGCTTCCGTCTTCTCCAACATAGAAGGTTACGATTTCACTATCTTCATCCAACATATGTTTCAATGTTTCTATCAAAGTTTGGTGCATATCAGGGTTTGACACGAGGATTTTTCCATCCACCATACCAAGATTATCATTTTCATGGATTTCTAAACCATCAATCGTTGTATCACGCACAGCTGTTGTCACACTTCCGCTGACTACATCACTAAGGGCTGCTGTCATACGTTCTTTGTTTTCTTCGATTGACTTACTTGGGTCAAAGGCCAAAAGACTTGTCAAACCTTGAGGAAGAGTACGTGCTTCTACAACAACTGCTGGTGTTTCCAAAACTTCTGCAGCAGATTGAGCCGCCATAAAGATATTCTTATTGTTTGGCAAGAAAATGATGTTTCGAGCATTGACATGTTCAACAGCCTTGATGAAGTCCTCTGTTGAAGGGTTCATGGTTTGACCACCTTCGATAACATAATCAACACCTTGGGCACGGAAGATATCTGCTAATCCCTTACCAGCCACCACTGCAATCACAGCATATTCTTTTTCTTCAGCTGGTTGGCTGACTTGAACTGCTTCTTTTTCAACCTGTGCTTCATGTTGGTTACGCATGTTGTCCACTTTTACCTTGACCAAGCTACCATACTTGAGACCTTCTTGCATGACAAGTCCTGGATCTTCTGTATGGACGTGAACCTTAACAATTTCATCATCATTGACAACGAGGAGAGAATCTCCAAGCTCGTTTAAATAGTTACGGAATTCCTCATAGTCAAAGTCTTTAGTATAAGTTGGACCTTGCTTAAGAGCTACCATAATCTCCGTACAATAACCAAAAGTAATATCCTCAGTTGCTACATGACCAGCTACAGACTTATGATGTTCTGCATTGATCATTTCACTCATGTTAGCTGGAGTCGCCACAAAATCCTCAGAAGCACTGTATTCTCCAGTAAGTGCTGAAAGGAATCCTTCGTAGATAAAGACCAAACCTTGACCACCTGAGTCTACCACTCCAACTTCCTTGAGGACTGGAAGCATATCTGGTGTTTTAGCAAGGGCTGTTTTAGCACCTTCTAAAGCAGCACGCATGACTTCAACTGCGTCATCTGTCTGTTCTGCTTTCTTCTTAGCTCCAATAGCAGCTCCACGAGAAACTGTCAAAATCGTTCCTTCAACTGGTTTCATAACAGCCTTGTAGGCTACTTCAACACCTGATTGGAAAGCAAGGGCCAAGTCTTGACCGGTCAACTCTTCTTTATCCTTAATAGCTTGTGAAAATCCACGGAAAAGCTGAGAAGTGATAACACCTGAGTTCCCGCGCGCGCCCATCAAAAGACCTTTGGCAAGAATACTTCCTACTTCCCCAACTGTAGAAGCTGGTTTATCTGCCACTTCCTTGGCACCATTTTCGATGGTCATTCCCATATTTGTCCCAGTATCTCCATCTGGAACTGGAAAGACGTTTAATGAATTGACATATTCAGCTTGCTTATTCAAGCGAGTTGATGCTGCCTGCACCATTTCTTGAAATAAGCTGGTAGTAATTTTTGACACGTTTATTCTCCTACAACTTTGATATTTTGAATGAAAACATTCACAGTCTGAGCAGTAATTCCAAGTTGATTTTCCAAACTAAAACGAACACTTTCTTGGATGTTCTTTGATACTTCGCTAATCTTTGTTCCGTAGCTCAACACGGTATATACATCAACTGCAATACTGCCATCTTCGGCCGCCTTTACGACGACACCTTTAGAATAATTTTCCTTACCTAGAAGGGCTTGGAAATTATCTTTGAGGGCATTTTTACTAGCCATACCGACCACACCAAAAATCTCAGTTGCTGCTCCACCTACGACGGTTGCAATCACTTCATCTGTTAGTTCGATTTGACCATCTTTTGTATTAATTTTTACAGTCATCCTTTTTACCTCAACTAGTTGATACTCTATTTTATCATATTTCAGCCCAAGTGTAAAAGCAGAATACTGTATCAGCGGATATTTACTCTATTTTTCAAATGATTTTATACCTACAGTAAAAGAAAAAAGACCCTAAGGTCTCCTTACTTTTATTATTAAACGCGTTCAACTTTACCTGATTTCAAAGCACGAGCTGAAGCCCAAACTTTTTTAGGTTTACCATCGATAAGAACAGTAACTTTTTGAAGGTTTGGTTTTACGGCACGTTTAGTTTGGTTCATCGCGTGTGAACGGTTGTTTCCTGATACAGTCTTACGACCTGTAAAGTAACATACTTTAGCCATTTGTGTTTTCCTCCTATTAGATCTAATATAGCGGATGTGCTAGCACCACATACCGTACTATGTTATCACACTTTCTTCATTTTTGCAAGGGAATTGGAAGATTTTTTTATTTAACGTAGACAATTCCCAATTTCCCAAAGGCCACATCTCCACGGATAATCAAGGTTTTGCTGGTTGGGGCTAGAGAAGTATCTGACTTGGCTACACCACAGAAAGTTTCCACCTTCAAATCAACTCTCCAATGTTGGGGAACATAGATAACTGCATTGCCAAAACCAACTTCCACTTTCAGGGTTGCGCTATCTCCTAAAATCTCTGCATTGTCATAATATATCTTGGCATTTCCAAAACCAACTTCTACTTGGTCGTCTACCAATTCTTGATTTTGCTTGTAGAAAGTCCCTGTCCCAAAAGCAACTTCCTTATCTATAAGAATGGTTTTTTCACCATCATACCACCATTTCTTACCATTCCATGTTCTGTTAGAATGAGTGAGTGCGCTGACACCCATTACGATTAAAATACTTGCCCAGAACAGTGACTGATTTGGAATCGGTAAAATATCATAAAAGTGGTTAGCAATCATTAAGGCTACTAAAGCTGTAAAAGAGGCTGAAGTTAAGTGGCGACGCAACAAAGATCCAACTGATTGGTAGGCAAAAAAAGCAATACCGAACAAGGGCCAAATTTGCCCTCCCAGAGAAGGGATTCCAAAATTACCCTGCAATAACACTAAAGCTGCCGATGCTAGCAACACAATACCAAATGCTTTCTTTTTCATGTTCTTACCTCATGTTTCTTAGATTTTCTTTTAGGAGGGATTGGTAATGCCGTGACACATGAACCTCCTTGTGGGTCTGATAAAAGGAAATGGTGCCCGTTCCTGAAAAGGACTTGTCCACCGAGTAAACCTGACGGATATTTGCAATAGTCGACTTGGATACCCGACTAAAATAGCGAGGAAGGATAGCCTCTAACTCATAGAGTTTAAGCCGAACCTCGTAGGCATCTTTCTGGGTATGGGCATAAATCTTGCTACCTTCCGTCTCAAAGAAGAGAATTTCCGATAAGTCCAGATAATATTCACCTGTTCCCTTGTAAAAAATCAATCTAGGAGACTTGGACTCTTGCAAGAGACGCTGCAAATCCGCAATCTCATCTGTCAAAGCCGTTGCCTTGATGACAATCTCTGTCTCAGTTAATTCACTATCAATCTCGATTCGTAACTTCATTCCATCTCCTTTCTGACTCTACTATATCAAAGCCAAAATAAGAAAACAAGAGCAAAAAAGCAAGTGGTTACTTTAACCCCGTAAGTGGTTGTAGGACCACCTTAACTTACAGGTCAAAATAGAAAGAAAAGCACACCCCACACAAGAGCACAAATATAACCAACTACTACATCCTTGGGAAAATGCACTCCACCCAAGACTCTCACTAGACCGAGGAGGGCTGGAAAGACCAACAAGATAACCCCTACAGATAAACTAGCATGTAAGCAAGCCATGGAGATAATGGTTGCTGAAAAGACATGACGACTGGGCATAGACTGACCAGGACTATCTCTGTCAAGCAAGGGTTTAATATCCCATTCCTCATAAGGCCTAGGGGCATTGATTTTCTTACGAAGAAAGGACAAAATCACAAAACCTGATGCAGGGATAAACACATAGATCAAGACTTGTTTTCCAAGTCCTTGTTGGAGATAGGTAGTGGCTAACAAGGTTAGATAAATCATAGGCATAACTACCGTCATGAACCGATTGAAATCTCTCAACAATCTCAGAAGAAAGGGCTTATTTTTAATGTTACTAGCAACGTGGCCATACCATTCTTGATAATTTTTCATATATTTTCTCATCACTTACTCAAATTTTACTTGCAGGGAAGCACTTGTCTTCTAGTATAGTGCAGAAAAAGAAGGCCGTCAAGCCTTCTTTTGGTTTATTCTTCTGCTTCATCTTCTGTAAATTGACTGTTGTAGAGGTCAGCGTAGAAGCCTCCTTGTGCCATCAACTCATCATGATTGCCTTGCTCGATGATATTCCCATCTTTCACGACAAGAATCAAGTCAGCATTTCGGATAGTAGACAAGCGGTGGGCGATGACAAAGGAAGTTCTACCCTCCATCAAACGATCCATAGCTTTCTGAATCAATTCCTCTGTACGGGTATCAACAGAAGAAGTCGCCTCATCTAGGATTAGGAGTGGCGCATCTTTCAGCAAAGCACGAGCAATGGTCAAGAGTTGTTTTTGTCCGACAGACAAGGTCACTGTATCATCCAAGACGGTATCGTAACCATCTGGTAGGGTCATAATAAAGTGGTGAATCCCTACAGCCTTGCTGGCTTCGATCACGCGCTCATCACTAATACCCTCTTGGTTATAGATGAGATTGTCGCGAATGGTCCCTTCAAAGAGCCAAGTATCCTGCAAGACCATTGAAAAGGCATCGTGTACTTCCGAACGCTTCATCTCCTTGGTATCCACACCATCGATGCGGATACTTCCCTTATCAATCTCATAGAACTTCATCAAAAGATTGACAATAGTTGTCTTACCAGCCCCAGTCGGTCCGACAATGGCAACTTTTTGACCTGCATGAGCTGTCGCAGAAAAGTCATGGATAATAGTTCGCTCTGGTGTATAACCAAAGGAAACTCGATCAAAGACCACTTGACCTTTCATATCGCTCAATTGTCTTTCTTTATGGGATTCATCTTCCATTTCCTCTTCACCCAAGAATTCGAAGACACGTCCCATGGCCGCACTAGCCTGCTGAAGACTGGTAATCCCTTGGGCGATTTGAGAAAGGGGCTGAGAAAAGATACGAACGTAGGCCATAAAGGCAACGATAATTCCGATACTGATGTGCCCATTTAAGGCCAAGGCTGCACCAACGATAATCACCAAGGCATAGCTAAAGTTCCCAATAAACATCATAATCGGCATCATAATCCCTGAAATAAACTGAGATTTCCAGATACTATCATACAGACGATGGTTTAATTTCGCAAACTCTTCTTTCGTACTCTCGATGGCATTGTAACTGGTCACCACATTATGGCCAGAGTACATTTCCTCCACATAGCCATTGACAGCTGCCAAATCTTGTTGCTGACTCTTAAAGAAGCCCTGGGATTTGCCCATAAAGACAGACACGAAAGCAAAGCCAACAAGAGTTGAAACAACTGTCACCAAGGCTAAAATCCAGTTCATCCCAAACATGGTTACTAAGACTGCCACGACCAGTAAAGTGGATGACAGAACTGTTCCCAGACTTTGATTGAGAGACTGGGCTGCAGTGTCAACGTCATTGGTCACACGAGACAAGGTATCTCCTTGAGAATGTCCATCAAAATATCCCAATGGAAGGCGATTAATTTTCTCTGCAATGGCTCTTCTCAAACGCTCTGAAAAACGTTGAATGGCTGTTGTAAACAGAAAGGCCTGCAAATAATTGGATAAAAGTCCAATCACATAGATAATGGCTAAAAAAGCACCAATAGCTGCAACCGCTGCGACATCCACACTTGTTTCCAGACCACTGGCAATGATATTAGTCATTTCCTTAATACGGGTTGGACCATATACAGTAATGATGTTGGATACGATTGTTGCTAGAAAGGCGATCAGAAGAGCAAATTGGAGACCTGCAAGATAGGGTTTACTCTGTTTCCAGAGAGACAGTTTTTTATTTTCCATGTTCCAATTCCTCCTTCGATAGTTGTGAATAGGCAATTTCTTGGTAAACTTCATTATTATCTAGAAGTTCCTTGTGGGTGCCTTGTCCCACGACTTTACCTTGATCCAAGACCAAAATCAAATCTGCATCCATAATCGTTGAAATACGCTGTGCAACGATAAGCTTGGTCATAGACTTTGTTTTCTCTGCTAACTCTTGGCGTAGGACACGATCTGTCTTGTAGTCCAAGGCTGAGAAGGAGTCATCAAAGATGAGGATTTCTGGCTTCCGAGCCAAGGCACGCGCAATTGCCAGACGCTGTCTTTGACCACCTGAGAAGTTGGTTCCTCCTTGGGCCACTTCTGACGCTAAGCCCGCTTCCTTGTCTTCGATAAAGTTCTTAGACTGGGCCAACTCCAAAGCATGCCACATAGCCTGCTCACTAAGTGGTGTTTCTTGACTCTGTCCAAAGTCTAGATTGCCCTTGACATCACCTGAAAAGAGAACCGCTTTCTGAGGAATATAACCAACCTTGTTGCGCAAATCTTCTAAGGCATAGTCTTGAACATTGACACCGTCCACCAGAATTTCTCCTGCTGATACATCGTAGAAACGTGGAATCAGATTGACCAGAGTTGATTTACCAGAACCTGTTGACCCAATAAAGGCCACTGTTTGACCAGCCTCTGCTCTAAAGCTAACATGCTCAATAACCGCCTCCGAATTTGCCGCATAGCGGAAGGTCACATCCTTAAACTCGACCTGACCTTTGAGGTTTTCATCAGCCAGCTGCACTTGAGCAGGGTTTTGGATAGAAGAATGCAAATCTAAAACTTGATTAATCCGCTTAGCAGAGACCATAGTTCGGGGAAGAACGATGAAGAGTGCTCCCATGAGAAGGAAGCCCATGACAACCTGCATGGCATAAGACATGAAAACAATCATGTCACTAAAGAGAGGCAGACGCGCTATCGGAGCAGCGTCGTTAATCACATAGGCCCCAATCCAGTAAATCGCCACACTCAAGCCACTTGAAATCCCCATCATGATAGGGTTCAAAATAGCCATAAGACGGTTGACAAACAAATTCAAGCGTGTCAATTCATCATTTGCTGCTGCAAATTTTTCATTTTGGTATTCTTCAGCATTGTAGGCGCGAACGACACGAATACCTGTTAAACTCTCACGAGTGATACTGTTCAGTTTATCAGTCAGCCCCTGAATCAAGGACTGTTTTGGAAAGGCTAGCGTCATCAAAACAGTCGTCATCAGGACGTTGACAATCACTGCCACAAGTACGGCCCAGAGCCAGTATTCTGAATGACCTAAAATCTTCCCAATAGCCCAGATAGCCATAATCGGACCACGCGTAACTACTTGCAAGCCCATGGTAATCAACATTTGAACTTGAGTAATGTCATTGGTGGTACGCGTTAGGAGACTGGGAATAGAGAATTTCTTAATCTCTGTCTGCGAGTAATCCAAAACTCGGTTAAAAATATCACTTCTCAGCCTACTAGTATAAGAAGCCGCCACTCGGGATGCAAAAAATCCAACTGCAACTACGGACAAGAAGGCAAGAAAGGACATTCCCACCATCATGCTTGCTGGCTGCCACAACTCATCTAAATTAGTTCCTTGACTACCTAGCAAATCCGTAATTTTCGAGATATAGGTTGGCACTTCCAACTCTAGATAGACCGAAAAGCAAGTAAAGAGAATGGCTAATAAAATCATCCCCCATTCTTTTCTACTAATTCGTTTGGCTAATTTCTTCATTCTCTCCTCCTATTCCCTTGATATTTTCCTGTAGTTGAGCAAGGACTTTCTCAAAAATCAGTAATTCATCTTCATCAATGTCTTCCATCAACTGCTTGTCAATTCGTTCAAAAAAAGCCTTAACCTGCTTCATTTGAGAATGTGCTTTGTCCGTCAGACGAACAAATTTAGCCCGCTTATCGCTAGGATTCGCCTCCAATTCCACCAAACCATTTTGCACCATACGCTTGACCAAATTACTAGCAACAGACTTGGTAATATTGAGTTCCTGCTCGATATCTTTAATCAAGACCAAGTCTTGGTTTTTCTCACGATTATCCAAAAAACGCACAACCTGACCTTGAGGCCCACCCATAAATTCAATACCACAACGTTTGGCTTCCTTTTGCACCATCAGGTGAATCTGATGACCAAAACGCTTAAAGACTAACATCGGTTTATCCATACTAACTCCTTTCTAACCATTGCATTTAGTTCTCCTAGGAACTAAATAAGTTTTCATGAGAACTATTTTACCACTTTGAAAAGAGATGTCAAGAAAAAGTTTCCTAGAGAACTATTTTCTTGATTCAAAAAATCCCAAGTGATTTTCTCACTTAGGATCATGTTCTCTAGGTTAAATTAGAACCCGTCTACGTTCGTATAAATCTTTTGTACGTCTTCATCGTCTTCAAGAACACCATACAATTTTTCAAAGGTTTCAAGGTCATCACCTGACAATTCCACTTCTGACTGAGGAATCATTTCCAGTTCAGTAACTTGGAATTCTTCGACACCTGACTCACGAAGGGCAACAATAGCCTTATGAAGGTCAGTTGGAGCTGTGTAAACTGTGACTGTCCCTTCTTCTGCTTCTACATCATCCACATCCACATCTGCTTCTAGCAATTGCTCAAAGACTGCATCGGCATCTTCACCTGCAAATACGATAACACCCTTGTTATCGAAGAGGTATGAAACCGAACCTGAAGCGCCCATGTTTCCGCCATTTTTACCAAAAGCTGCACGGACATTAGCCGCTGTACGGTTGACATTTGAAGTCAAAGTATCAACAATCAGCATAGAACCATTTGGTCCAAAACCTTCGTAACGTCCTTCTGTAAAGGTTTCGTCTGTATTTCCTTTAGCCTTGTCCAAAGCTTTATCGATAACGTGTTTTGGCACTTGAGCTTGTTTAGCACGGTCGATAACGAATTTCAAGGCTGAGTTTGATTCTGGATCTGGATCACCTTTTTTAGCTGCTACATAGATTTCTACACCAAATTTTGCATATACTTTAGAGTTAGCTCCATCTTTAGCCGTTTTCTTGGCTACGATATTGGCCCATTTACGTCCCATTAGGAATCTCCTTTTTTCACATTTTAATCTTTCTTATTATAACACAAGTTTTTTCGATTTTCACTAGAGGAAATGGATTTTATTCAGCAAATCGAGCTATGATGACACTTTTGTTGCCAAGATGGCCTTACCTTCTTTTATCAAGGGGTGACGGAATAATGAGAAGTACAGTTGAACTGTCATGGCAACCCAGATTAAGGGTTCGCAAAGGATAACTCCCTTATAGTCTGCCCAAGGGATAATCAAGACCACAAAAGCGATTTTCCCGATTAGTTCGATAAAGCTAGAAACCAGAGGAAGAATTTTTTGCCCCAAGCCCTGCAAACAATTGCGATAAATCAACAAGAGACTCAAAATAGGATAAAAGGCTGAACTGATTTGCAAGTACAGACTGCCATTTTCTACCAAGTAGCTATCCGTCGAACTAGCCAAGAAGGAAACCAAGGCTGGACTGGCAAAAAAGAGGAAGACACAAACAAAAATTGCCCAGGACATACTTAAACGACTGCCGATTCGAAGACCTTGAACAATGCGGTCTGGGCGCTTAGCACCTAAATTCTGAGAAGCAAAGGTCGTCATCGAAGCGGAAATAGCGGTCATCGGAAGAAGGGCGAAAGCCATAATGCGTCGAGCTGCCGTCTGAGCACTAATAATCACTGCACCAAAAGTATTGACAGAAGACTGTAAAATCACACTGCCGATGGACACAATCGAACTCATCAAGCCCATAGCCAAACCTTGCTCCAAGAGATCCGCGTACAGGGCCTTCTTCCATTTGAAATGTTTGAGTTGAGGCAAAAGTTCTGGCACACTCTTACGGATATAATAAAAACAGAGAACCGCTGATAAGCCTTGCGAAATGATGGTAGCAAGTCCCGCGGATTGAACTCCAAGATGCAATTGCGTAATAAAATAGAGATCCAAAACCACATTAACTAGAGCAGAGAAAATCAGAAAACCAAGCGCAGCCAGACTGTCCCCAATAGACCGCAACAAGCCTGCAAATAGATTATAAGCAAAGCTGACACCGACACAGGTCACAATCATGGAGATGTATTGATAGGACTGAGGGAGGATTTCTGCGGGAGTGTCTAGGTATTGCAAGAGTGGATACAATCCCAGAAAACCCATCAGCATGACCACAATACTCAACAGAGCTCCTAAAATCCAGGTAGCTGCTACTGCTTCCTTGATTTTTGTAAAATTCCGAGCCCCGTAATAACGAGCAATGACAATCCCCATCCCATTTCCAACACCGAGAGTAAAACCTACAATCAGATCAAAAATGGCAGTTGTTGCTCCTACCGCTGCCAAGGATTCTTGACCAAGAAAACGCCCAACAATCAAGACATCCGCTGTATTGTAGAGTTGTTGAAAGATATTGGACAACAAGATAGGAAAGGCAAAACTCAAGAGAGAAGGAAGAATCGGACCATGAATCAGGTCCACTGTTCGTTTTTTATTCATAAAGCTATTATATCAGCTTTCGAAAGGAGCGACAAGAAACAGCAAACTATAGGCAATCTGAAAACTTGAACAAAAATCGAAAAAGTAGCGGATTTCTCCACTACTTTGACAGCTTATACTCAATGAAAATCAAAAAGCAAACTAGGAAGCTAGCCGTAAGCTGTACTTGAGTACGGTAAGGCGACGCTGACGTGGTTTGAATTTGATTTTCGAAGAGTATTATTCTTCAATTTCGATTTCAAGTTCGTCGCCTAGGTCAAGAGTTACTTCTTCATTCACAGAATCTGCTTGAACTGCTTCTTCTTTTTTGCTTTCAGCAGCTTCTTCTCCATCAATCAAACCAAATTGAACACGGACTTGATGGTCAATCTCATCAAAGACTTCTGGGTTATCTGCCAAGTATTTCTTAGCATTTTCAGAACCTTGCCCGATTTTCTCATCCTTGTAAGAGTACCAAGCTCCTGCTTTTTTGATGATATCCAAATCGCTTGCGATTTTCAAGAGTTCACCAGTCTTAGAAATCCCTTCTCCGTACATGATTTCAACGAAGGCTTCCTTAAATGGTGGAGCCACCTTGTTTTTCACGACCTTGATCTTGGTTTCTTTACCGACATTGGTATCTTTTTGGTCACCAGTTCCCTTGATTTGTGTGCTTCCACGAACATCCAAACGGACAGATGCGTAGAATTTCAGAGCACGTCCACCAGGAGTTGTTTCTGGATTTCCAAACATGACCCCAACTTTTTCACGCAATTGGTTGATAAAGATGGCAATTGTTTTGGTTTTATTGATAGAAGCACCAAGTTTACGCATGGCCTGGCTCATCATACGAGCCTGCAAACCAACGTGGCTATCTCCGATATCTCCATCAATTTCCGCACGAGGTACAAGGGCAGCAACTGAGTCGACCACGACAAGATCTACAGCACCTGAGTCAATCAATTTTCCTGCAATCTCAAGACCTTGCTCTCCTGAGTCTGGTTGTGACAAGAGCAATTCGTCAATGTTGACACCAAGGGCCGCAGCATAAGCTGGATCGAGGGCATGTTCCGCATCGATAAAGGCAGCAATACCGCCTTCTTTTTGCGCTTGGGCAACTGCATGAAGGGCAACCGTTGTCTTACCAGATGACTCTGGCCCATAGATTTCGATGATACGTCCCTTAGGATAACCACCTGAACCAAGGGCAATGTCAAGCGCCAAGGAACCTGAGCTCATCACTTGCACCTTTTGCTCTGCACGTTCACCCAAACGCATGATTGAGCCTTTACCGAAATCTTTCTCAATCAATTTAAGAGCATCATTCAAGGCTTTTTCACGTTCTGCCCCGAATTTTTTTGAAATTTCTTCTAATTTTTTTGGTTTTTTTGCCATTCTATTCTCCTACATTCTAATGGTCCTCAGACCTATCTACTATTATATCAAAAGTTAGTCACTTAATAAAGCCTTGCGAACTAGGTTAAAGGCATGCATAACCGCAATGTGACGTACATCTGCTCGACTTCTACCTCCAATATTAACCTTGATGACCTTAGTTCCATGCTCCTGTGCCAAGCCTATGAAGACTGTTCCAGCTGGGTGTCCTTCTAGACTGTCTGGCCCTGCTACTCCAGTCAAACTAAGGCCAAAATCAGATTGAGTCTTGCTTCGTGCCTGCTCAGCCATCTTCTGAGCTGTAAATTCAGATACCACACCATGTTCTTCCAAATCCTTGACAGGAATATCCAACATTTTTGATTTTTCCTCCAAGCTATAGGTCACAAAACCACCCTTAAATATACTTGAAGCTCCTGAAAAATCCGCTACATTGGCTTGGAAAAGCCCTGCCGTTAAACTCTCTGCAGCCGTGATGGTTTTCCCTTGTTTTTTCAGTTCCTCTATCACAATGCTGGCCAAGCTGGACTCTTCCCCATAACCATAACAAAGTTCTCGTAAAGAAAGGCCTTCAAAAGTTTGGCGATTCAAGATTTGATATTCCAAGATATCCAGCACTTGATTCGCCTCTTCTTGACTGCTAGCCTTTGTTGACAGACGCAAGGTTACCTCCCCTGTCTTGGCATAAGGTGCCAAGGTAGGATTGGTTTGATTATCAATCAAATCAGCCAAAATCGTCACCAGCTGGCTCTCGCCAATCCCAAAGAAACGAAGAACTCGGGAATATAGCTTGCTTCCTGTCATTAACTTGGGTAGAAGTTGGTTTAAGACCATGGGTTTCAATTCACTTGGTGGACCTGGAAGGACAACGTAGGTCACTCCATCGACTTCCAATATTCCTCCCACAGCCAGTCCTGTTTCGTTTGGCAGTGGAGCCGCTCCTTCTACAATTTGAGCTTGTCTTTCGTTATTCGGTGTTCGGGCATAGTCTGGTCTCTGGGCAAAAAAGACATCCAACTTCTCCTGAGCCTGAGGATCGAAGACTAATTCTTTCCCTAAAAATTTAGCCAGAGTTTGTTTGGTCAAATCGTCCTCAGTTGGCCCCAAACCACCTGTCAAAATCACCAGACTGCTACGTTGACTGGCAATCTCAAGCAAAGACAAGAGACGAGCTGTATTGTCTCCTACAGCCGTCTGAAAATATACGTCTACCCCAATCTCTGCTAGTTTTTCTGATAAAAACTGAGCATTGGTATTGACAATCTGTCCTGTCAAAATCTCTGTTCCAACAGCAATAATTTCTGCTTTCATTCTTCCTCCTACCTGTCTATTCGTATTTTTTTGAAAAAATCGCAGGAAATTTCCCACGATTTCATCTATAAACTAAATTATTCTACATCTTCTTGATTGATAGTGTTAGGAATAACTCCTGTCTCTAATCCTATACCACTTTGGTTTCCAAAGAGCTCTTCATATAAAACTGCATTGGTTTCTAATTCTGTCACCTTTGATTTATCAAGAGAATCTCGCAATAAATTTTGAATTTCTAACAAATGCTTAGAAGTTACTATTTGGTAAGATATGCCCTGCAACATTGCATCTTCACCTTGTAATTGGTGAGTTTCAATAGTTTTAAACGTGTCCCTATAACCCAACAAACTTGGAATACTTTTAGAAGATAAATCAATGTTAGTCTGCATATTCGTACTTAGTGCTTTTAAGATAGATTGATAATGACTAATACTACTCAAACTAAGTACTTTCTCAATGACTTTTTGAATGACTTCACGTTGCCTCTTTTGACGACCGTAATCTCCTTCAGGATCTTGGTAACGCATGCGAGAATATACAAGCGCTTCTTCACCATTAATGCGTTGCTCTCCTACTCCAATTGAGATAGTATTAAACTCCTCTTGTTCACTAATAGAAATAGGGAAACCAAGAGTATTGTTAACTGTGATGCCTCCAACCGCATCAACCAACTGCTGCAAGCCCTTCATATTAACCATGATATAACGATCAATATGAATATTCATCATCTTTTGGATGGTAGATATGGCCCGTTCCGCTCCACCACCTGCATAGGCAGCATTGAGTTTCGCTTCATAAACACTACCATCATTTTGCTGAATTTTGGTTAAGATATCACGCTCTAAACTTAACATGGTCGTTTTCTTTGTCCGTGGGTTAACAGTTAACAATATCATTGAATCACTGTTACCTTCCCAAGGATCAGTACGTTCAATATTTCCTGTATCAACTCCCATCAAAAGAATGGTTAAAGGCTCAGTAGCTTCAATTACATTTGTTTCTTCACCGATTTTTTTATAGGTTTTTGATAAGCTAGCAGTTCCTTGTTGATAAATTGTATAAGCAAAAACACCAACTCCCAAAGCTGTCACTGCCAGAAAGGCTAATACCATTCCAATAATTTTTTTAATCATATCTCTACTAATCTATTAGTTTACCCATAAGATAAACATCGATAAATTTCCCTTCTTCTATATATGCTCCACGCTCTTGGCGACCTTCAATTACAAAGCCATGCTTTTGATAAAGATGGACTGCTGCTTGATTACGAGTTTGGACAGTCAGTTGGAGACGACGCAGAATGCCACTTGCTTGTACCCACTCTATCGCTTCTTCTAGCAACAAACTTCCCAATCCATTATTCCAATATCTTTTTCCAATCACAATGAAGAGATCTCCAATATGACGGACTCTCTTGCGCTGGTCAGCTGTAATATTTACAATACCAGCAATTTTATCATTTAAGAATGCAAGTAAGGTTATCTGATTGTCCGAACTAGCTTGCTTGTTGAGGAATATTTTCATCTCCTCACTGGTCAAGAGAATACCATCTCTGTCTAGGCTGGTAAAATCTGTCTCCAAACTTACACGATTTAAAAAGGCCACTAATTCAGCTGCATCTTTAGGCTCTGCTTCCCTAATGAGCAATTCATACTCCATGTTGAAGCTCCTCTAAAAGTTTTTCTGCACGCAAACCCTTTGCTTGGAAATGTAATCTGCGACCGTCTTCTTCTTTTAGAATTTCCAACTCTAAATAAGTATCTGGCAAGGCATCTCCTAAGAGATTGCCCCACTCGATGACAGTCACCCCGCCACCAAAAAGAAATTCATCTAAATCAATAGAATCAGCATCCCCTTCTATACGATAAACATCTAGGTGGTAAAGCGGAAGACGACCTTCATACTCTCTTACGATAGTGTAGGTTGGACTTTTAATCATTTGAGAAATCTGTAAACCTTTAGCAAGTCCTTTAGTAAAGGTCGTTTTACCTGCACCCAGTTCTCCAGTTAAGATTAAAACATCATTCTTTTCTAATAAATGGCCCAATCGTTCCCCTAAGGATTGTAGCTCTTCTTCATTTTTTGTGTACATATTCTTATTATACCAAAAACTTTTCTTTTGTGTCTATTTTCCTGCTAAACTTACCATCATAACATCCATAAAAACAAGCTTTCTCTAAAAGAAAATGAGCGTAGCAATGACCAATACAAGATCTCGGAAAATATGACCATAAAAGGAAACTTCCTTTTTAACAGAATTTGGGACAAGATAGGCTGCAAAAAACAAACCCAGTCCAATATAAATCAGAAGTGAGACAATGGTCATTGGATTTCTTAAGAAAAGAAGTGTTGCTAAAATAGTCACCAACACTGTCTTTTTTCTATCTAGCATAGCAAGCAAATCACGCATGTATTTTTTCAAGGGTAAAAAAATCAGCAAATCTAGCCCAAATAGAAAGAAAAAGGATGGCAATAAAAAGTCAACTAATTCTTGCTGCAGCGTATTTTTGATGAACAAGTTATCTGACAAGACAAGAACAGCTCCTAACAAATTAATTAAGAGCAGGATACTGTAAAAAAGCTTCACTGACTTCTTACTGGCTAGGACACTATGAACTTCTTGCTTACGGGTATAAAGATAATTTACTCCAGCACAGATTCCTGAAACGAAGACCATACTTCCGATGAAAAAAGCTGTACTTTGTTTAAAGGACAAGATGCATTCCTTCCATAGGAAACAGCTACTCAAACTGATTTGAATTAAAGCTAACAAAAATAAGATTCTCATTGATTTCATCTTTTCTCTCCCTTCCTACCAATCATTATACTCGGAGAAAAGAGAGAACTGTTTTCAATCTTCTCAAATGTCTCTTTTAGACGCTAAACAAACACCAGAGACTAATACTCAATGAAAATCAAAGAGCAAACTGGGAAGCTAGCCACAGGTTGCTC
>CAUQVK010000035.1:0-15695 GCA_963521495.1 uncultured Streptococcus sp.
GGCTGACTTGTTTCAATAGCTTCTCACACGCTATCTTTGCTTCTCTGTACGTTTTGTTTTCGCTGATGAAGTAATCAGCAAGTTCAATGACTTTATCTTCCATCCCTACACCTACGATGGTTTAACTCTGTTCCGTTCCTTAATTTCCATCTTGGTATTATGTGATGGTTCCCATGATTCCCAATAAGTAAAAGCCTCCTCTTCGTCCTTCTTCTTCAGTAGGTCATACCGTGGAATCCTAAAAAATTCTTTGAAGTCTTTAGCTGCCTGACGGAATACCTTGCCAGCAAAAGAACGGTCTTTGTAAGCTTGGCTATCCTTACCGCCAAGAGCCTTGATAACTTTCACTTTTCTTAAATTTTCAAGCTCTAAACAAATTGATGGGTTGACAGGTTGCTCATTTTTTAGATAATCAACATCCCCTGCTAAAACTTCCTGATTTTGCTTTAATTCTTTTTGAGTTTGTAGAACTTGAATCAAGATATCTTCTTGAGTCAGTTCGTTTGGCTGACTTTTAACCACTTCATGCGTCATAAAATTTCTCCTTCCAAAATTTGATTGTCTTTATTTCTGATTTTTTGTAAATCCGTAAAGAATCGGATACCTCGATTGACGAAACTATCGAACTCCTGACCAGCAACACCGTCCGTATGTAGGACTTTTTCTTCATCTGCGTAGATGAGACCGCCCATATTGGCAAGAAAATCATTCCCTTTCTGGATAAGGCTAAGGATATTCTTGTAGGAAGCGATTTTTTTCTGGTAGTCGTTCAACTGCCCTTCAGATTGCTGGATGGCTTTTGTCAATTCATCGTACTTGTTCGATTTTTCATCCACTTCTGCACGTTGAGCGTACAGGTCTTTTAATTGCGCTTCAAGAAAAGCATTCCTTTCCTCTGCTGACTTGGCACGCTCTTCTAGATGTTGACGATTCTCGAGAGCTTCTTGGTAGTCTGCTGGCATAACAGGGACTTCTTTCACGATTTCCTTAGTCGATTCTTGCCCCTTTTCCAGTTCCATTATTTTTCTTTTAGCTGCAGAAAATTTTAATTTCAAATCTTGCAACTCTCTGACTGTTGGATTATCCCCTTGCTCAATCCTGTTTAGTTGAGCCTGTTTCTCTTCCTCTGGTAGGGTTGCGATGAGATAAAGGGCCTTTGTCCCCAAATTTGTGTACGTGCCCAAATTTGGAATCTCTTCAGCTATTTTTATAAATCTACTTGCTTCTGTTCTAGCAATTCCTATACTCTCTACCCAACTTCCAAATTGACCGTGGGTAAGATTACGTTCTTTGACATATTTCAGTCGTCTTCCGATTTCCCAAATTGACTGACCTGCAATTTGTTTGTGATGATTGATTTCTAGTTCAATCTGATTTAGATTGTTTGATAAAGCTATTTCATTCATTCCCTCTCCTCTCTAAATTCATCCAAGCTGACTTCCAGTGCATCAGCGATTTTGCACATATTCTTAAAAGAAATACGCGCGGTTTTGATATTTCTGATTGTATTTGGACTGATACCAGCTTTTTCAGCTAATGCCTTCTGTGTCATCCCTTTTTCAATCAACAAATGCTTAAACTTCTTCCACACACATTGCTCCTTTCCCAATATATTGTGTTTTAAACATACAAAAACACTACATATTGTTATTTAATTTAGATTGTGCTATAATCATTCTTGACTAAGACCTCTCCCGTTTTAGTCAAAATTCCAACAGAAAGGAGGAATCACCAGTGCAAAAAAGTTTATCTGAAATAGCCCACGATATAACCGTTTCTCTACTGCCAACATCATTAACAGAAACTTCTTCCAGTTTATGGCGAAACAGCGACAATGGCCATCTAATGGTAAATGCTAACGACATCATGGTGGACTACGCAGAACTTCACTACACCATCCTTATGGCTCTAAAGAAAGAGTACGGGGAGAATGGGGAAAACTATCCTCAATAACACGCTTTATCATAATCCCCTTACCTAGTCCAAGACTTCGTTTCACAGTTCTATACTGAACCTGATTTTTACTATACGGATATTTTCTTGGTCTCATTTCTTTCTCCTTTGTATTTATTTTTTCTACCCTCTCTTTTATTTATTAAGAGAAGTAGGACTTGTTGTCTTTTAATATTTATTGTTATTTAATACTTGTTGTTAGTTAATATTTATTAGTGTAAAAAAATTTACATGTATTATTTTTACACTTGCAAACCTTGTGACCGTAATTCAGCAAAAAGCCTCTCTTGCATTATTTGAAAACTAAACTCTGATATTTTTTTATCAGAAAAAAATCTGAAAACACGAACTCCTTTTTTATTTAGACAAGTAGTAGTTTGTTGTAAAGTCAGTAATTATTACTAAGTTAGTGCCGTAAGGCTTAGATTATTATTAAGTTAGTTATTATTATTTATTAGTTATTGTTAGTGTCGGATTTTTCAACTTTTGAACTTTTCAACTTTGTAAAATTCAACTTTTGAACTTTTCAACTTTGTAAAATCAGTAAGTTGTAAATAAACCCTTTTACTATTCTGTGGATAACTCTTTTTCAAGATTGCTTACCCAATACTCCCAATAACTATCTGAAATTGGTACATCTTGAACTAAAGGAAAATTCTGGATACCTTTACCACGACCAAAGCTCTTGCGATAGATACGGATATAACCAGCCTCTTTTAACTCATCAAAAGCTGCCCTGTGAGCGTCGCGCCCATTCCTGGAGCGTTTGGAAAGTTCATCAATATAAGGGCGCCATGTATCCTTATTAGACATCAATACCAATAGCAACCCTTTAGCTTGTAAGCTTAGATCTGAGTTTTGAGCTGAGTGGTTGTTCATCTGAGTGTAGTTCTCGTTGGTATTCCTGATTATATACTGCATATCTCATATCTAATCCCCTTTCTGTAACCTCGCTTGTGCATTCATACCTCTCCCAAACTATGATTTAATTCGTATTTTTTACCTAAAAAAATAAAATCTTTTTTAACATTATATAATCGAGCTAGCTTGTCTAATAAATCAACTGGAATTTTAGAACTATCATGCTCATATTTCAACAATGTTTGTTGATGGATTTGTAGCTTATCAGCAACCTCTTTTGCAGATAGATTGTAATTTGTTCTTATTGCTCGTAGCGTCATCTTTTGCACGCACTCACCCCCTTTCAAATGTGGTATAATCAAAATAAAACGATTGGAGAAATATTATGGAAATACCTCAAAATTTGATAACTCTAATAAGCATAGTCGCTACAGCTTTCGCAGCAATCGTCACTCCGTTTATAAGTATCTTGATTTCTGTCATAAACAATAGACACGACCTCAAAATAAAATCTTTGGAAAAACAACATGAAATTTTAGAATATAGAAAAGGCACAATCATTGAATTTGTAGAACAAAACAGCAGATTGGCTTCTACTCTTATTTCTAAACTTAAAGATGGTGATTTGAATCAATACGATATTGAGAAATTATACAAACTTGCTTTTTCTTCCTTGTTGGCTTCTAGAACTCAAATTATTATCACCGATATAGAAGGATATTTAGCTTCTCTACATTCAAATGACAACATCGAAGAAAATCGAAGGATTTTGTCAGATTCAATCACTGATATCTTTACTTACTTGTCCAAAGAAATATCCAAATTAACCAGAACACAATATGAAATAATGGAAGAACTACGAGAAACCGTGAGTGCCCCTCCAAAACTTTTCGGATTCCGACGAAAAGATAAACAAGATTCGACGCAATCACAAGAAGCGAACATGCGTAAAAAACAAGATCTATATCAGTCATTATAACTTTCTCCTTCCTACTCCTTATCTTTTTTATCATATCGGTACTTCACTATCTGACGAATAGTAAAAGATACAATCACAAATCCTGCTAGGATTATTAAGCCAACATTTTCATCCATTGCTTTTCACGGCAAATGATGGTACACTATCAAGTAGAGGTTGGGGCTTCTGCCCCTTTCTCTACTTTTTGTTTTGAAGCTTACGTTTGTGTTCTAAGATTTGTTTGTGCCACAAACGTGCTTCTCTGACTAAGCCTAGTACCAAAATGACGGTTGCAGTGTCCTTGGTTGCTAGGCTTTTTATGATGTGTTCCATCATTTGCCTTACCTCCTTTTCCTTAAGCTTGATTTAATTATACTACGAATTAAATCGTATGTCAATACTTTTTTAGATTTTTTTCGTATTTTTTTCGAATTTTTTATTTACAAATAAGAAAATAAACGATATTATATAGTAAAAGACAAAAGGAGAAAAAAGAATGGCCAGAGGACGAGGAAAGTTAACTCCCCAAGATAAAGAGGATATGAAAATCTTTTCTGCAAATCTTAATGCGATTTTGTCGGATAGGAATTGTAAGCAAGTTGAGTTGTCAAGAGCAACAGGTATACCTGCTAGCACTTTGACAGGATATGTAAAAGGAACTTCTTTACCTATACCAGGAAATGTGCAAAAGATAGCTGATTATTTTGGAGTATTAAAATCGACTTTAGATCCAAGATTTGCAAGCGAAGACTCCTATATCGAAACCATTCCTCAACCTGCCACTTCCCAAATCCAATCCATCTACGACCAACTAGAACCACCTAGGCAAGGCAAAGTCCTGACCTATGCGGAGAGGCAACTAAACGAGCAGAAAAACGAAGAAGAAACGAAGATAAACGAAGTATCGGAAGTTATCAGCTTGTACCAAGTTGAGGTTGTATCTGAGACGGCAGCAGCTTCTGGATTTAACTATGGATTTGGTTACGACGATACAGACAGAGAGACTATAGAGGTTGACGAGCAACCACCACGTCACGACATTGCTACCAAGGTCAGCGGAGATTCCATGCAACCTGACTACCAAGACGGAGACATTCTCTATTTAGTAGACAAAGGGTTGACTACCTACAACGGAGATTTAGCAGTTATCGCATACGGAGACCGTTCTTACTTCAAAAAGATCTATACTGAAAACGGACGCTTACGCCTAGTATCGCTCAATGACAAGTACGAAGACATCATCCTAGACTTCCCACCAGCCGAAGACACACATATCAAGATCTATGCAGTTGTCGGGGTGTATAGAGGGGAATAAAACCAAATTTAACAAAATACTTTAAAAAAATGAGACTTTCCCCTTGAAAAATAGATTATTTTAGTTTATACTAGATTTAATCTTAATGAACGGGTGCCGTCGTGCCCAATCTTATGAAAGTCTCATACAACTACGTATGGGGCTTTTTTTACTATATGGAGAACTTAAATATATGACAAAACCTTTCAAAACTATTGATGAGCAACTGGAAATATTAAAAGATAGGAACCTAGTTATAGATGATGAATTATTAGCTAGACAATCCCTATCTTTCTATGGATACTATGAAATTGTCAATGGCTATAAACAATTTTTATTAAATACACAAGCCGAAACTGAACGTTTTACTGATGGGGAAACATTCTCACATCTACTATCTCTGTATCAGTTAGATAAAGAATTTAGAAACGGCATAATGGAAGCAACGCTTGAAATTGAACTGGTATTGCGCACAGCCATTGCTTATGTCATTGCAGAACAATTTGGAGAATTGCAATCTGATTATCTAAAATCAAAAAATTATATGCGTGGGAAAAAACGAGAAGGTTCAACACGCTATCCCTTGTATCAGTTATTTGATAAATTCGATAAAATCATAAATGATGATTTAGAGCCCTACAAACATTATCGGGATTGCCACGGAAATATTCCTCCATGGATCTTATTAAAAGGGACAACATTTGGAAATTTAGTAACTTTCTATAAACTACTAAAACCAGCAGAAAAGACAAGTGTCATATCAATATGCTTCGGTTTAGAATCACGTTTTATAACCGAATCTGTAAAAAATATGTTTTCCCAATCGCTCAATTTGATTCATAGCTATAGAAACAGAGCAGCACACAGTGGACGGATATTTAGTTATAAATCTAAAAAAAGCATGGAATATAACGAAATATTCCATGAGTTTATGGGAGTTTCATCATCCGATTATAACAATGGAAAAGGAAAAACAGGTCTGTATACACTAATGGCTGCTTTAGGTTTATTTAAAAACAGCCGTGCTAACTTCTTGCTAAAATTTTCTATATATTACAACTCCAAGAAACATTGCGAGATTTATCCAAACGACTTGCTTTTACTCTGCCATGAAACTGAAATTGAATTAGATATTTTTGAAAAAAACATAGCTAAATACGAATAAAAAGCAGCTACTTACAAAACGAAAATAACTGCTTGACAGAAATTAAAAAAAGAAATACACTAAGAATGTAAAAAAGCCTTGTTCGTCAAGGATAAACTTGTCTGGTGTACTTCTAAGAGGTACACCTTATTTTATTATCTGACGAGATAGCAACTGTTTCCATTTTGGAAACAACTCAAAAAATCCCCACACTCGTCATCAACAAACTTTGAGTGTGAGGATTCAACTTTCCATCAAGCAAGCAATGGAAAGGATGATAAAAAAATACAACTATAGTTTATCATAAGTTCTACACCTTTTCAACTATGCGGGCAAGCAATCGAAAAGAAAGGACTTTTTATGATAAAAAAATATATTACAAAAAAAGGAGAGACTAGATATCTCTTTCAAACATATCTTGGCATAGACCCTGCGACAGGAAAAGAAAAACGTACAACACGCCGTGGTTTTAAGACCATTAAAGAGGCAAAGGCTGCCGAACGTGACCTTCTCTTAGATGTTGAAGAAAATGGTTTTTCAAACAATGAAGATTTCCAGAACCCTACTTTCGCTGAAGTCGCTGATTTGTGGCTTGATAGCTATAAGAGCACTGTAAAACCAACAACTTATCAGAATACTAAGAAGAAACTTGATGTTATGATTGACTCATATTTTACAGATATGAAGATTCAACAGATCAGTGTAGCTTATTGTCAGAAGGTTGCTATCAAGTTAAGTAATCGCTATATCCTATATGCCAATTACTACTCTGTAATCAGCCGTATTTTCAAGTATGCCACTTCTATTGACATCATTAAGTCAAATCCTTTAGACAAGATTATCAAGCCTAAAAATAGGCCATTAAAGGGCAAAGAAAACTACTATACAAAACAGGAACTAACCGAGTTTCTTAAAGTTTACAAAGCAAATTGCAAACCAGTAGACTACACTTTTTTCCACTTACTCGCTTTTTCTGGATTGAGAACTGGAGAAGCTATTGGACTCATGTGGTCAGATGTTGACTTTGAAAATAAGTTGTTAAGTATTTCTCGCACGGCTGTCGTGATTGGTAAAAAACAAACTGTTCAGGATCCTAAAACCAAAAGGAGTAAGAGGGTTATCACCTTAGATGATGAAACTCTGAATGTTTTGAAACTCTGGAAACGACAGCAAATAAAAGAATATTTCCAGGCTGGTGTGCCTTACAAACATGATCCGAATTATATTTTTACGAACAATAGCGGGGGATGGCTTTTAGCTGCAACTATGAAAGTGAAACTTTTAAGATTCTTTCGTAAACACAATAATCTTAAAAAAATTTCGCCTCACGGGTTTAGACATACACACGCTTCTCTCCTATTTGAAGCTGGTGTTACAGCAAAAATTATTTCGGACAGATTAGGTCATAATAATGTTCAAACTACCCTTGACATGTATACCCACATCAACGATAATCAACGTGTTGAAGTCGTTAATCAGCTTATGGATTTCATCCGCTCGAGCTAAAAGTAGTGTCGTATTCAATTTCGTATTCACTTTTACTTAACACGCTAGAAGTCCACTGGTTTCAAAGGATTAGCAAGCTATGTACTATTTATGGTATAATGAGAGAATGAAATACCCAAAAATTGATTTAAAAACCGTTCGTCTGCAAGCCAGACAATTTCAGGCTGAAAATCCCCGCCTCTTTCTCGTCTATCTCTTACCTAGTATACTGGTCATCTTGTCTGGCTTCCTCAATCCCTTAGAGCGTATCAACGAGTCTATTTTAGAGCAACCCTTTTTAATCGTGCTTGGTCATGTATTCCAAGCCTACCTTTTTCCACTATTAGTCTCCTTTATCGGAGCTATTCTTCTAACCAGTTCAGTTTATACAACTCTGAAACTCATCAAGAATCCAGATACAGAACTATCCGTCAAAAATAGTCTCACTCTCTTTAACGAAGAGCACTTCTCACAAACCTTTTTGACTCTCCTTCTCAAACGCTTCTATCTCTTTTTATGGAGCATTCCTAGTTTACTCGGGATTTACTTCCTCTTTTACAGTAGCTTTCTAGCAAAGAAATTCGTTGCAATCCATCCTGAATTTCCCAATCTGGATCTCACGTCAATTGAAACCGAGCGTTTCCTCATGACCTTTGGTCTTTACTTTCTAGCAAGTCTCATCTTGATGATCGTCGGAAATAGTCTCTATATTCCACAATACTATGCCTATTCGCAGGTGGAATTTCTTCTTTGCGATACGCTTGAATTAGGACAGGCCAAACCCAGACAAATTCTTAAAACCAGTCGTTTCTTGATGAAGGGCTACAAGTACCAACGCTTTATTCTAGACTTACAATTACTACCTTGGTACTTTTTAAACTGGATTACTTTTGGAATTGCGAGTTTTTCGCTTCTTCCCTATATTCAATCTAATCAAATTATTTTTTACCGAGCATTACTGGCTCAAAAAAGACGAAAAGCTTAAAGGAAAAACATTTAAGCTTTTTATTAATGTAATTTTCCACCTACCAGCTTTACATCCTTATCTCCATACTCTATGATGGCTCGAATTGCAGCCTCTATTCCTCGAACGATATCAACTAAATTCATAGCTGGAGTATTAGGCTTATCTGCTACTTGCTCCATCATATAAGGAATATGCATAAATCCTGCCTTCATATTTGGAAATTCTTTCTCAACTAAATAAAGGGCTTGATACATGAGATGATTACAGACAAAAGTGCCTGCCGTATTGGATACAAAAGCTGGCAGCCCCTGTTTTTTTATTTCTTGAACCATAGCTTTGATTGGTAAAGTGCTAAAATAGGCTGAGGCTCCATCTTGGCGAATTGGAAGGTCAATCGGTTGATTCCCTTCATTATCTGGAATACGTGCATCATCTTGGTTGATAGCCACTCGTTCTGGTGTCAAACCTCTTCTTCCACCGGCTTGTCCTATACACAGAACGATATCTGGTTGATAGCGCCTCATCTCTTCTTTTAAAATTTCAGCTGATTTGTAAAATACTGTTGGAATTTCTAACCAACGAACTTCTGCCCCCTGAATTTCAGATGGTAAGGATTTGACAGCTTCCAAGGCTGGGTTGAGGTTTTCTCCACCAAATGGATCAAAACCTGTCACTAATACTTTCATTTCTAACTCCTCAAAATCAATTCAATGAGACTTTTTTCTTAAAAACAAGTATAACATATTTCCCTTATTCTGGAGTAAAAAGGATAGAGAGGCCAAGTCCGGCCTTTGAGTTTAGTTAAAAAATAATATACTAATCAAGGTTAAAATAGCTGGCCCACCTTGCTTCAAAATAATTTTCTTATCTGCTGTGAGAGAGCCATAAGCCGCAGCAATCACAAATAGGACAAAAATAATTACGATTTCCAAACTATGTGAAAAATAAATCCCATACAAGAGAAAAACTCCTAGCAGAGTGTTGTAATTCCCTTGATTTTTAAACAATGAGCTTACTGACGGACGAGCCAATTCTTCCTTGTCCATATTAAAGACACGACTAGTTGCATCTGATTGTGTTGCAATACTTTCCAAATAAAAAATGTAAAAATGCTCCAAAGCAACGATCGTTGCTAAAATGATTGTTATAATTGACATCTATTTCTCCTTAAAATTCTACATCACTACTCTAACCATAAAAAAAGAATGAGACTTACTTCATATAATGCAAGCTAAATCTCATTCTCTCTATCAATAGTCACAACAGAATGACTGAATTGGACTTATCCATTCATTGAAATGTGAACGTGGTCATAGTGATTTTCGGTTACACTACCACGGTCTGGCATTGGATTCCAAGTGTTAGCCGGCCCATATTTACTATCAAATGGAGCATAGAAACGTTGTTTCCAAATGATGTAACTAATTCCACGGCTAGCCATGTTTTGAATAGCGTATTCCGCAATCTTATCCCCTAGTCCCGAGCTTTCTGGTACCATAAAGTCGATAGCCAAACCTTTTCCGTGATCTCCACTGTCTCCTGGACGGTAACCACTAAAGGATGTGATGCCAAACAAGTTGGCGATTTCTTCTTTAAAGGCAGCTGTTTGTGGTTGAAGGCCTGCATTTTCAGATTTCGCTACTGCAAGTCCAGCATAATCAGGAGCTGCTGGCGCAGCATAGGTTATTGATGAGTTCTGGACCTTTTTTTCTGGTTGATAAATAGAAGCATCTGCTTTAGCTTCTCTTGGTGTTACTCTTTCTTCTGAGCTTCTTTCTGCTATTTTTCCATCAACTGTAGCTTCAGTTGCAGTTGATGAACTCGTCACTGTTGACTTATCTTGAGAGCTTACCTGAGACGTTTGAGAAGCTTGCTCTTTTACAACCGTAGTTTCCTTAGTTGATGTCACTTGTTCAGAAGGTGTTCCTGTTTCTACAACGTCTGAATTTGGTGTAGTTGCTCTTGTAGTTGAAGTTTCTACTGTTTTTGCCGTTTCCTCAATTGGTTGGTAGAGATCTGCAACCTGAACTGTCTGATTATCAACTGTCACTTGCTTAGTTGTTAAATCAGCTGTAGCAGTCGTCACTTCTTCATTAGAGCTTGCTTGAGTTTCATCTTTCTCAGCTGGAGTCGTTGCCTGAGGAACTGCTTCTTCAACTGGACTAGTTGTTTCGGCTGCTTGCTTCTCTGAAACAAAGTTTCCTGTAGATGGAGCGACTTCTTCTGAACTTGCTACTACTTCTTTTGTACTTGTAGTTTCTACCGCTTTTGGAGCTTCTGCAATCGGTTGAGAAAGGTCTGCAACCTGAACAGTTTGATCATCAACCGTCACTTGATTGGTTGTCAAATCTGCTGTCGCAGTCGTCACTTCTTCATTAGAGCTTGCTTGAGGAGTTTGAATTTCAACTTCTGTTATCTCTTTTGATTCATTAACTGTAGTTGTCAAAACAGTACCTGGGAAAATCAAGTTCATATTTGTAATTTTATTTAAATTAGCTAGAGCCATAAGATCCACATCCAAAGTCTCTGCAATGGTACTTAAGGTATCTCCATACTGGACTGTATAAGTCGTTTTGTTATTGCTTTTAGTAAGATCATTTTTAATTTGCTCAACACTACGGACAGTCCAAATAAGCTCTTCTGCTTGAGTTGCTAATACAGGGGCTAAAGATAAGACTACTGTTGAAGCTAATACTATTCTTTTCTTCATTCTTTCACATTCCTTTCAAATGAGTACCTGTCTATCATAACACAAAAAACAGAAAAAAGAGGCCTCTAGGGCCTATTTAACAGAACTGTTGATTCGTTGTAACAAAAAATGTTACTTGAAATAGTTTGTTATATTACTATTATAGAATTGACACATTCTTCCTATTCCTCATCAAGGAAAAGGGAACTAATCTCCTCTAGGGTTTCAATCCTCTGATTTGCTTCATAGGGCGATTCTAAAAAGTTAATGCTCTTGATTTGACTGTTTTGAGCAAATTCTACATCCAAGATTCGATCTCCAATATAATAGGTTTTCTTAGGATCTAATCCGTACTTGTCTATGAGATAGTTAGCCGCCTCTGGGCTAGGTTTTCGCGCAAAACCACTCTGACTAGTCAGAATCTCTGTAAAGTAGGAGTCCATGCCTAAGTCTTTTAGAATAGTAAAAGCATTGTCCCCCTTATGCGTATAGACGAACTGATGAATCCCTCTGGTATCTGCCCAATTTAAAATTTCACGCGCTCCTGACATCAAAACTACTTGAGCATTCTTTTCAGCTAAGCTATGAGCGCGTATCTGATTCAATATTTTTACATCTATTTCTCTCTCTTCTGCTACCTTCTCGAGCAAATCTTGTACAGAATACTTAAGGATAAATTCTCTCACTTCTTCCTTATGATAAGGGATAGAGAACTGACTATATGTTTCTTCAATCCCTGATAAAATAGCTTCATAAGAGTCCAATAAGGTCCCATCTAAATCCCAAATAAAAGCTGTGCCTTGCATTTCCTATCCTTTCAACATCATATAACGCTGATAACGATAACGCAGAAATATCCAACGAAATCCATTATCCAAAAGAGTTCCAGCCCAAATACCAGGTAACCCCCATCCAAACAAGATTCCCATCACATAACCTATCCCAATTCTGATACACCACATTCCAAAGCTTGTAGCATAAAAAGGAAGACGAGCATTCCCCAACCCCTGCCAAACAGCCGTATAAATGACTGTCCCTGTCGTCATAGGAATTCCTAACAGAGAAAAGAGGGTTACTAGAACGCTAGCCTCAACCGCTACTGGATTGCTCGTATAAAGATTGCTAAACAGTGTTCCGAAGGCATAAATCACAAAAGTCAAGGGTAGCATGAGAAATAGAGAAAGCCAAAAGCTCCGCTTACTTAAGTCATCTACTCGCTTCCAGTTTTCCTCACCCAATGCTCTAGCCACCTGCATGACTGTCGCAATCGCTACACCAAAAGCCGGTATGTAGTTAAATTGAGTCAAGACCTCTCCAATCGCATTTCCAGCTACAACCTCTGTCCCAAAGGAAACCACCAAAGCAATGATAACGACATCTCCAGCCCGCATCATAAGACGTTCCCCTGCTGCTGGCAAAGCCAATGTCAATAGTTCCTTATCTAAACCAAAAGTCGGTTTCTCAAAAGGCAGCTTTAATTGCGACCATAAAATCACAAGACCTACCAAACGAGACAGAATTGTCCCCCAAGCAACACCAGCTATCCCCATATCCAGGACAAAAATAGCTAGACTTGAAAAAAGAATATTCAAGGCATTGGATAAAAGACTCACATAGAGGGGCAAACGAGGATTATGAGTGGCACGAATCAAAGCTCCCAGACTTGTCATTAATCCAAGAAGAACAATCGCCCCACCCACCAAGGATAAGTACAGTCCACCAGCCTCGGCCACATCCTTGTCAGTCCCTAAAAGTCCTATCATCTCCTGCCCAACAAAGATAGACAAGGCTCCTAAAAATACACTTAGAAGCACAGTTAGTTTAAGAGCTTCTGTCACATGATAGGCCAACTTCGATAGATTTTTCTGTCCCATATTTTTTGAAATGACACTGGAAATTGCTGAACCCAGCGCAATAAAAACGGCCTGATAAATCGTGATGATATTGCCAGCTACCGACACCCCCGAAATAGCAATTAAGCCTAGATGAGCTACCAGGTAACTATCCACCATCCCCATGAGCATCTGTAAAAAATTTTCCCCCATAGCAGGTAGGGCAATATTTAAAATCTCTCTGTTTTTCTTAAACAATCCTTCCTCCCTGATGAAAAGAAACCCAGTTAGTTCCCCAACCGAGTTTATTTCCTCTATCTTAAAGTCCTAGATAATCCTCGACTGCAGTTTGCATATCGCTAGCTGCAACAGTTGTCTTGTGACGAACTGGAGCCATTTCAAGTCCATCAACTGCTGGTGGTACTGCCACTCCTGAAATGTCATGTAATTGAGCCAAAGCCTCAAAATCACTCAAACCTGATTTACCTGTTACAGCTTCTACTGCTACTACAGGGAACTTGTATGGACTGGCCGTTGAAGCAATGACTGTCTTAGTCATATCACCAATAGCAGCTTGGTATTTTTTATAAACTGCTGAAGCAACTGCTGTATGCGGATCCTCAATGTAAGAATCACTTTCATAGACACGTTTGATTTCTACCGCTGTTTCTTCCTCAGTCGCATATTCAGCTGCAAAGAGGTCCAAAATCTCTGCATCAAAATCAGTCAATTCATATTGTCCTTGTGTACTCAAGGTATTCATGAGTTCAGCTGTCTTAACCGCATCATTACCCAAAAGATGGAAAATCAAACGCTCCAAGTTTGAAGATACCAAGATATCCATAGACGGACTAGTAGTCACCTTAAACTCACGTTTCTTATCATAAACGCGTGTTTTAAAGAAGTCTGTCAAAACATTGTTATCATTTGAAGCACAGATGAGTTTACCAACTGGTAAACCAATTTGTTTAGCATAAAAGGCAGCTAAGATATTTCCGAAATTGCCAGTTGGAACCGTAAAGTTAACATTATCTCCAGCCATTATCTCACCAGTCTTAACTAACTGAGCATAGGCATAAACATAATAAACAATCTGTGGTACCAAACGACCGATATTCATAGAATTAGCAGATGAGAACTGTAAGTTATGAGCAGCCAATTTATCCCGAAGTGCCACATCATTAAACATGTGTTTGACGTTTGTTTGAGCATCGTCAAAATTTCCGTCAATAGCGATAACATGCGTATTGTCACCTGTCTGAGTTGTCATTTGCAACTCTTGAACCTTGCTGACACCATTTTTTGGATAAAAGACGATAATCTCAGTGCCAGGAACATCCGCAAAACCTGCCATAGCTGCTTTCCCCGTGTCACCAGATGTCGCTGTCAAGATGACAATCTTATTTTCCAAACCATGTTTCTTAGCAGCAGTCGTCATAAAGTATGGCAAGATGGACAAGGCCATATCCTTAAAGGCAATCGTTGAACCATGGAAAAGTTCCAGGTTGTATTGCCCGTCTAATTTCACTAATGGCGCGATAGCTGGAGTATCAAACTTGCTATCGTAGGCATTGTTAATACAGTGGTCCAACTCCTCTGCTGTAAAGTCATCTAGAAATGCTGACAACACAAGCTTAGCTACTTCTTGGTAAGAAGCATCTTTTAATTTGTCAAAATCCAAATCTACCTTTGGATAAGTGAGTGGTGTAAACAATCCACCATCAATTGCTAACCCTTGCAAAATAGCTTGGCTAGCAGTTACTCTATTTTTAGCATCACGTGTTGATTGATAAACTAATGTCATAAATCTCTATCCTTTATCTATAGTCCATTCCATTATATCATGATTTTTCAGAAAATTCTCCCTTTACAAGAGAAATTATAGACCCAAATCTTCTTTCAAAAGCTGTAAGTAGGTCATTTCTTGCTTATTTCTCATCTCCAGTCCTTCCTCAGCTAGCAGGAGTAAATCTTTGGAAAACTCTATAATCGTAGTTTCTTCCTGTTCTGTAAGCTTTTTCTTAGAAAATTGTCGTCTTAAAAACTTATAATTTCGCCCAAATTCTTTAAAGAAAGGTGCTGTTTCTAAGTAAGCTTCTAACTTATCTAAATTAACCAACAATCCTAAGTGAAAAGCTGCTGAAGCGAAGGTTCTATCTAGAGGTTGAGTACACACACTACGAAACTCAACTGTTCCTCGAGTCGTTAAGTCTTGATACTGATAACTACGATGAGTTTCAAAATCCTTCTCTTGGGGGTAAATAATAACCTTATCCCCATTAAGAGCAAATGCCTGGATTTCAGGCATAGCCAAATAATCCCTTGCCTGAATGGGATAAAAAATAATAGGTTTGCCCATCGCGTTCCGCAGTAAAAATTGCAGAATAATCGAGATAGTCAAAAAAATCATCCTCATCTTTAAAGAGTCTAGTATTGACACCGACGTTCTCTGGATATATACCATGCATCGATTCTTCCCAGAAAATATCCCTTGAAATTTTCGTATCCCAAT
>CAUQVK010000036.1:0-15593 GCA_963521495.1 uncultured Streptococcus sp.
TTCTGAATCTGAACCATGTACAACATTTTGGATAACCTCATTTTCTCCAGCAGCTCTTGCAAAATCACCTCGAATCGTTCCTGGTAAAGCTTCTTCTGGACGTGTCGCACCCATCATAGTCCGCCAAGTTTCAATTACTTTAGGACCAGAGATGATACCCACAATAACTGGGCCTGAAGTCATAAATTCACGAATCGGTGGGTAAAAACTTTGGCCAACCAAGTCCTGATAGTGCTGATCAATTAACTCTTCTGAAACCTTTGTACGCAACTCCAATTTTTCGATTGTAAAGCCACGCTGTTCGATACGTTTCAGCACTTCACCCACTAGTCCTCTTTTTACACCATCTGGTTTAATGATAAAAAATGTTTGTTCCATACCCGTCTCCTTTGTCAGCTTCTTTCTTTTATACTCTTCGAAAATTAAATTCAAACCACGTCAACGTCGCCTTGCCGTAGGTATGGTTACCGACTTCGTCAGTTCTATCCACAACCTCAAAGCAGTGCTTTGAGCAACCTGCGGCTAGTTTCCTAGTTTGCTCTTTGATTTTCATTGAGTATAAAGCCTCTTTGAGAGGCAAGTGACGAGTCAAGAGCAATAAGGCTTGAACAACGTGAAAGCCAGCGTCTTTAGGCGCTGGCTGGTAATTTGGACTTATAGCCCTGGTGCAAACCACCCGTTAGACGGGTGGTCATGATTTTCGTGATTTTAATCCTGTAACAACAAGATAATCAAGTATTTCTAGTTTAAAATATTCTTTTAAAGTAGAAATCTAGTCAATAGTAGTAATGTCTATCTGCTGTCTCTTGAAACTTCTTGTGATAATCAGTATTCAAATAGCATAGATCTGGAAAAAATTAAAGCAAGGCTTTTATGGTACTCTCAATTTGTTGGGGACTTGTTTTTGAGGAGAAACGCTCAATGACTTGTCCTTCTCTATTGATGAGAAATTTAGCAAAGTTCCATTCGATTCGTTTTCCTAGTGGGCCAGATTTCTGGTCTTTTAACCAAACATATAGAGGATCTGCCTCTTTACCGTTGACCTTGATTTTGGAAAAGCGTGGGAAAGTGGTCTGATAATGCAAGTTACAGAAAGCATTGATTTCCTCGGCTGTTCCTGGTGCTTGACCCATGAATTGATTGCAAGGGAAATCTAGGACTTCAAAGCCTTGTTCTTGATAGCGGTCATAGAGTTCTTGTAAACCTAGATACTGGGGTGTCAAGCCACAACCAGTAGCGGTGTTGACAATTAAAAGAACCTTCCCTCGATAGTTTTTAAGTGATGTTTCTTGATCATCTTGGTTCAAGACTGAAAAATCGTATAATGTGGTCATTGATTTATTTTCTCCTTAGGATTGCGATTGTTAGGAGTTTTTTCCTCCTGTAGTGATAGAAATGCATTAACCATAGTTCCAAAGATAGCAGCAATACTCAAACCAAATACCAGTAAAGGGATGAGTATATCTGTTTGAAAAAGTTTTTCTAAAAAAATAGGAAGAGGAATTTGTTGGACATAGAGTTTATGGAAACACAGCAAAGTAAATAAACCAATTAGAATACCGAAAAATACAAGCCAACTACGAAGTCTAATCTCCTGTTTACTGTAGGTTCTGTACATCATTTCTGACTTGTCATCTTTTTCAAAATGAAGGTCTTTGACAGTTCTTTGGGTTTTTAAGGTAATGAAATAAATAAGGCCAAAGAATATGTAGGGCATGGCATAGCGAACCACCTCTATGAAGCGTCCAAATAACAGATAAAACAAGAAGAGGAAGAAGGAAGAATAAATGATTTGGACCATGGAACGGGCACAAGCCTTGTAGATAATCTCTTGTCGGCATTCATCAAAAGGGCCTTGGATATGAAAGAGATTTCGAAGTAGGCGAGTGGTTAAGTCTTCATTTTTCATAATAGTAACCTCCTAAATGAGCGGTTTTTGATTGACTTCTTTAACGAGTTGATAGAAAGTATAGAAGTAAATCAAGCTAAAAATGATACAGATTGTTAGAAATACTAGGTATCTCCAATCTGCAGGATTCCTTAAAAGTTGTGGGAAAGATACGAGGATAAAACAGAGAGATACGTTTAGAAGGCGTATTTTTTTAGATTGGATTTTCTGAAGTATTTGTCCCTTGTTCAACAAAGGAAGAAATAAAAGGAAAATGATCAAGAAAGGACGCGTAATATGTCCAGAAACTAGGGAAAAGATAATAAAGATGCTGACAAAAATGTGACTGATTAGTAAAGTTATTAGTGATTTCATAGTTTCCTCCTAATCATTATCTTGATTTTTCTTGGCTTTTGCAATGCGACGGGAGATGAGAATCTGTATAACCACTCCGAAAAAGACAGACTGGAGGATGCTTGAAAAAATATTTTTAAAAGCGAGAAGTGACTGAAGATAGTCCTGACTATCACCTAGCAGTATAAGGAGAAGAGGGGTTGAAAAAAAACTCATTAATCCATAGACTGTTCCAGCTTTCAGACCTGGGTAATGTAGTTGCTTACTTTCTTTCTCACTCAGCATATCTGGTTCAATAGTTGTAATCCCTGTTTTTTTCATTTGGTAGGTGAGATATCCAGCAACGATGAGGGCAATCACTAAAATCAGAGGAGGATAGACTAGAGCCACTAGTTGAGGATATTTATAGGCCAGAAGGAGTGGAATAAGATTTCCGAAAATCATCAGATAAAAGAGGATGATAAAGACTTGGTTGCCGATACGATCGGCCTCGCGCCGTTTGTATTCGTCAAGTGGATCAGAAATACCGTATGTGCGCTTGATCAGTTTTTCAGTGAAGGTTTCTTTTTTCATGAGTTGGCTCCTTTTTTAAAAATTATCCTCCCAAAAGAGACTGTTGAGGTCAGTTTGGAGGCTGCGGGCGAGATTGAGACAGAGTTCCAGGGTTGGATTGTACTTGTCGTTTTCAATCATATTGATGGTTTGTCTCGAGACACCGATATCCTTGGCGAGCTCGAGCTGGGAAATGCCCAGTTCCTTGCGAAATTCTTTCACACGATTCATCTGGTCTCCTTTCTGATTTATGTCGTATATATTTGACTATATTATATTCCTCTATGGAGTAGATGTCAAGCATATTTGACATATTTCTTAAAGAAATCTTACTTTTTTTGACCTATTTGTCTGACTAGTGCAAGCTAGTCGGATTTGTGGTAAAATAGATAAGATATGACAAAAGAATTTCATCATGTAACGGTCTTACTCCACGAAACGATTGATATGCTTGATGTGAAACCTGACGGTATTTACGTTGATGCGACTTTGGGTGGAGCAGGCCATAGCGAATATTTATTAAGTAAATTAAGTGAAAAAGGCCATCTCTATGCCTTTGACCAGGACCAGAATGCCATTGACAACGCACAAAAACGCTTGGCTCCTTACATTGAAAAGGGAATGGTGACTTTTATCAAGGATAACTTCCGTCATTTACAGGCACGTTTGCGCGAAGCTGGTGTTCAGGAAATTGATGGAATTTGTTATGACTTGGGAGTGTCTAGTCCTCAGCTGGACCAGCGTGAGCGTGGTTTTTCTTATAAAAAGGATGCGCCACTGGACATGCGCATGAATCAGGAAGCTAGTCTGACAGCCTATGAAGTGGTGAACCACTATGACTATCATGACTTGGTTCGTATTTTCTTCAAGTATGGCGAGGATAAATTCTCTAAACAGATTGCGCGTAAGATTGAACAAGCTCGGGAAGTCAAGCCGATTGAGACAACGACTGAGTTAGCAGAGATTATCAAGTCGGCTAAACCTGCCAAGGAACTCAAGAAGAAGGGCCATCCTGCTAAGCAGATTTTCCAGGCTATTCGAATTGAAGTCAATGATGAACTGGGAGCGGCAGATGAGTCCATCCAGCAGGCTATGGATATGTTGGCTTTGGATGGTAGAATTTCAGTGATTACCTTTCATTCCTTGGAAGACCGCTTGACTAAGCAATTGTTCAAGGAAGCTTCAACGGTTGAAGTTCCAAAAGGTTTGCCTTTCATCCCAGATGATCTCAAGCCCAAGATGGAATTGGTATCCCGTAAGCCAATCTTGCCAAGTGCAGAAGAATTAGAAGCCAATAACCGCTCGCACTCAGCTAAGTTGCGCGTGGCCAGAAAAATTCACAAGTAAGAGGAAAAAGGATGGCAGAAAGAATCGAAAAAACCAGCCAGTTATTACAAACCAAATTTAAGAGATTTTCACGAGTGGAAAAAGCCTTTTATATTTCCATTGCTTTTACAGCTCTTGTTTTAGCAATCAGTATTATTTTCATGCAAACACGACTATTAAAAGTGCAAAATGATTTGACAAAAATTAATGCACAGATAGAGGAGAAAAAAACAGAATTAGACGATGCTAAGCAAGAAGTTAATGAATTAATTCGCTTAGAACGTTTAAAAGAGATAGCAAGCAAAAAAGATTTGAAATTGAATAATGAAAATATCCGAGCAGCGGAGTAGTATATGAAGTGGACAGAAAAAATAACCAGATTTGCAGTAACAAATCGCAAATCTCCATCATTAAATCGTCGTAAGGTTGGAATAAACCTTAGTTTAGTATCCGTTTTTCTTTTCTTTATATTTTTGGTAAACTTTGCCGTTATTATTGGTACAGGAAAGCGTTTTGGGATAGACTTAGTAAAAGAAGCTAAGAAAGTCCATCAAATTACTCGGACGGTTCCTGCCCGTAGGGGAACCATCTATGATCGTAATGGTGTTCCTATTGCAGAAGATGCAACTTCTTATAACGTCTTTGCAGTAATTGATGAGAAGTATAAGTCAGCAACTGGTAAAATCCTCTATGTAGAGAAATCACAATTTAATAAAGTGGCTGAAGTTTTTCATAAGTATTTGGATATAGATGAATCTTATGTGAAAGATCAACTTTCGCAACCCAATCTGAACCAAGTTTCATTTGGTGCTAAAGGAAATGGTATTACTTATGCAAATATGATGGCTATTAAAAAAGATCTAAAAGATGCAAGTATTGAAGGTGTTGACTTCACAACTAGTCCCAATCGTAGTTATCCTAATGGCCAGTTTGCCTCATCCTTTATTGGTTTAGCACAGCTACATGAAAATGAAGATGGGAGTAAAAGCCTCTTGGGGACATCTGGGATGGAGAGTTCTTTAAATAGTATCCTGGCAGGTACAGATGGTATTATTACATATGAAAAAGATCGGCAGGGAAATATTGTACCAGGGACCGAACAAGTATCTCAACAAACAGTAGATGGCAAAGATGTGTATACAACAATCTCAAGTACCATTCAATCCTTTATGGAAAATCAAATGGATGCCTTTCAGGAAAAGCTTAAAGGGAAGTATGTAAACGCAACACTTGTGAGTGCGAAAACAGGTGAGATTCTTGCAACTACACAACGTCCCACTTTTGATGCGGATACCAAGGAAGGTCTTACCAAAGACTTTGTTTGGCGTGATATTCTTTATCAAAGTAACTATGAACCAGGATCAACCATGAAGGTTATGACGTTAGCTTCTTCTATTGATAATAATACCTTCCCAAGTGGAGAATACTTCAATAGCAGTGAATTAAAAATAGCGGATGCGACGATTCGAGATTGGGATGTTAATGATGGTTTGACTACTGGTGGGATGATGACTTTCTCACAAGGTTTCGCTCACTCCAGTAATGTTGGAATGAGTCTACTTGAACAAAAAATGGGAGATGCTACTTGGTTGGATTATCTAAACCGCTTTAAATTTGGGGTCCCAACTCGCTTTGGCTTGACAGATGAATACGCTGGTCAACTTCCAGCTGATAATATTGTCAATATTGCTCAAAGCTCATTTGGGCAAGGGATTTCAGTAACACAAACACAAATGCTTCGTGCCTTTACAGCTATTGCTAATGATGGAGTTATGCTGGAGCCGAAATTTATACGTGCCCTGTATGATCCTAATAATCAGTCCGTACGTAAGTCACAAAAAGAAATAGTAGGAAATCCTGTTTCCAAAGAGGCAGCAAGCACAACTCGAAATCACATGATCTTAGTTGGAACGGATCCTTTTTACGGGACCATGTATAACCATCTAACAGGGAAACCAATCATAACAGTTCCCGGACAAAATGTGGCAGTTAAGTCAGGTACTGCCCAAATTGCGGATGAGAAAAATGGAGGATACTTAGTTGGTGCAACCAATTACATATTTTCAGTTGTATCAATGAATCCCGCGGAAAATCCTGATTTTATTATGTATGTGACAATACAGCAACCTGAACATTATACAAGTGTTGCAATCGGAGATTTTGCTAATCCAATCTTGGAGAGAGTCTCTCTCATGAAAGATAGCCTCAATCTTAACTCTACAGCTAAAAATTTGGAAGCGATAAATAGCAAAGCTTCTTTTGCAATGCCTGGAATTAAAGATATATCACCAGGCGATATGGCTGAAGTTTTACGTCGTAATATAGTTCAACCAATTGTAATTGGAACTGGTACAAAGATTAAAGAATCTTCTGTAGCTGAAGGGAAAAATATTGAACCAAATGAACAAGTTCTTCTTTTGTCTGATAAGGTAGAAGAAATTCCCGATATGTATGGTTGGACAAAGGCAACTGCTGAAAAATTCGCTAAATGGTTAGATATTGAACTAGAATTTGAGGGTTCAGGTTCTGTTGTTCAAAAACAAGATGTTCGTGCCAATACAGCTATAAAGAACATAAAAAATATTAAATTAACTTTAGGAGACTAGTATGTTTATTTCCTTTTTTACTGGGATTCTAACATTTTTACTTACTTTAGTAGGAATTCCAACTTTTATTAGGTTTTATAGAAAGGCACAGATAACAGGCCAGCAGATGCACGAGGATGTTAAACAGCACCAAGCAAAAGCTGGAACTCCAACAATGGGAGGAGTTGTTTTCCTAGTTACTTCTGTTTTGGTAACATTTTTTACCTCTCTATTTAGTAACCAATTTAGCAATAATGTAGGAATGATTTTATTTATATTGGTTTTGTATGGTTTGGTAGGTTTTTTAGATGATTTCTTAAAGGTCTTTCGTAAAATTAATGAGGGACTTAATCCAAAGCAGAAGCTAGCACTTCAAATTCTAGGAGCGATTATTTTCTATCTTTTTTATGAACGTGGAGGAGAAATACTTTCTGTCTTTGGTTATCCACTTCATTTAGGATGGTTCTACATTATTTTCACTGTTTTCTGGTTAGTCGGATTTTCAAATGCAGTTAACTTGACAGATGGGATTGACGGTCTGGCTAGTATATCTGTGGTTATTAGCTTATCTGCCTATGGTGTGATTGCTTATATGCAAAACCAGTTCGATCTGCTTCTTGTTATTCTACCTATGATTGGTGGATTGCTTGGCTTCTTCATCTTTAACCATAAACCTGCCAAAGTCTTTATGGGGGATGTTGGAAGTCTGGCTCTAGGGGGAATGTTGGCAGCTATTTCCATGGCCTTGCACCAAGAATGGACTCTCTTAATCATTGGGATTGTTTATGTATTTGAAACGACTTCTGTCATGATGCAAATTACCTATTTTAAATTGACAGAAGGGAAACGTATTTTCCGCATGACTCCCGTTCACCACCACTTTGAACTTGGTGGATTCTCAGGTCAAGGTAAGCCATGGAGTGAATGGGAGGTAGATTTCTTCTTCTGGGGAATCGGACTGGTTGCAAGTTTGGTGACATTGGCATTCTTGTATCTAATTTAAAGTCAAGATGATCATTTTCTGTTCAAATTAGCTTCATCAACTCTAGTGAGATTTAGATTTTTAAAATGATTGACTTAGTGTCCAAATAATTGACAAATAATTATTATCAAACTAATAGTGAGCTTGAGACAAAATAGTTCTCAGCCATAAAAAAGCTAGAGATTTCCAATTGCGGAACTCTAGCTTTTTAATTTTGAATCGTTCTCTTATTGTATAGCAAATTGAATCAAGAACAAGACAAAAGAGCCTCAAAAAAAGTATTGCAACTTGTTAATACCTTTTTGAGGTGCTTTTTGATATGAGCCCATGTTTTCTCAATAGGGATTGTACTCAGGTGAGTAGGGAGGAAGAGGTAAAAGTTTATGCCCAAACTCTTCTAGCTTACCCATTCTATGGAATCTTGCATTATCCATAATAATAACTGATGGTGTATTTAATGTTGGTAAGAGAAACTTCTGAAACCAAGCTTCAAAAAAGTCGCTCGTCATCGTCTCTTCGTGAGTCATTGGAGCGATTAACTCATCATTTGTTAGCCCTGTAACCAAAGAAATCCTCTGATATCTTCTTCCAGATACGTTACCTCTTATTAACTGGTCTTTTAATGAACGACCATATTCTCGATAAAAATAAGTATCGAATCCTACGCCAAAACTAAAAAAAATTCAATTACAGTATAGCACAGGAAGTGATTTTTGAGCTTTTTTACTGTATTTTTTCAAATAAAAAGAGAACTAAACTAGTTCTCAAAAAATACATCTTTAATAGGGCTCTATAATTTCTGTAGTGGGTAAAACCACCATTGGAATTATGGATCCTATTTGTTGTAGAAAAAAGTCCCATAAGACCTATAATGAAAAGTGACCAAACCATCATTAGAAAGATTCTTATGGAACAATTAAATTTTATCACAAGACTCCTTGACATTAAAGACCCTAATATCCAATTTGTGGATGTTGTTAATAGGTATACACACAAAGAAATCATCGCTAAACTGGATTATGAGGCTCCGTCTTGCCCTGATTACGAAAAAGCATCGCCAGAAGTGGTCTCGTTCTGGTGATGCTTTTCTTTTATTCTTTTAAGTGATAAGAGTAGCTAGCGACAACGACATCTTGGTGCCAACGGAGTGCATATTTGAGTTTAAGACTCATCTGATTGTGCAGGATATTTTGCCAAGGTTTATTAGGGATAAACTGGGGGACGAGGACAGTGACTGTATAGTTCTTTTTCTGAGCTTCCTCGGAAATTCGTTTGACATACTTGACAGTAGGGGTAATGATATCGCGGTAGCTGGTCTTGATATTTTTCAGAGTAATGGTTGGGAAGTAATCGGCAAATTCTTGGAGAATTTCTTGGTCTTTCTCTGCGGTTTCCTTTGTAGAAATGTGCATGGCTAAGACTTCGTCACCGATACTTTGGGCATAGTTAATGGCTCCGACGCTGACTCTGGTAACATTTCCTACTAGGACGAGGACAAGATTTCCATCGTAGGTACGTTTTTCGATTCCTTCATAGAGTCGCAGTTGTTGGGCTACTTTTTGGTAATGACTGTGAATTGCCAAGAAGAGTAGGGTGAGTACGAGAATAATCGGGAAGAAAGGCCAGATATCACTGAGACGGAAAAAGAGCAAGATTAGTACAATCGCGTAGCAAATGATTGCCCCAAGGATATTAGCAAGAGCAGGTTTTAAGAAGTTTGCTCCTTTTTCCTTTTTCCAATGACGAATCATCCCAGTCTGAGATAGGGCGAAGGGAACGAAGACCCCGATAGTATAAAGAGGAATCAAGCGTTCGGTATTGCCATTAAAAATGAGAAGAAGAATCATAGCCCCAAAAGCCAGAGTTAAAATTCCATTGGAGTAGCCTAGGCGGTCTCCTTTTTCCATAAAGAGATGGGGCATGTATTTGTTTTTAGCCATATTGTAAGCCAGCATAGGGAAGGCTGAAAAGCCAGTATTTGCAGCTACGGCCAAAATCAAGGCTGTGGAGAATTGGAAGATATAATACCCAAGGTGGCCTAAGAAGGAATTACCAAGGATGCCTTGAGCCATCTGTGAAAGAATAGTTTCTCCGTGTTGAGGCATAATCCCCATCCAGTAGTTTAGGAAGGTGATACCAGCAAAAAGAAAACCTAAAATCAGTGACATAATGGTCAAGGTTTGAGCGGCATTCTTTTCTTTTGGAGCCTTGAAAAAGGGAACGGCATTTGAAATAGCTTCAACCCCTGTCAGAGAGGCAGATCCGCTGGTAAAAGCTCTTAGAATGAGAACGATAGACAGGCTCGGAACAGCATGCCCAATAGGTGAAGTAGCCTGATAGCTGAGAGAACCTGTCACTAGTTGAAAGATTCCATAGAGCAAGAGAAAGACAGTGCTGATGATAAAGAGATAGACAGGAATCATCAGTGAACTGGCAGATTCTTTTAAGCCCCGTAAGTTCAGGAGCATGAGCAAGCAAACCAGAAAAATGGAGATGTGGAGGTTGTAAGGGTGGAGAGCAGGGAGAGCTGCTGTGATAGCGTCAGCTCCAGAAGCAACAGACACCGCTACGGTCAACATATAGTCAACCAGAAGACTACCTCCAGCAATCAAGCCAAGTTGGGGAGATAGATTTTCTCGAGTAACCATATATGCCCCTCCACCTTGAGGGTAGGCATGGATGATTTGACGGTAGGAAACGGTCAGGCTAGCTAGGAGCAGGAGGACAAAGAGGCCGATAGGAAGGCTCCACCATATAGCTAGAGGAGAGAGGCTAGCCAAGACGAGGACTACTTGCTCAGGTCCATAGGCAATGGAGGACAGAGCGTCGCTTGACAACATGGCCAGTGCCTGCATTTTTCCCAGTAGTCCCCCTTCGCCTTCGGTTAAGGACTTAAGAGGACGACCGATAAAGGTTTGTTTTAATTTTGTAAACATAGTTGTTTCCTTTGTTGAAAAATTCAATAAGTGTTATTATACTGCTTTGGAAAAATAGCGTCAAGAGATGTTGATGAATTTTAAAATATTTTTTACAGAAGTAACTTCTCAAAGTAACTTCCACTTGCCTGACCAAAGTGGAAATTAGTCTAAAACGGATTTTTATGGTGGAATTAAGTGTGAGACGTTTGAGTTAGAAATGAGGCTCACTATGACAAAACATAAACACCTTACCCTTTCAGACCGTAATGATATCCAATTAGGCTTAGAGCGCGGTGAAACCTTCAAAGCTATTGGACAATCCATTCTAAAAGATCCGACAACCGTTTCCAAAGAAGTGAAACGAAACAGACAAGTCCGAGAGTCTACCTGTGATAACCTTCCTTGCCCTCTGCTCAATAAAGCTCCCTTTGCCTGTAATGGCTGCCCTAAAAGAAGACAAAATTGTGGCTAGCAGAAAATCTTCTATCTCGCTAAACAAGCTCAAAAACAGTACGAACAAACTCTTGTAGAAGCTCGTGAAGGAACTCCTCTCAACTCTCAGACTTTCTGGGATATGGACAAAGTCATTTCTGATGGGGTTAAAAAGGGACAACACATCTATCATATCCTCAAAACTCATAACCTTGATGTCAGTGCCTCAACTGTCTATCGACATATCCGAAAGGATACCTATCTATCGCTCCTATTGACCTAGCCAGAGCCGTTAAATTTAAAGAGAGACGGAAAAGTAAGCTACCTTCTATCCCTAAAGAGGCTAAAAAAGGCCGTTCCTATGAGGATTCCCAAAATTATTTGACTCTTAATCAACTGAATTCTTGGCTAGAAATGGATACAGTTATGGGGAGGATGGGAGGTAAAGTCCTACTCACCTTCAATCTATCTTTCTGTAACTTTATCTTCGCTAGACTTCTGGATAATAAAACTGCCCTTGAGGTTACCAAACACCTCTATGACATCAAGAACACTCTTCACCAAGCTGACAAAGATTTCTTCCAACTCTTTCCTGTCATCCTGACAGATAATGGTGGAGAGTTTGCCAGGGTTGATGATATCGAAATGGATGTGCGAGGAGAGAGTAAACTCTTCTTTTGTGACCCTAATCGCTCTGACCAGAAAGGAAGAATGGAGCGCTGATTCGCGACACCCTACCTCAAGGAACATCCTTTTACAACTTAACTCAAGAGAACATCAATCTCGTCTGTTCGCATGTCAACAGCGTCAAACGTGCTGCTTTGAATGGAAAGTCAGCCTATGAGCTCTTTGCCTTTACTTACGGAGAAGAGGTTCCTAAGCTTCTTGGCATTTCTAAAATACCTGCAGAAGATGTCTATCAGTCTTCTACATTACTCCAACATAAGTTCTAAAAACTAACCTTCAACCCCATTCAAACGTCTCACACTAACTTCCACCATAGCGAAACTTAATCTGAAACGCTTTCAGATAAGGGGATTTTGTGCGCTCTTTTTTTCGATTCATTTTGGTTACAAAAACGATGAAATCAAGCATGAGTAAAACCAGTGGAACTTACCCTGACACGGATTTCCACTGGTTTTTACGATTTTTATCAGACTAACTTCCACTTGTATTAGCAGTGGAACTTAGTTTGGAAATTTAGCACTTTTTACAGATGAGGAGAGAGGTCAAATTTCTCTAATAAAAATTATAGTAAATTTACCCTCTACTCAAGATTTTTCTTCTCAAATCTGACCTTAACACTTGTTAGATTTACTTTTATCCTTTAAAATAGAATAGGAGATATTCCGTTATTATTTTTCGGAGGAAAAAGAAATGTCCATTAATTGGCAGGAAATTTTATTTCATTTTTTAGGTGGTCTGGGACTATTTTTATATAGTATCAAGACCATGGGAGACGGTTTGCAACAAGCTGCTGGAGATCGCCTTCGTTTTTACATTGATAAATATACCAGCAATCCCTTCTTCGGTGTTCTGGTTGGTATCGGAATGACGGCCCTAATCCAATCAAGTTCAGGCGTAACAGTTATTACAGTCGGACTGGTTAGTGCAGGACTTTTGACCTTGCGTCAAGCTATCGGTATTGTCATGGGAGCCAATATTGGAACCACTGTCACATCCTTTATCATCGGTTTTAAGCTTGGAGATTATGCTTTACCAATGCTCTTTATAGGAGCTGTCTGTCTCTTCTTTACCAAGAATCGCTCGATTAATAATATCGGACGTATTCTATTTGGTGTTGGCGGTATCTTTTTTGCCCTCAATCTTATGAGTGGGGCAATGGAACCCTTAAAAGACCTTCAAGTCTTTAGAGACTATATGGTTGAGTTAAGTAAGAGTCCGATTTTAGGTGTCTTTGTGGGTACAGGATTAACCTTGCTCATTCAAGCTTCATCAGCCACTATCGGTATTTTACAAAACCTTTATGCGAGTGGCCTCATCGATCTACAAGGAGCCTTACCAGTCCTATTTGGTGACAATATTGGAACAACTATCACAGCTATTATCGCTTCACTTGGTGCAAATATCGCTGCCAAGCGAGTTGCTGGAGCTCACGTAGCCTTCAATGTTATCGGAACAGTTATCTGTATTGTTTTCTTGGTTCCCTTTACTTCTTTAATTCAATGGTTTGAATCTGCTCTTGGTCTAGCACCAGAAATGACGATTGCCTTTGCTCACGGAACCTTTAATATTACAAATACCATTATCCAGTTCCCATTCATCGGAGCCTTGGCCTTTTTTGTAACAAAAATCATTCCTGGTGAAGACGAAGTTGTTAAATATGAGCCTCTTTATTTGGATGAACATATGATTAAACAAGCTCCTTCTATCGCTCTCGGAAATGCTAAAAAAGAACTTCTACACTTAGGTAACTATGCGGCTAAAGCTTTTGACCTGTCTTACAACTACATTATCAGTCTCGATGGAAAGCTTGCAGAAAAAGGGCATAAGACAGAAGAAGCTATCAATACAATTGATGAACAATTAACTCGCTATCTCATTTCCCTATCTGGTGAAGCCTTGAGTCAAAAAGAGAGTGAAATTTTAACTAATATTCTTGATTCATCACGTGACTTGGAACGAATTGGAGACCATGCTGAAGCACTTATTAATCTAACAGATTACCTCCAACGAAAAAATGTCACCTTCTCTGAAGCTGCACTTGAAGAATTAGAAGAAATCTATCGTCAAACAACTGAATTTACTAAGGATGCTCTAGAATGTGTTGAAACCAACGATGTCCAAAAAGCTCAAAGTCTGATTGAACGTCACGAAGAAATCAACAATATGGAACGTGTTCTTAGAAAAACACATATCAAACGCCTCAATAAAGGCGAGTGTTCTACCCAAGCTGGGGTCAACTTTATCGATATCATTTCTCACTACACTCGTGTATCTGACCACGCTATGAACCTTGCTGAAAAGGTTATTGCTGAACAAATTTAATTACAAAAAACAACTCTTTTGAAGGAGTGGTCAGATTGAAGACAAACATCGTTTTAATGGCTCTATAATATTTGTAGTGGGTAACCCCCTATGGATATTGTGGAGCCTATTTTGTGTAGAAAAAAAGTCCCATATGACCTATAATGAAAAGCGATCAAACAACTCATTAGAAAGAATCATATGGAACAATTACATTTTATCACAAAACTACTCGATATCAAAGACCCTAATATCCAATTTATGGATATCATCAATAGGGATACATACAAAGAAATCATCGCCAAACTGGACTATGAGGCTCCATCTTGTCCTTATTGTGGAAGTCAAATGAAGAAATATGACTTTCAAAACCGTCTAAGATTCCTTACCTCAAAACGACTGGTATGCCCACTAGAATTCTCCTTAAAAAGCGTCGTTTCAAGTGCTATCATTGCTCGAAAATGATGGTCGCCGAGACCTCACTCGTCAAGAAGAATCATCAAATTCCTCGTATTATCAACCAAAAGATTGCGCAAAAGTTAATTGAAAAGACTTCTATGACCGATATTGCCCATCAGCTTTCCATTTCAACTTCAACTGTCATTCAAAAGCTCAACGATTTCCATTTTGAGTGTAATTTTAGAAATCTGCCTGAGATTATGTCTTGGGACGAATATGCCTTTACAAAGGGAAAGATGAGTTTCTTTGCGCAAGATTTTGATAATCTTAGTATCATCGCTGTTCTTGAAAGTAGAACACAGGCTGTCATCCGAAATCACTTTATTCGCTACAATAGAGCTGTCCGATGTCGAGTGAAAATTATTACTATGGATATGTTTAGTCCTTACTATGACTTGGTCAGCAGCTTTTTCCGATCTAAGCCAATCTCAATATCCAGTTGCTCACTCATAAACTTAGCTTGCTTGTCTAACACTTGATGAGTATATTTGTGGTTATTGGCTGCGGCCTTGATATGAGTTCCATCAATAAAAATCTCAGTCGGTTCAATCAAACCTTGCCCCCATACAATGGATAGGACATAATGAAAAATTTCCTCGATTACTTCCTTATCTTGAAAACGACGATTGTAATTTTTGCCATAGGTGGTAAAATGAGGAACCTTATCGTTTAAACTCAAACCCAGAAACCAGCGATAGGCGGTATTGACCTCAATGTCCTTGATAGTTTGGCGCATGGAACGGATACCGTAGAAACATTGGATGAGAGGGATTTTAACCAGCATAACAGGGTCTAAACTAGGACGCCCTTTTAAGTATCTGCAACCAAGTCATAGATGAAGGAAAAATCGATAACCTGCTCAACCTGACGAAGAAAATGGTCTTGCGGAACGAGTTCATCTAGCATGTAAAAACCAACTTGATTGCGCTTGTAGTCTGGATTTTCTTTGTGAAACATAGGGAACACCTCACAACTTTTCTTACATCTTTTATACGACTTTACACAAAGAAAAGCCCTTAGAAACTTGTAGTCTAAGAACTTTGTCTTCAATCTGAGAGAGGCCTAGCCTCTCTTTTTGAATACATTTGAGGAAGAAAAATGAACAGAAG
>CAUQVK010000037.1:0-15542 GCA_963521495.1 uncultured Streptococcus sp.
GAAATTGGGAATTTGATTCGTGCTTATAATCGTTCAAAAAGAGAAGAAGCTGAAAGTGAGCCACTTAATCTTTATGTCGAAGATGAAAAGGGCAATCTCCTGGCAGGTTTGATAGCAGAGACTTTTGGAAATTGGCTAGAAATCGAGTATTTATTTGTAAAAGAGGAATTGAGAGGGCAAGGAATCGGTTCAAAACTATTGCAACAAGCAGAAACTGAAGCTAAGAATCGAAACTGTCGTTTTGCTTTTGTCAATACCTACCAGTTTCAAGCTCCAGATTTTTATAAAAGGCATGGCTACAAGGAAGTCTTTAGGTTACAAGACTATCCCTACATTGGGCAAAGATATTATTACCAAAAGGATTTGTAAGGAGAATATGAAGGTATAATACAAAGAGGGGTTCTTGACATAAGTATGAAGGGGATTCTCGATAAATACCAGTTAAATCCTACAAATTGTGTCTTTCTGGACGATATTGAGGACAATACAATCGCAGCTGAGAAATTGGGAATCAAGTCCTATCAGGTTAAGAAAAGAAGTGATGTCGTCGATATTTTGAAAAAAATTGAATAAGCATAACACTCTCTATTTTTTATGGTAGAGAGTTTTTTGTTAACAAAATTTTACAAAATGACATTTATATATTGCATTGAGCTATGGTGAATGGGCTCAGAAAAAGTTTGAACAAGATATGGATGAACTGGAGAGTGGTGAATAGCTTGTTACTCTTTTCTCAATCCAGCTAAAATGTGATATAATAGTACTAATTTATTGGAATACATGAAAGTTTTTGAAAATTTTCATTGGTTTCTAGTTAAGGAAGTAGGAAAAGTATGTATCCAGATGATAGTTTGACATTGCACACGGACTTGTACCAGATTAACATGATGCAGGTTTACTTTGACCAAGGGATTCACAATAAAAAGGCGGTCTTTGAGGTTTATTTCCGCCAACAGCCTTTTAAGAACGGCTATGCGGTTTTTGCAGGTTTGGAAAGAATTGTGAGTTATCTTGAAGACCTGCGTTTTTCAGATAGCGATATTGCCTATTTGGAGTCGCTGGGCTATCATGGGGCATTCTTGGACTATCTCCGCAATTTCAAGTTGGAGTTGACCGTTCGTTCTGCCCAAGAAGGGGACTTGGTTTTTGCTAATGAGCCGATTGTGCAAGTTGAAGGCCCTCTAGCCCAATGTCAGTTGGTCGAAACGGCTCTTTTGAACATCGTCAACTACCAGACCTTGGTGGCGACTAAGGCAGCTCGTATTCGTTCAGTCATTGAAGATGAACCTTTAATGGAGTTTGGGACACGTCGGGCGCAAGAGATGGATGCGGCTATCTGGGGAACACGCGCAGCGGTAATTGGTGGTGCCAATGGAACTAGCAACGTGCGTGCGGGTAAACTCTTTGATATTCCTGTCTTGGGGACTCACGCACATTCCTTGGTGCAGGTTTATGGCAATGATTATGAGGCTTTCAAGGCTTATGCTGCGACCCACAAAAACTGTGTCTTTCTTGTGGATACCTATGACACCCTTCGTATTGGGGTACCCGCTGCCATTCAGGTGGCGCGTGAGTTGGGCGACCAGATTAACTTTATGGGTGTGCGGATTGACTCTGGGGATATTGCCTACATTTCTAAGAAAGTCCGTCAGCAACTGGACGAGGCTGGATTTACCGAGGCTAAGATTTATGCTTCTAATGATTTGGATGAAAATACCATCCTCAACCTCAAGATGCAAAAGGCCAAGATTGATGTCTGGGGTGTGGGTACCAAGCTGATTACAGCCTATGACCAGCCAGCTCTTGGTGCAGTTTACAAGATTGTTGCAATCGAAGATGAAAATGGGAAAATACGCAATACTATCAAGCTGTCTAATAATGCGGAAAAAGTGTCGACGCCAGGTAAGAAGCAGGTGTGGCGCATTACCAGTCTGGAAAAAGGCAAGTCAGAAGGCGACTACATCACTTATGACGGTGTGGATGTGAGCGACATGACTGAAATCAAGATGTTCCATCCAACTTATACCTACATCAAGAAGACCGTTCGTAATTTTGATGCTGTTCCTCTCTTGGTGGATATCTTCAAAGACGGAAAATTGATTTACAATCTGCCTAGCTTGACTGAGATTCAGGATTATGCTCGTAAGGAATTTGACAAGCTTTGGGATGAGTACAAGCGCGTGCTCAATCCGCAGCACTATCCAGTGGATTTGGCGCGTGATGTATGGCAAGATAAGATGGACTTGATTGACAAGATGCGCAAGGAAGCCCTTGGTGAAGGAGAAGAAGAATGAGTTTGCAAGAAACGATTATCCAAGAGCTGGGTGTCAAACCGGTGATTGATGCCCAGAAAGAAATCCGTCGTTCCATTGATTTCTTAAAGAGATACCTGAAAAAACATCCCTTCTTAAAAACCTTTGTACTAGGGATTTCTGGAGGGCAGGACTCGACTTTGGCAGGACGATTGGCTCAACTGGCTATGGAAGAACTGCGAGCAGAGATAGGGGATGACAGCTACAAATTTATCGCTGTCCGCCTGCCATATGGAGTGCAAGCTGATGAAGCAGATGCTCAAAAAGCCCTAGCATTCATCCAGCCAGATGTCAGCTTGGTTGTGAATATCAAGGAATCAGCTGATGCCATGACAGCTGCAGTTGAAGCGACAGGTAGTCCTGTCTCAGACTTCAACAAGGGCAATATCAAGGCACGTTGCCGTATGATTGCTCAGTATGCCCTTGCTGGTTCCCATAGCGGAGCGGTCATTGGAACAGACCACGCCGCGGAAAATATCACAGGTTTCTTTACCAAGTTTGGTGACGGTGGTGCGGATATTCTCCCTCTTTACCGCCTCAATAAACGTCAAGGAAAACAACTCTTGCAGGAACTTGGTGCAGACCCAGCCCTTTATGAAAAAATCCCAACAGCAGACCTAGAAGAAGATAAACCGGGTCTAGCTGATGAAGTAGCCCTCGGAGTCACTTATGAAGAGATTGATGACTACCTAGAAGGTAAAACAATCAGCCCAGAAGCCCAAGCGACTATCGAAAACTGGTGGCATAAAGGCCAACATAAACGCCACCTACCCATCACCGTATTCGATGACTTTTGGGAGTAAAAAGGTCCGGGGGACCTTTTTACCCCGAGTTTAGAAATAAGAAAATGAGGAACCTCCAGTGGAGGTTTTCAGCCTCTCACATTGAAATAAGAAAGTGAGAGAAGGTTTGGGTGACCTTTTTAATCCAAGTCTAGAAATGGGACAGTAAAAGCAAATTTCAATGGAGATTGGACATAGAACCATCTATCAGAAAGTGAGGCAGCATCATGAAATCTATCGGTACGCAAATATTACAGACAGACCGTTTGATTTTGAGACGATTTGTGGAGAGTGATGCAGAAGCTATGTTTCAGAATTGGGCTTCGTCCGCTGAGAATCTAACCTATGTCACTTGGGATCCCCATTCTAATATCGAGGTGACTCGAAATTCGATTCGAAATTGGGTTGCATCCTATGCTAATCCCAACTATTACAAATGGGCCATTTGTCTCAAAGAAAACCCAGACCAAGTAATTGGAGATATTAGTATCGTTGAAATACACGAGGAAGATTCAAGTTGTGAAATTGGTTATGTTTTAGGAAATAATTATTGGGGCCGGGGTGTGATGACAGAGACCTTGAAAGCTGTCTTGGACTTTTGTTTAATTCAAGCAGGTTTTCAAAAGGTCAGAGCACGATATGCCAGTCTCAATCCAGCTTCAGGTCGTGTCATGGAGAAGGTTGGAATGTCCTATCTAAAGACTATTAGCAATGGTGTAGAGAGAAAAGGCTATCTTGCGGACCTTATTTATTATCAGATAAGTATGGAAGATTAGTGAATTTTCTTTTCAGTTTCCATCAAAGTCAGACTGTGTCTGGCTTTTTTTGCAACATTTTTTACATAACCTGATTAAATTCCTATTTTTCCCTATCATTGTCCCTGTTTTTTCTGGAGTTTTGGGGCTATAATAGTCCTATCAAATCAAAGAATGGAGGAAGGCAATGGATAATATAATCTTTTTTATCAGTGTTTTTCTTGCTGGAATTCTTTCCTTCTTTTCTCCTTGTATCTTACCCTTGTTACCGGTTTATGCAGGGGTCTTGTTGGATGACAAAGATGGTGCTCAGGCTTCTAGTGGAAAATATTCAATCTCACTTGTTAGTCTATTGAGAACTTTGGCCTTTATAGCAGGGATATCCTTTGTTTTTATCTTACTAGGCTATGGAGCTGGTTTTTTAGGCAATTTGCTGTATGCTTCTTGGTTTCAGTATGTGACGGGTGCGGTCATCATTCTCTTGGGCTTGCACCAGATGGAAGTCTTACATTTTCAGGGACTTTACAAGGAAAGAAGGTTACAATTACAGAGACAGGTGCAAAAGGGTAAGGGCTATAGTCAGGCATTTTTACTGGGGTTGACCTTTAGTTTTGCTTGGACGCCTTGTGTGGGGCCGGTTCTTGCCTCTGTTTTGGCCTTGGCGGCTTCAGGTGGTTCAAGTGCTTGGCAGGGAGCTGGTCTCATGCTGATTTACACGCTAGGTTTGGCGCTACCATTTTTGGTTCTAGCTCTAGCCTCCAGCTATGTTTTGAAACATTTCCGAAAACTCCATCCTTATCTCGGAACCTTCAAAAAAGTGGGTGGTTTCCTCATTATCGTGATGGGAATCTTGGTGCTTTTGGGAAATGCTTCCATTTTGACTACATTATTTGAATAGAGAGGAAAAAGAAATGAAAAAATGGCAAACATGTCTCCTTGGAGTAGGCTCAATCTGTTGTTTGGCAGCCTGTTCGGCTAAAAATATGTCAGACGAATCTACTATGAAGGAGCAAACAAAAACAGAACAAGTTAGTTCGCAAACTGCGACTAAAGGTCAGGCGGTTGCTGATTTCGAACTGACAGGAGTAGATGGCAAGACCTACCGCTTGTCTGATTACAAGGGCAAGAAAGTCTATCTCAAATTCTGGGCTTCTTGGTGTTCCATCTGTCTAGCCAGTCTTCCAGATACGGATGAAATTGCTAAGGATGCTGGTGATGACTATGTAGTTTTGACAGTGGTCTCTCCTGGACACAAGGGGGAACAAGCAGAAGCGGACTTTAAGAATTGGTACAAGGGCTTGGATTATAAACATTTTCCAGTTCTAATTGATCCATCAGGTAAACTTTTGGAAAGTTATGGTGTCCGTTCTTACCCAACTCAAGCCTTTATAGACAAGGAAGGCAAGCTGGTCAAAACGCAACCAGGTTTTATGGATAAGGATATGATTTTAAAAACATTGAAAGAAATGGGGTAGAGAAAGGTCATGAATGATAAAGTAAAATTGTTTGTCTTGGCAGGAATCTTTTTCCTAGCCATAAGCGGTTTCTATTTTCTATTGATGCGAAATGCAGGGCAGACAGATAGCTCGCAAATTGAGAAAGCATCAGTTAGCCAAGGAGGAAAAACAGTGAAAAAAACAGAAGTGAGTAAAGATGCAGACTTGCACGAAATTTATCTAGCTGGGGGATGTTTCTGGGGAGTGGAGGAATATTTCTCACGCGTTCCCGGAGTGACAGATGCCGTTTCAGGCTATGCAAATGGTAGAGGGGAAACAACCAAGTACGAATTGATTAACCAAACAGGTCATGCGGAGACTGTTCATGTTACCTATGATGCTAATCAAATTTCTCTCAAGGAAATCCTGCTTCATTATTTCCGCATTATCAATCCAACCAGCAAAAATAAACAAGGAAATGATGTGGGAACCCAGTACCGTACTGGTGTTTATTACACAGATGACAAGGATTTAGAGGTGATTAACCAAGTCTTTGATGAGGTGGCTAAGAAATACGATCAACCTCTAGCAGTTGAAAAGGAAACCTTGAAGAATTTTGTAGTGGCAGAGGATTACCACCAAGACTATCTCAAGAAAAATCCAAATGGCTACTGCCATATCAATGTCAATCAGGCGGCCTATCCCGTCATCGATGCCAGCAAATATCCCAAACCAAGTGATGAAGAATTGAAAAAGACCTTGTCACCTGAGGAGTATGCAGTTACCCAGAAAAATCAAACAGAACGAGCTTTTTCAAACCGCTACTGGGATAAATTTGAATCTGGTATCTATGTGGATGTGGCAACTGGCGAACCCCTCTTTTCATCAAAGGACAAGTTTGAGTCTGGTTGTGGTTGGCCTAGTTTCACCCAACCAATCAGTCCAGATGTTGCCACCTACAAGGAAGATAAGTCTTACAATATGACACGCATGGAAGTGCGGAGCCGAGTTGGAGATTCTCACCTTGGCCATGTCTTTACGGATGGACCACAGGACAAGGGTGGCTTGCGCTACTGTATTAATAGTCTCTCTATCCGCTTTATTCCCAAAGACCAAATGGAAGAAAAAGGCTACGCTTATTTACTAGATTATGTTGATTAAGGGGGCTTTCCTAAGCAGTTAGAGGAGAATTTTGCTATACTGATACTAGTAAGTGACAAAGGAGAGAAGCATGACCTACACAATCTTAATCGTAGAAGATGAATATCTGGTAAGACAAGGCTTGACCAAGCTGGTCAATGTAGCAGCCTACGATATGGAAATCATCGGTCAGGCTGAAAATGGAAGACAGGCTTGGGAATTGATACAAAAGCAGGTGCCAGATATCATTTTAACCGATATCAACATGCCTCAGCTAAATGGCATCCAGTTGGCCAGTCTGGTCCGAGAAACCTATCCTCAGGTGCATCTAGTTTTTTTAACAGGCTACGATGATTTTGATTATGCCTTGTCTGCTGTCAAACTAGGTGTGGATGACTACCTGCTCAAGCCCTTTTCTCGTCAGGATATTGAGGAAATGTTGGGGAAAATCAAGCAAAAGTTGGATAAGGAAGAAAAGGAAGAGCAATTACAAGATTTATTGATCGATAAGTTTGAGGGAAATATGGCTAAGAAAATCCAGTCTCATCTAGATGACAGCCAATTTAGTTTAAAGAGTTTGGCCAGTGACTTGGGTTTTAGTCCGACTTATCTGAGTTCTTTGATTAAGAAAGAGTTGGGTCTGCCTTTTCAGGATTACCTGGTGAGAGAGCGTGTCAAACAAGCTAAGCTCTTGCTTCTAACCACAGATTTAAAGATTTATGAGATAGCCGAAAAGGTTGGTTTTGAAGATATGAACTACTTTACCCAACGTTTTAAACAGATTGCAGGTGTGACACCTCGTCAGTTTAAGAAGGGAGAAGGCCGATGAAGCGTTCTTCTCTCCTAGTCAGAATGGTTATTTCCATCTTTCTGGTCTTTCTCATTCTCCTAGCTCTGGTTGGGACTTTCTACTATCAATCTAGTTCCTCGGCCATTGAGACTAGCATTGAGGGCAATAGCCAGACGACTATCAGCCAAACTAGCCACTTTATCCAGTCTTATATCAAAAAATTAGAAACCACCTCGACCAGTTTGACCCAGCAGGCAGATGTCCTAACCTATGCTGAGAATCCCAGTCAAGACCAGGTCAAGGGAATTCGAGATTTGTTTTTGACCATCTTAAAGTCAGACCAAGACTTGAAAACAGTAGTTCTGGTCACCAAATCAGGCCAAGTTATTTCTACAGATGACAGTGTGCAGATGAAAACCTCCTCAGATATGATGGCTGAGGACTGGTACCAAAAGGCCATTCATCAGGGGACTAAGCCAGTTTTGACTCCAGCTCGTAAATCGGACAGTCAATGGGTCATTTCTGTCACTCAAGAACTTGTTGATGCAAAGGGAGCTAATCTGGGCGTGCTTCGTTTGGATATTTCTTATGAAACTCTGGAAGCCTATCTTAACCAACTCCAGTTGGGGCAGCAGGGCTTTGCCTTTATCATCAATGAAAACCATGAATTTGTCTACCATCCTCAACACACAGTTTATAGTTCGTCTAGCGAAATGGAGGCCATGAAACCCTATATTGAGACAGGGCAGGGCTATACGCTAGATCACCAATCCTATGTCAGTCAGGAAAAGATTGCAGGAACTGATTGGACGGTGCTTGGTGTGTCTTCGTTGGAGAAGTTAGACCAGGTTCGGAATCAACTCATGTGGACCTTGCTTGGAGCCAGTTTCACATCTCTTCTTGCCTGTCTCTGTTTGGTGTGGCTTAGTCTTAAACGCTGGATTGCTCCTCTGAATGACTTGAGAGAAACCATGCTGGAGATTGCTTCTGGTAATCAGAATCTTCGTGCCAAGGAAACTGGTGCCCATGAACTGAGAGAAGTGACTCGCCAGTTCAATGCTATGTTGGATCAGATTGATCAGTTGATGGCAGCTATTCGCAGGCAGGAAGAAGCAACCCGTCAGTACCAACTTCAAGCCTTGTCGAGTCAGATTAATCCTCATTTCCTCTATAATACCTTGGATACCATCATTTGGATGGCTGAATTTCAGGATAGTCAGCGAGTGGTCCAGGTGACCAAGTCCTTGGCAACCTATTTCCGTTTGGCGCTCAATCAGGGTAAAGATTTGATTTGCCTCTCTGACGAAATCAATCATGTTCGCCAGTATCTCTTTATCCAGAAACAACGCTATGGGGATAAGCTGGAATACGAAATTGATGAAAATCCTGCCTTTGATAAGCTGGTCTTGCCCAAGCTGGTCCTACAACCCTTAGTAGAGAATGCCCTGTACCATGGCATTAAGGAAAAGGAAGGTCAAGGACATATTAGAGTTTCTGTCCAGAAACAGGATTCAGGATTGGTCATCCGTATTGAGGATGATGGAGTGGGCTTCCAAGATGCTGGCGATAGTAGTCAAAGTCAACTCAAACGTGGGGGAGTCGGTCTTCAAAATGTTGACCAAAGGCTCAAACTTCATTTTGGAGAAGATTACCAAATGAAGATCGATTCTATTCCCTCAAAAGGGACGACAGTTGAAATATACATAAATAGAATAGAAACTAGTTAACTCCCAGTCAATTCTGGGAGTTTTATGCAGGTTGGAGTAAGATTTTCAGGTTGTCTATCTTGCTAAAAAGTAGAAAAAACGATATGATAGATAATGATAAAAGAGGTATCGAGTATGAAGGAAAAAGACATTCAAAGAGAAACAAGCCAGATTGTAGAAGATGTTTTGGAAAAGGCCAATTTGAAGCAAGGATCCATTTTTGTTTTGGGCCTTTCTTCTAGTGAAGTGATAGGTGGTCAGATTGGCAAGGAATCTAGCCAAGAAATTGGGGAAATCATTGTGAAGACCATTCTAGCTATCCTAGAGGAAAAAGGAATTCATCTAGCTGTTCAAGGTTGTGAACATGTCAATCGGGCCCTCGTTGTTGAACGTCAGGTGGCAGAGCAGTTTGGTTTGGAAATGGTCAGTGTCCTTCCTACCCTTCATGCAGGAGGTTCGGGTCAATTGGCAGCCTTTCAGTTTATGAAGGATCCAGTTGAGGTTGAATTTATCAAGGCTCATGCTGGATTGGATATCGGGGACACTGCAATTGGCATGCACGTCAAGCATGTTCAGGTTCCGATTCGCCCTCTTTTGAGAGAAATTGGGCATGCCCATGTAACGGCTCTTGCTAGCCGTCCAAAATTAATTGGAGGTGCGCGTGCGCATTATCCGCAAGATTCTATTAGAAAGTCGTGAAAATGAGAAGAAGAAAAGAACAACTTGAAAAAATTACTAAATATTCCATTCGCAAGTTAACTGTTGGGGTTGGTCCTGTAGCTATCGGGGCCTTCCTTTTTGGTGCTAGCACTTTATTAGTTGACAAGGTGCAGGCTAATGAAGTGGGACAAGCAAATACTGTCCATTATCGTTATATGGCTGAGCAGGAATTGACCGATTCTGAAAAAGCTTTGATTCACCATGAGGTTCCTGCGGAGTTCCAAGATGATGATATTATCTATGCAGTGTATCGAAAGAAAGCTAGTAGCAACCAAGAACTTCCTTATACGGGTAGTAAAGAATTAGCCTTGGCTGGTTTAGGCTTGGCTACTGCTTCTTTGGCGGTTCTATTAGTATCTAAAAAACATCGTAGTAAGGTGCTTGGTGTCTTATTAATTAGTTCTATTGGTGCCAGCAACTTGGTTCCTTTCACTACATTTGCTTTTGAGAATAAGGAACTACTTTCTTATAACCAAACTATTTCTGCCACTACTCATGAAGGATTAGCAAAAGGTGTTATCCATATTGAAGGTTATGAGTATATTGGTTACTTCAAGGAAGCGGAGCTCCATCCATCAAGACCAGCTTCAGCTGAACAACCTCAGTTGCTAGTCGAAAAGCAAAGTGCAAATGAAATCGAGAAAAAAGAAGTATTTCAAGAAAGACCTGCTGTTGCACCAGAAACTGTCGTCGAAAAACCTGTAGTTGAGTCTCCAGTTGTTCCTGCTGTTGAAGAAAAACTAGTTTCTGAGAATCCTCAGACTAGACGGGAAGAGAGTTTGGTGGAGATTTCCTTTGAAACGGTCACAAATCCAGATGCGAATCTAGTAGAAGGACAAACTCGTATCGTTACAGCTGGAGTAAATGGTCAGCGTCGCCTTGTAACGAAAGTATCGATGGTCAATGGTCAAGAGGTTAGAGAAGTCGTTGAAGACCAAGTGGTTCAAAATCCTGTTTCTCAAGTTGTTGCAGTAGGAACTAAGAAAGAGGTGCAACCTGCCCCAGCTCCAGCACCACAAGCTGAACCAACTCACCAAGTAGTTAAAGAAACTCAAGAGGAAGGTAAGGAAGGTCAATCCTTAACAAAACCCGAATTACCAGAAGCTCCAGTTGAAGTGAAAGGTACCCAAGAAGAGAGACATGTTGGTGAATCGCTTGTTCAAGAAGAATTACCTGCGTATCATGAAGCAAAAGGTGCTCAAGAAGTAAAAGAAGGCGAGAAGCAGGGCGAAGCATTAGTACAACCAGAAAATCCAGAATATACGAAACCTATTTCTACTAAAGGTTCACAAGATCCAGAATTCATGATGCTATCTCCGACTTTAGATGTTCCTGAATATGAAGTGAAAAAAGGAACAATTGAGAGAACTACTACAAAAGAAATAGATTTCACAACGGAAGAAGTTGCAGATCCAAGTAAATATGTAGATGATATTGTTGTTGAACGAAAAGGTGTCAAAGGTGTTGAAGTAACAACAACTACTTACGAAACAGTAGAGGGGGTGGCAACAGACAAAGTAGTTTCTACGAAAGTCGAAGAGAATCCAAAACCTGTTTCTGAAATTGTTAAAAAAGGAACGAAACCAGTTGAAGGAACAACAGTTGAAACAAGAGAAGAAGTCATTCCTTTTGCTACAAAAACAGAAGATGATGATACTTTGAAACGTGGAACAACTAAAGTTGCTCAAGAAGGTGTAGACGGTAAGAAACAAATTACTGAAACCTATAAAACGATTCGTGGAGAGAAAACAGCTGACGCTCCAACAGTAGAAGAAAAAGTTATCTTACAACCTAAAGATAAAATTATTAAACAAGGTACAAAAGGTTTCGAAAAACCAACCTTACAGTGGGCTACTACTGAAAAAGATACCTTGAAGAAGAGTGCCACTGTCAGCTACACATTAAATAAACAAGATGGTGTAGAGATTAAATCAATCAGATTAGCACTTAAAAATAAAACTGGTGAAGTTATTAAAGAAATCAATGTAGAAGAAAACAAATTAAAAGCTACTTTAGATGAATTAAAATACTATCAAGGTTATATACTATCAACAACAATGATCTACGATCGTGGAGAAGGCGAAGAAACTGAAAAATTAGAAGATAAACAAATTCAGTTAGACCTTAAAAAAGTTGAAATCAAAAACATTAAAGAAACAAGTTTAATGAGTGTAGATGATGCTGGTGTTGAAACTGACATCAGTCTACTTTCAGAAAAACCAGCGGATGTTGCTCCTCTTTACCTACGAGTTACAACTCACGATAACAAAGTGACAAGACTTTCTGTTGATAAAGTTGAAGAAGTAGTTAAAGATGGAAAAACTTTGTATAAAGTTACTGCAACTGCCCCTGATTTAGTTCAACGTAACGCTGAAAACAAACTAAACGAAACTTATACTCACTATTTCGAAAAACAAAAAGCTAAAGAAGGTAATGTTTACTACAACTTCAACGAACTTGTAAAAGATATGCAAGCCAACCCTACTGGAGAGTTCAAACTTGGTGCAGATCTTACTGCAGCAAATGTACCTACTCCAAGTAAATCTTACGTAACTTCTATATTCAAAGGTAAGTTATCCAGTGTTGATGGACAACGTTATTCAATTCATAATATAGCTCGTCCTTTATTTGCTAGAGTTGAAAATGCGCATATTCATGATATAAACTTAGCCAATGTAGATATTAATATGCCATGGGCTAACAAGACAGCACCGCTAGGTGAGATGTTTAAAAAGTCAACGATTGAAAATATTAAAGTAACAGGTAACGTAGTAGGTAACAATGATGTTACTGGTATGGTCAATAAACTTGATGAATCAAACATGCGTAATGTTGCATTTATTGGTAATATTACAAGTGTTGGTACCGCAGGATGGTGGTCTGGTGGACTTGTAAGTGAAAGCTGGAGAAGTAATACGGACAATTCATATATCGACGCCTATATTAAAGGTAATAAAGCTAAAGTTGGTGGACTTGTTGCTAAATTAAATCACGGTGACAATCCGATGGATGTTAGCGCATGGGGGCGTTTAAAAAATTCTGTTGCAAAAGGTACAATTGATGTCAAAGAACCTCTTGAAACAGGCGGACTACTTCACTCTAACTGGTCATGGGGACTTGCTGAAAATAATGTTACTATGATGAAAGTTAAAAACGGTGGAGAAATCCTTTACGGTTCTCGTGATGCTGAAGACGATGATTATTTTGGGGCTAACTGGGTTCGAAATAATAACGTATTCGTTAACGGTGTAAGTGAAGGTAAACAATCATATTCTCGTTCTAGTCGTTGGAAAGGTGTTTCGGAGGATGAAGCAAATGCAAGAATTGCTAAGATGGGAATTACTGCTCATGAGTATGCAATTAACGAACCAGTAGTTAATACACTGAACAACATCAAACCAAAAGCTGATACTTATAAAGATACTCAAGATTACAATGCAGAACGTGAGCTTGCATATCGTAATATTGAAAAACTTCAACCGTTCTACAATAAAGAGTGGATTATCAATCAAGGGAACAAGATTCCTGAGGGATCTAAATTATTAACTACAGAAGTATTATCTGTGACAGGTATGAAAGACGGTCAATTCGTGACTGACTTATCTGAAGCTAGTCACATTATGATTCACTATGCAGATGGTACTAAGGAAGAAAAAGCTGTCACACATAAAGCTGATTCTCAAGTCCAACAAGTTCGTGAATATAGTATCGAAGGTCTTGGTGACATCGTTTACACACCAAATATGGTGGTTAAAGACCGTACTCAATTACTAAGTGGTATTAAAGCAAAACTAGATACAATTACTCTTGAATCTCCTGAAGTTCGTGCGATAACAGGTAATGTTGGAGCATTATACTTAGAAGAAAGTTTCGCAGAAGTAAAAGGAAATCTTGATAAATTAGTAAAAGCTCTTGTTGAAAATGAAGATCATCAGTTAAATGGTGATGAGGCAGCCATCAAAGCACTTCTTAAGAAAGTAGAAGATAATAAAGCTAAAATTATGATGGCACTTACTTACCTCAATCGTTATTATGGTATTGAATATGGTGACTTAAACATTAAGAATATAATGATGTTTAAACCAGATTTCTATGGCAAGACACCAAGTGTTATTGATAGATTAATTCGAATTGGTTCGCAAGAAAAGAACTTGAAGGGTGATAGAACTCAAGATGCATATCGTGAAATTATTGCAGGAGATACTGGTAAAGGTGATTTACGTAGTTTCTTAGATTATAATATGCGTCTCTTCACAAATGATACTGATCTTAACGACTGGTTTATTCACTCAGCGAAAAATGTTTATGTTGTAGAACCTGAAACAACAAATCCAGATTTCAAAAATAAACGTCATCGTGTCTTTGATGGTCTGAATAATAATATGCATGCGCGTATGATTTTACCATTATTGAACTTGAAGAAAGCACATATCTTTATGATTTCAACCTATAATACTATGGCTTATAGTTCATTTGAAAAATATGGTAAAAATACAGAAGCTGAACGTGAAGCGTTCAAAGAACGTATTAATTATGTAGCTAAAGCTCAACAAACATACTTAGACTTCTGGTCACGTCTTGCACTTCCAAATGTTCGTGATAGACTACTTAAGAGTCAAAATATGGTTCCTACACCTGTATGGGATAATCAAGCTTATGCGGGTATTAAGGATGCTAATCGTCGTGGATATGGTACAGATGGTAAGGTAGCGACACCAATTCGTGAGTTATTTGGTCCAACAGACAGATGGCATCAAATTAATTGGAATATGGGAGCGATGGCTAAAGTCTATGCAAATCCATATGAAGATGAACAAGTTTTCTTCATGGTAACAAATATGTTAGAGGACTTCGGTATTTCAGCCTTTACGCATGAAACAACTCACGTAAATGACCGTATGGCATATCTTGGTGGTCATGGACATCGTCAAGGTACAGATCTTGAAGCATATGCGCAAGGTATGTTACAAACGCCTGATAAATCAACATCAAATGGTGAGTATGGAGCTTTAGGGATTAATATGGCTTATCATCGTCAGAATGACGGAAATCAATGGTATAACCCAGATCCTGATAAATTACAAACTCGTGAACAAATTGATCACTATATGAAGAACTACAATGATGCTCTTATGATGTTAGATCATCTTGAGGCTGATGCTGTATTACCGCAGTTAAATGGAAATACGAGTCGCTGGTTCAAGAAAATGGATCGACAATATCGTAGTGGAAATTCAGGTCATCAGTTCGATAAAATTCGTGAGTTGACAGAGGATGAGAAAAAAGTAGCAATCAATACTATTGATGATTTAATTACTAATAACCTAATGACGAAACATGGAGCGCCTGGTGACGGTACTTATAACCCAACGGACTTCAGTTCTGCTTATGTCAATATGAATATGATGACAGGTATTTATGGTGGAAATACGAGTCAAGGTGCACCTGGTGCTGCATCCTTCAAACATAATACATTCCGTATGTGGGGTTACTTCGGATATGAGAATGGATTTGTTGGATATGCTTCTAGTAAGTATCAAGGTGCAGCTAATAAAGAAAATAATAAGCTATTAGGTGATGACTTCATTATCAAGAAAGTATCTAATAACAGATTTAGTACTCTTGAAGAATGGAAAAAAGCTTATTATCAAGAAGTGAAAGCAAAAGCTGACAAAGGATTTACTGCAATTGAAATTGATGGTAAACAAATTACAAATTATGCTGAACTAAAAGTCTTATTTGATAAAGCGGTTGAGACTGACCTAGCAGGTGGAGGAACAGCTAAAACTGTAGAGCTTAAATCAAAAGTCTTTAAAGCACTTCTTAAGAATACAGACGGATTCTCAGGAAATCTTTTTAAAGCATAAATTGTATTAAATAGATGAGTAAAAAGGTAGATTA
>CAUQVK010000038.1:0-15176 GCA_963521495.1 uncultured Streptococcus sp.
AAGTCACTCCAAAAGAAGTTGTCACACCAAATAAAAAAGGCGCAACAATTACAACCACTACAACAGATAATTCAGGAAAAGTAAATGGTCTGACTGTTAATGGAGAAGGTAAATTAACAGGAACTCCAACAGTGGACAATTGGGGCGATGATGAAGAAAAAACTATCAACATTCCGGTTAAAGTTACAAAAGATGTTGAAAAAGTAACGGCAAATGGTAAAGAAACTGTTACAGAAACTGTTACCGATAAAGTTCCAGTCACAATCCAACGTGATACAGATGGAGATGGCACACCAGATGTTTTAGATACAGATGATGACAATGATGGAATTCCAGATGATGTAGAGAAGAGTAATGGAACAAATCCAAAAATTCCTGACAATCTAACAGCAACAGTTGCGAAACCTGAAAAAGTTAAAGAGAAAAAACCAGTTACTCCAACAAAAGTTGTAACACCAAATATTCCAAATTCAACAATTACAACAGATGCTCCAAATGGATCGGTGAATGGCTTAAAAGTTAACAATGATGGTAACTTAGAAGGGACACCGACAGTAGATAATTGGAAAAAAGATGAAGAAGAACGTAATATCTTAATTCCGGTTAAAGTCAAAAATGGTGATAAAGAAACTACAGTAAAAGTCCCAGTGACAATCCAACGTGATACAGATGGTGATGGAATCCCAGATGTTGAGGATCTAGATGATGATAACGATGGAATCCCAGATACTGTAGAAGATAAAAACGGAACAGATCCAAAAGCTGCAAATGGATTAGAAGTAGCAGTTAAAAATCCAGAAAAAGTGAAGGAAAAAACTTCAGTTACTCCAACAAAAGTTGTAACACCGAATAAAGAAGGTTCAACAATTGTAACAAATCCAAAAGATGGTTCAGGACAAGTGAACGGACTAAAAGTCAATGATAAAGGTGAATTGGAAGGAACTCCAACAGTAAATAAATGGGGTAAAGAGGAAGAAGAACGTACTATCGATATTCCTGTTAAAGTTACTAAAGTTTTAGAAAAATTCGGAGAAAATGGTAAAGAAGAAGTAACGGAAGAAAAAGACGTAAAAGTAAAAGTAACAATCCAACGTGATACAGACGGAGATGGAGAGCCAGATGTTACAGATAAAGATGATGATAACGATGGAATCCCAGATGAAGTCGAAAAAGCGAATGGAACAGATCCGAAAAATGCAAACAACCTAACTGCAAAAGTCTCAGATCCAACTAAAGTTACAGAGAAGACACCAGTTCCTTCAACATTACCGAAAGTTGTAACACCGAATAAAGACGGTTCAACAATTACAACAGAAAACCCAGTAAATGGATTAAGTGTTGATAAAGATGGTAAATTAACAGGAACACCAAGCGTAACTAATTGGGGCAGTGATGAAGAACTTAAAGTCAACATTCCAGTTAAAGTAAAAAATGGTGATGAAGAAATTCGAGTAGAAGTTCCAGTTATTATTCAACGTGATACAGATGGAGATGGAGATCCAGATGTTACAGATAAAGATGATGATAATGATGGAATTTCAGATGAGGAAGAAAAGAAAAACGGAACAGATCCAAAAGTTGCTACAACACAAACTCCTGTGGAAATAAATATTACGCGTGAGAAAAATGGGGACGCAATTGTTACACCGAAAAAACCAGACGGGAAACCGTACCCTAAAGATACGAAGGTAGAAATTCCAGGAGAAAATGGAACAACAATAGTAGTAACGATAGGAGATAATGGCTCAGGAACTGTACCAAATGACAACCTTCCAAAAGAAGCGGAAATAGGTCGAGGAACAGTAACCGAACCAAATAAAGAACCATCAAAACCAGTAGATGTAACAACACCAGCTCGTAAGACACCAACGGTAGAGTTGACTCAAAATCCAAGTACTGGAGACGTCACAGTTACACCGAAGAAAATAGATGGCTCAAACTATCCTACAGGAACTACTGTAACAATCCCAGGCAAAGATGGAAAAACTATTGACGTAACAATCGGTGAAAATGGTTCAGGTACAGTTGCAAATAAAGATTTACCAGAAAGAGATGTACCTGGAACAGCTATCATTACAGAACCAAATCAAAAACCATCACAACCAGTGGATATTACAACACCGGCTAAAAAGGTACCAACATTACAATTAGATCAAGATCCAAAAACTGGAGATGTCACAGTAACACCGAAAAAACCAGATGGAACAACATATCCACCAGGAACTAAGGTGGAAATTCCAGGCAAAAACGGAAATCCAATCCCTGTAACAATTGGAAAAGATGGTACAGGAAAAGTTCCTAATAATGATTTACCAGAAACAGATACTCCAGGAACAGGTAAGATTAAAGAAGATGGCAAACCAGAGGTAGAGATTAAGGTAGAAACACCGAAAAAAATTGATCCTAATGCACCAGAGACAGCACAAGTAGGTACAATTGAAATCACAAGAAAACCAAATGGAGATGCGATTGTAACACCTAAGAAATCAGACGGAACAAACTATCCTAAAGATACTAAGGTGAAAATTCCAGGAGAAAATGGAACAAGCATCGTAGTAACGATAGGAGAAAATGGTTCAGGCGAAGTACCGAATGACCAACTTCCAAAATATGAAGTAGAAGGGAAAGGAACAGTAACAGAACCGAATAAAAAACCATCACAACCAGTGGCTGTAACAACACCAGCTCGCAAGACACCAACAGTGGAAATGGACCAAAATCCAAATACTGGAGATGTAACGGTAACGCCTAAGAAACCAGATGGAACAACATATCCACCAGGAACTAAGGTAGAAATTCCAGGAAAAGATGGAAAAACTATTGAAGTAACACTTGACAAAGATGGAAAGGGTACAGTTCCGAACAATGATTTACCTGATGAAGATACTCCAGGAACAGGTAAGATTAAAGAAGATGGTAAACCTGAGGTGGCTGTCAATGTTGAAACACCGAAAAAAATCAACCCAAATAATCCAGCGACAGAACAACCGACTGCAATCGATATTATAAGAAATGAAAATGGAGATGCGATTGTTACACCTAAGAAACCAGATGGAACACCATATCAACCAGGAACTAAGGTGAAAATCCCAGGAGAAAATGGCACAACAATAGTCGTGACAATTGGGAAAGATGGTTTTGGCACAGTTCCGAATGACAAACTTCCAAAACAAGATATTCCAGGAAAAGGAACAGTAACAGAGCCAGGAGCTAGACCATCTAAACCGGTGGATGTAATTACACCAGCTCGTAAGAAACCAACAGTTGAGTTGAATCAGAACCCTGAGACTGGAGATGTAACAGTAACACCTAAGAAACCGGATGGAACAACATACCCACCGGGAACTAAGGTGGAGATCCCAGGTAAAAACGGAAACCCAATCACTGTAACAATTGGAAAAGATGGTACAGGAAAAGTACCAAATAGCGATTTACCAGATGGCGAAGTACCAGGAACAGGTAAAATTACAGAACCAGGTAAACCAACAGAAGTAGTTCAAGTGAAAACACCGAAAAAATTAGATCCAAACGCATTACGAACAGAACAACCAGGTAAGATTGAAATTACAAGAAAACCAAATGGAGACGCTGTAGTAACACCTAAGAAACCAGATGGAACAACATACCCACCAGGAACTAAGGTAGTTATCCCAGGTGATAATAATACTCCAATCGAAGTTATTATTGGGGATAATGGTTCAGGAACAGTTCCAAATGATAAACTTCCAAAAGGTGAAGTAGAAGGTAAAGGAATAGTAACAGAACCGAATAAAAAACCATCTAAACCAGTTGATGTAACAACTCCTGCTCGTAAGACACCAACAGTAGAGTTGGAACAAGATCCAAACACAGGAGATGTAACAGTAACACCTAAGAAACCAGATGGAACAACATACCCACCAGGAACTAAGGTAGAGATTCCAGGTAAGAATGGAACACCGATTGTCGTAATAATTGGAGAAGACGGCAAAGGAAAAGTACCAAATAGTGAATTACCAGACGGAAAAGTGCCAGGAATTGCTAAGATTACAGAACCAGGAAAACCAACAGTAGAGGTACCAGTTGTAACAACACCAGCGAAGATTAGAACTTCTGTGAACGGAGAATTACCAGATCCAATCGATTTACCAAAACTTATCATTACTAAGTGGATTGATGAGGAAGGTAATGAATTAAAACCAGCGGATGCTAAAACTCCATCTAAACTAGGAGAACCTAATGAAGCGTATGAACATGGTACAATACCAGGATATGAATTCGTAAGAACAGAGATTAATCCTGATGGAGATGTTGTAACTCATATCTTTAGAAAAGTTGGTTCAAATACAGATCCAAACACAATTCCAGAGCCATTTAATCCAGATGTAAAAGACGGAGATGCTACATATACTATTGATAATGGAGTTGATCAGAATGATTCTCAAAATGTATTACCAAATACTGGAACTGAATCAAATGCGACTCTTGCCTCTCTAGGACTTCTTGGTATTCTAAGTGGTTTTGGGCTTGCTCTAGGAAAGAAAAAAGAAGACTAAAAATTTAGTCAAAATATGAACTGCTCATTGTTAAGTGGACAATGAAATATTAAACAACGGCCTTGTTCCTCATTTTAAAAGAGGTGCAAGGCCGTTGTTGTGTTTTATAGTAGATTGAAGCTAGAATAGTACGCTGTGACTGTTAAAATATTTCTAGAAATTAATTTAACTTTCCCAATCAATTTGTTCATATCCTATTTCAATTTACTATAAACATCAAAGAGAAAACAAGAAAGCTAGGCGCAGACAGTACTTTAGGACAGCAAGACGACGCTGACGTTGCTTGAAGAGTATTAAAAAATTGTGCTTTTTCGAATCCTAATACTCAGTTTTAGAATACCGCAATAAGCTCTCAATCGCTGTGCTATTAGTGTATTTTCCGATATGCGATACCTGATTACACAGCTACTACTCGATATTCTTGAGAAAGATTCCGGGAGCTACAATGAATATGAATCAACTGATGTGATAGGCGATGATATATTTCTTTTATAGGTAGAGGAGAAATCGCTTTTTTGCGCTCAATTGCATAATATAATAACATTTTATAAAAATTAATGATTTTTAATTTTATTGCTAAAAGCTAAATTCCCAAACTAAGTTCTACCTCTAATACAAGTGGAAGTTGCTTTGAGAAGTTACCAACTTTAAAAATCCAGCCTTCTAGGAGAAAAGTCTTTCTAGGAGGCTATTTTCATAGGCTAAAATATGGTATAATAAAAAGATAAGGTAAAGGTAGAAATATGGCTAAATTGATTCCGGGGAAACTGCGAAATGAGGGTGTAACCCTATATGAAACTGGAAAGGTTGAAATTCTTAAAGAAAAACAGAATCGTCTCTATGCTCGAGTCGCAGAAGAAGAATTGCGCTACAGTTTAGAGGATGATTTGGTTTTTTGTGCTTGTGATTTTTTCCAAAAGAGGGGTTACTGTGTTCATTTGGCCGCGCTTGAACACTTTCTAAAAAATGATGAAGAAGGTCATAAAATTCTTTTAGGTTTGGAAGAAGGTCATGAAGAGCAAGAAGCGATCGAAACAAGGGTAACTCTGGGCGGTAAGTTTTTAGAAAAAATTCAAGTTCCGAAGGCAGAACGAGTTTATAAATTATCTGCTATCGGACAAGTAGAAGCAGGAACCAATAGGCTCTTGTGGACGCTGAGAATCGGATTGAGTAATAGCCATAAATACTATATTATTCGCGATATTCTCCTTTTTTTGAGGGTGATCGAGCAAAGAAAGTCCTACATGATTGGAAAAACTTATGAGGAATCTCTCGTTTGGGAAGCCTTTGATGTAGCTAGTCAAGAACTTCTCTCCTTTTTGGGTGGACTTTTGGAGGAAGGACTTTCTCCGGATCTCTTTTTCCAAAATCAAGGTAGGCACCTCTTTTTCCCACTCTCTTTTTTTGAGCAGGGAGTTCATTTCTTAATGTCCTTGTCTCATTTTCAATTTGACCATCAGGTAGATAGCTATCATACCATCCTTTTTCAGGACTTGCATGCAGATGCTGGACTTTTTACATTTACAGTAAAAGAGTTTAATGATTACTTTGAGATGGAATTCGTCGAGACTGCTAGGGTCAATGTTTTTTATAGGGGAGCGGTACTTTTTTATAAAGGGCAGGTCTATTTTTTAACAGAGAAACAGAGACTTCTTTTAAGAGAAATTAAGGCTATAGATTTGGATAAAAAGGGGCGTAAGTGCCTACAATTTGATAGTAGTGATCGAGATAAGCTAGCTTCTAGTCTTTCACTCTTTAGCCAGATGGGCAAGGTCACTGCTCCAGAGCGTTTGCAAATCAGAACTTTTTCACCTTCTTTTTACTTTGATAAGGAAGAAGACGGGTGTATTAGCTTGGAAATTCAGTTTGATTATGGGGATAGGCAGGTATCTAACCGTCAGGAGTTAGAAGGATTACCGTTTTCAAGTGATACCCAGTTAGAAGATAGAATTTTTCAACTTTCCTTATCAGCAGGATTTGAAGCAGATTTTCATTCCTATCGCCAAGTTTTAAAGGCAGAATCGGTTTATCATTTTTTTAACAAAATCCTTCCAGCTTTTGAAAAACTAGGAAAGGTTAAATTAACAGAAAAAGTAGAGAATCTTTATAGTTTAGCCAGGCCGCAAGTTCAAATTGCATCTAAGGAAAGTCTCTTGGAAATCCAATTTGATTTTGAAGGTATTGGTCAAGAGGAAATTGATCAAGCTATGAAGGCTTTGGTTGCAAATCAAGATTTTTATATTTCTGATTCTGAGCAGGTTTATTTCTTTGATGAGGAAACAAAAAAAATTCGTCAGAATTTACAAGAACTGGGACTATTTAAATTGAAAAATGGTTATTTACAGGCTAGAAAATCTCTGGCTTATACCTTGTCGCATCTCTTTGAAGGCCGAGACCGTGTTTCTTTTTCAAAAGAGTTTCAGCATCTGGCTCATGATTTGACCCATCCAGAGAACTTTCCTTTACAAGAAATTCATGTCAAGGCAGAATTAAGAGATTATCAGCAAAAAGGAATTCGTTGGTTCCAAATGCTCCATCATTATGGTTTTGGTGGTATCTTAGCTGATGATATGGGGCTCGGTAAAACTCTTCAGACCATTGCATTTCTGACTAGTCGGGTGACAAAGAATAGTAGGGTGTTGATTCTAGCTCCATCTGGTTTAATCTATAATTGGGCAGATGAGTTTAAGAAATTTGCTCCTCAGTTGGATGTGACTGTAGTTCATGGTTTGAAAAATAATCGTGAAGAACTTCTTGCTGAAAAGCATCAGATTTATGTGACTAGTTATGCTACCTTTAGGCAAGATAGTGACCTTTATCAAGGAATGGCCTTTGATTACTTATTTTTAGATGAGGCTCAGGTTATGAAAAATGCCCAAACTAAGATTGCCCAGACTTTGAGACAGTTTGTTGTGCCAGCAATCTTTGCCCTATCAGGAACACCTATTGAAAATCATATGGGTGAGCTGTGGTCTATTTTCCAAATTATTATGCCTGGACTCTTACCAAGTAAGAAAGAATTTATGAAATTATCAGCTGAGCGAGTGGCTCAATTTATCAAGCCTTTCGTGATGCGACGCAAGAAAGAAGAAGTTTTAACAGAGCTACCAGACTTAATTGAAGTGGTTTACAAAAATGAACTGGAAGACCAGCAAAAGGCTATTTATCTAGCTCAGTTACAACAGATGCGGGAGCGACTAGCGCAAGTTTCAGACCAAGAATTTCAGCAAAGCCGTGTAGAAATCTTATCTGGTCTAATGCGCTTGCGCCAAATCTGTGATACTCCAGCACTATTTATGGAAGATTATCAGGGATCGAGCGGTAAACTAGATAGTCTAAGAGATCTATTGACACAGGTGGCAGATGCCGGACACCGGGTCTTGATTTTTTCCCAATTTAAAGGGATGTTAGAACTAATTGAGAAAGAACTTCCAGATTTAGGATTGACTTCTTTTAAAATTACAGGTTCGACACCAGCTAGGGAGAGACAAGATATGACAAAAGCCTTTAACCAAGGAGAAAGAGACGCCTTTCTCATTTCTCTTAAGGCTGGGGGTGTCGGGCTTAATCTAACAGGAGCAGATACTGTTATCTTGGTCGATCTTTGGTGGAATCCAGCAGTTGAAGCGCAAGCGATTGGTCGTGCTCACCGTATGGGACAAGAAAAGATGGTTGAAGTTTACCGTCTAATCACTAAAGGAACAATTGAAGAAAAAATACAGGAACTCCAAGAGCAAAAGAAACACTTGATTTCTCAAGTGTTAGATGGTACAGAGTCTCGAGCGAGTCTAACTCTGGAGGAAATTAGAGAAATTTTAGGAATTTCTTAAGACAATACTTGAAAAATCAAGACAATACGCTATAATGAAGTGTTGAAAGGAAATAGAAAATGAGAGAAGAACGATTTCCATTGGTGTCAGATGATGAAGTCATGCTGACTGAGATGCCAGTTATGGACTTGTATGATGAGTCTGATTTTATCAGTAATATTAAAGGTGATTACCGAGATAAAAATCATCTCGAGTGGGAACCTATTACTGAAGATGTACCAGTAAAACCGATAGAGACACATTCAGTTAAAACTAAAAAATCTGGTTTAGGTGTCAAGAAAGAAGGTAAGACTTATGCTGAGAAGGCGCGTGAAGAAGCTCGTGCTGATTTGAAAAAGAAACGCTCAGCTACTTATTTGACTAAGGATATTACGCATACAAGACGTCATTCTCAACCTGTTCGGGTTAGACAAGGGAATCAACCGACTGCACCTTTCCAAAAGGAAAATCCTGGTGAATTTATTAAATATAGCCAAAAGTTGACTCAATCTCACTATATTTTAGCGGAAGAAGTAAGAAACATTTCGACAGAGAATGAGGAGAAACAGGTTCCAACTCCAAAGAAAAACAACTATGATTTTCTTAAAAAAAGCCAAATCTATAATAAAAAGCATAAACGAAAAGAACAAGAGCGTCAGGTTGCCCAAGAATTGAATCTGACTAGAATTACTGAATAAGGGAGAAAAGCATGTCAAAGATATATCATTTTATCGGAATTAAAGGATCAGGGATGAGTGCCTTGGCCTTGATGTTACATCAAATGGGACACAAGGTTCAAGGATCGGATGTAGAAAAATACTACTTTACTCAACGTGGTCTAGAACAGGCAGGGATTACAATTCTTCCTTTCGATGAACAAAATTTACAAGGTGATATAGAAATTATTGCTGGAAATGCTTTTCGACCAGACAATAACGTTGAAATCGCCTATGCTGATCAAAATGGGATTAGCTATAAACGTTACCATGAATTCTTAGGTAGCTTTATGCGTGATTTTGTTAGTATGGGTGTTGCAGGAGCGCATGGAAAAACTTCGACAACTGGTATGTTGTCCCATGTCTTGTCTCATATCACTGACACTAGTTTCTTGATTGGTGATGGAACAGGTCGTGGTTCAGCCAATGCTAAGTATTTTGTCTTTGAATCAGATGAATATGAGCGCCATTTTATGCCATATCATCCTGAGTATTCTATCATTACTAATATTGATTTTGACCATCCAGATTACTTTACCAGTCTAGAGGATGTCTTTAATGCTTTTAATGATTATGCTAAGCAAATGACTAAAGGGTTGTTTATCTATGGTGAGGATGCAGAGTTACGTAAGATTACAGCTAATGCTCCAATCTATTATTATGGTTTTGAAGTGGAAGGAAATGACTTTGTAGCTAGTGATCTATTACGTTCTACAACAGGCTCTACCTTTATGGTTCACTACCGTGGTCAAGAATTGGGACAATTCCATATTCCAAGTTTTGGTCGTCATAATGTCATGAATGCGACTGCAGTTATTGCTCTCCTTTACACAGCAGGATTTGATTTAGAATTGATACGTCAACACTTGAAAACTTTTGCTGGGGTAAAACGACGCTTTACGGAAAAAATTGTTAATGCTACAGTTATTATCGATGACTTTGCGCATCATCCAACGGAAATTATCGCTACCTTAGATGCAGCTCGTCAAAAATATCCAAGCAAGGAAATTGTTGCCGTTTTCCAACCTCACACCTTTACTAGAACTATTGCTTTGTTGGACGAATTTGCCCAAGCTCTTAACCAGGCAGATGCAGTTTACCTAGCCCAAATCTATGGTTCAGCACGTGAGGTAGACCATGGTGATGTCAAGGTAGAAGATCTAGCAAATAAGATTGACAAAAAACACAAAGTGATTACCGTGGACAATGTATCCCCACTTCTAGACCATGACAACGCAGTCTATGTATTTATGGGAGCAGGAGATATCCAAACTTATGAGTATTCATTTGAACGTCTCTTGTCTAACTTGACGAGCAATGTTCAATAATCTATTTTTATGAAAATACCAATTATAATTTCTCATGCCAATCTCTCTGATTTGCCTGAGATAGATGCAATTCAGACTGAAAGTATTTCAGCAGAAAAGAAAATATCTGCCCATATTTTTGAAGAAAGTATCCGTAATTTTACGGGTACCTTTCTTGTAGCTAGGGATGATCATCAAGCTTTGGCATACATCTTAGGAAGTCATCAATCAATTCCACAAAAAAGCATAGAGGTTTTGGAAATAGCTATTCTTCCTAGCCATCATAGACAAGGTTTAGGAACTCTTCTTCTTGCTGCTTTGAAGCAAGCTACGGTTGAGTTGAATATTAAAAGCCTTCATGTGTCTTGTCCTGATGATTTGCTTTCTTACTTTGAAATGAACGGATTTGCGGAACTAGAAAGCATAGATTCACAATGTGGAACAAATAGTGGATTCAATCTAGTTTGGATGAATCCCTTTTATGAGGACTCAGTATGAAAATCAGAAATGCTAGATTAGAAGATTTGGATCGGATTGTTGAAATTGAGTTAGAAAATTTTTCCCTTGAAGAAGCGATCCCTCGTTCAGTCTTTAAAGTGCATTTGCAGGAAATTAAAAGTAGCTTTTTAGTAGCTGAAAAAGAAGGAAGGGTCATTGGGTATATTGAAGGACCGGTTGTCCCTCATCGTCATCTACAAGATCAATCTTTTACAGAAAAGATTAAGGACCACAGTCACCGTTCTAGAGGTTACATATCAGTCACTTGTCTCTCTATTGCAAAAGAGGCTCAAAATTTAGGGATGGGAAAGAACTTACTAAGCGCTCTGAAAAAAGTGGCTATTGAAGACAATAGAGAAGGCATCAATCTCACTTGTCATGATTATCTTATCGCCTACTATGAAAAACATGGTTTTGTAAATGAGGGACTTTCCCAATCAACCTTTGCAGGAGAAAAATGGTATGATATGGTCTGGGAAGTTGAAAAATAGGCTAGGGAAGCATGGTTAGTTGCTTTTCTTTGATTTTTAAGATATAATATTATGGATTGTCAACGAGGAGGAAAAACTTTTGAGTGAAAAGTCAAGAGAAGAAGCTTTAAGCTTTAAAGAACAGATTTTACGTGATTTAGAAAAGGTAAAAGGATACGAAGAAAATCGCAGAGAATCTGAAGAGTTTATGAGGGAAACAGAGCCTAAATCTGTCTCTGAATCAAAAACTTCCGATGAAGATAAGATGGCCACATCCTTATCAGCTGTGGAAAAAATCATGGATAATGCACCACGTGTATCACAAGAGCCAAGTGAAGATGTTCCTGCTTCGCCAGTTGATGAGAGTGTAGCAAAACCAATAGTTAATCGGCCTAAAAAAATTGAAAAAGAATACAATGAAACACCAACCAGAGTAGCTGTTTCTTATAAAACAGACAGTGATCAAGAATCTATTGGTACAGAAAAATCGACCCCAGCTACAGAGACAGTGGAGATTATTAATGACTCACCACGTCGTAGTCGTAGAGATACAGTTAAACCAGCTAAGGTTAAGAAGGAGAAAAAATCACATTTTAAAGCCTTCTTCAGTTCATTTATCTTATTCCTTGCCTTGCTTTCAGCAGGTGGTTATTTTGGTTATCAGTATGTACAGGCTTCCTTAGCTCCTATGGATCCTAACTCTAAAACTTTTGTTACTGTCCAAATTCGTGAAGGTGCCAATATTCAAGAAATTGGTTCTACTTTGGAATCTTCTGGCTTAGTTAAACATGGTTTAGTATTTTCGTTGTATGCTAAATATAAGCACTATGATGACTTGAAATCTGGATACTACAATTTGAAAAAGAGTATGAATACGGAAGATTTAGTCAAAGAGTTGCAAAAAGGTGGCACACCTGAACCTCAGGAGCCAGCTCTTGCCAAGTTGACTATTCCAGAAGGCTATACACTCGAGCAAATTGCGCAAACTGTAGGTCAACTAGAAGGAGATTTCACAGAGCCGTTTACAGCAGATGCCTTCTTGGCAAAAGTTCAAGATGAAGCATTTATATCTCAAGAAGTTTCAAAATATCCTAATTTGCTAGAAACTTTACCAACAAAGGAAAATGGAGTCCGTTATCGTCTAGAAGGTTACCTTTTCCCGGCGACTTATTCAATCAAAGATAGCACAACCATTGAAAGTTTGATTGATGATATGTTAGCAGCTATGGATAAAACTTTGGCTCCACATTACACTAGTATTAAGTCTAAAAACTTGACAGTAAATGAGCTATTAAGTATTGCTTCACTTGTTGAAAAAGAAGGTGCTAAAACGGAAGACCGTAAATTGATTGCAGGTGTCTTCTACAATCGCTTGAATCAAGGAATACCTCTTCAAAGTAATATTGCAATCTTGTATGCTCAAGGGAAGCTTGGTCAAAAGATTAGCCTTGCAGATGATGTTGCCATTGATACATCAATTAACTCTTCATATAATGTATACAAAAATCTTGGTTTGATGCCTGGGCCAGTAGATAGTCCAAGTCAGGATGCTATTGAGGCAAGTATCAACCAAACTAAGAGTCAGAACCTATATTTTGTAGCTAATGTTACAGATGGTAAAGTATATTATGCTGCTACTCAAGAAGAGCACGACCGTAATGTTGCTGAACATGTAAATAGTAAGCTTACTCAAAACAGTGGTTCAAACTAAGACTCTAAAATAAGAATTTCAAAATGAAGATTCTAAACTATTGAAAGAAAGTTGAGAAAAATGTCAGAAAAAACATATCCTATGACCATTGAGGAAAAGGAAAAACTTGAAAAAGAATTAGAAGAATTAAAATTAGTCCGTCGTCCGGAAGTTGTTGAACGCATTAAGATTGCCCGTTCATACGGTGATTTGTCAGAAAATAGTGAATACGAAGCAGCCAAGGATGAACAAGCCTTTGTTGAAGGACAAATCTCTAGTTTGGAAACAAAAATCCGCTATGCTGAAATCGTTAATAGTGACTTAGTTGCAGATGATGAAGTAGCAATTGGCAAAACGGTTACTATTCAAGAACTTGGAGAAGAGGACGAAGAAGTTTACATGATCGTCGGATCAGCAGGAGCAGATGCTTTTGCAGGTAAAGTTTCAAATGAAAGTCCGATTGGACAAGCTTTGATTGGAAAGAAAACAGGTGATACAGCAATAATTGAAACACCCGTTGGTAGCTATCAAGTAAAAATCTTGAAAGTTGAAAAAACAGCCTAAAAACAGAAAAAAAGGAGTGGGGAGGCGTTCCGCCTTACTCAACTCCTTTTTGGATTTTTGGTTGTAGTAGGAGACTATATGAGTGAAAATCAGAAAAAAAATAAGATGGAGCGTGGCTTAACCAATCGTCACGTGCAGGTTATGGCCATTGCAGGTACAATTGGAACAGGACTCTTTTTGGGAGCAGGTCGATCTATCAGCCTAACAGGTCCTTCCATTGTATTAATTTATATGATTACAGGGGCATTTATGTTCCTCATGATGCGAGCAGTTGGAGAAATGCTCTATCAAGACCCAGAGCAGCACACCTTTATTAACTTTATTACTCGCCACCTTGGTAAGGGCTGGGGTTATTTCTCAGTATGGTCTTATTGGTTATCAGTTGTCTTTATCGGTATGGCAGAAATTACTGCCATCTCACATTATGTGCAATTTTGGTTCCCAACTTGGCCAAGTTGGATGATTGAAATTGGATTTTTGACCATTCTAGCCTTGGTCAATCTGATAGCAGTTAAGTTATTTGGAGAAGTTGAATTTTGGTTTGCTATGGTTAAGATTGTGGCTATTCTAGCCATGATTGCTACTGGTGTTTTTATGGTTTTAACTGGTTTTGAGACACCACATGGTATGGCTAGCTTGTTCAATATTACGAATCAATTCTCGCTTTTCCCTAATGGTATAATGAGTTTTGTTATGGCTTTTCAGATGGTATTCTTTGCCTATCTCATGATTGAGTTTATCGGGGTGACAACTTCTGAAACGAAGAATCCTCGTCAGGTCTTGCCAAAAGCTGTTAAGGAAATTCCATTACGTATTGCCTTTTTCTACGGTGGTGCCCTTTTAGCTATCATGGCGATCATTCCATGGCGCGAACTGGCTTCGGCGGATTCTCCCTTTGTTACAGTATTTGAACTAGCGGGGATCAAATGGGCAGCTGCCTTGATAAACTTTGTTGTTTTAACTTCTGCAGCATCTGCGCTTAATTCAACCTTATATTCTACAGGACGCCACTTGTATCAAATTGCTCATGATTCACCAAATAAATTTTTAAAAGCAATCAAAGCAGATACTCTTTCTCGCAATAATGTTCCGCAAAATGCTATTCTTGCTTCATCCGTCCTGATTGCCTTAGCTGCATTCATTAATATTTTGCCTGGAGTTTCCGATGCCTTTGCCTTGATTACGGCATCATCATCAGGTGTCTATATCGCCATTTATATCTTGATTATGGTGGCTCACCTTAAATACCGCAAGTCACCAGACTTTATGGCGGATGGCTATCTCATGCCCCATTATCGTTTCCTAAATCCTTTAACCATGCTCTTCTTTGCCTTTGTCTTTGTAACCCTCTTTTTACAAGAGTCTACATTTGTAGGAGCAATCGGTTCAGCTATCTGGATTATCGGTTTTGGGATTTACAGCCAGTGGAAATTTAGAAAATAATTTTGAAACTCATCAACTCAGCTTGGTGGGTTTTTGCTAGTTTGACAGTCTATTGAAATAAGATTATAATCAAGCTGTAACAGTGTTTAAGGAGGTTTAGATGTACTTTAGATTGGAAAATAAGGAATCCCATAAATCACAAGA
>CAUQVK010000039.1:0-14987 GCA_963521495.1 uncultured Streptococcus sp.
GGTGAAAAAATTTAAGGTTGGGGGGACTCAATCTTATTTTTTCTATTGCAAGAATGTACTGACAAGGAGGAGGTGAGAAGATGGCGATAGCCAAGATTATCGTGGATGTGCCTTTGATGCAGACGGACCAACCCTATAGTTATAGGATTCCGGAGGAATTTGAGGGAATGCTGGAAGTTGGGATGCGGGTCCATGTACCTTTTGGTAAGGGAAATCGTCTGATTCAAGGGATTGTTCTTGGTTTGGAATCCCAATCAGATGAAGAAGAGATGGAGCAAGATTTAAAAGATATTGCCGAGGTGCTGGATTTTTCTCCTGTTCTCACTCAAGAACAACTCTGGCTGGCTGAGGAGTTACGCAAGTCCGTCTTCTCCTACAAAATATCCATCCTCAAGGCTATGTTGCCGGGATTTCTGAACTCTAGCTATGACAAGATTCTCTATCCTCTGGAAGGTCTGAGTCAGGAAGATCGAGAGCGTCTGTTTGGTTTAGAAGATTCACTTGCTTTTTCTTCTCTAGACATCTCCAAACAGGCCGAGATGATGCGCTTGACTAGAAAAGGTCTTCTTAGCTTGGAATATCAGGCAATTGACCAAAAGAAGGTCAAGACCCAGTCTTGGTATGAGGTTCATATTGAACGTTTAGAGCAAGTTGAAGTTTCAAAGCGTGCCAAGAAAAAATTGGGATTAAGAGATTATTTATTGTCTCATCCTGTAAGTGCCCCTTTATTAGCTTTGTTAGAAAACTATTCTCGGGAGCAAGTTAACTTCTTTGTGGAACAAGGTGCTGTGACCATAGTCCAAAAGGAAGTGCAACGCTCGGCTGCTTATTTTGAAGGAATTGAAGCAAGTCAGCCTTTGGAATTGAATCCAGAGCAAAGACAGGCGCGAGATGCGGTTGTGAGTGCTATTGGCAGTCATCAGTCTCCCTTCCTCCTTCAAGGAATTACAGGAAGTGGGAAGACGGAGGTTTATTTGCAGATTATCCAAGGAGCCTTGGACAAGGGTAAGACAGCTATTTTGCTAGTGCCTGAAATTTCCTTGACTCCTCAGATGACGGAGCGTTTTATCGCTCGTTTTGGTGAGAAAGTGGCCATTCTTCATTCAGGTCTGTCCAATGGTGAAAAGTATGATGAATGGCGCAAGGTGGAGCGTGGAGACGCTCAAGTTGTTGTTGGTGCTAGATCGGCCATCTTTGCTCCGCTGAAAAATCTAGGTGTTATGATTATCGATGAGGAGCATGAAGCGACTTATAAGCAGGACAGCAATCCCCGTTACCATGCCAGAGAGGTTGCTATTTTACGGACTCAGTATAATCAAGCAGCTTTAGTGCTTGGTTCTGCAACTCCTAGTCTGGAAAGCCGTGCTCGGGCTGGAAAAGGCGTCTATCAACATTTTCGTCTGACCCAACGAGCTAATCCTTTAGCTAGGATCCCTGAGGTTCAAGTGATTGACTTTCGTGACTATATTGGACAAAACGAGACATCAAACTTTACGCCTCCTTTGCTAGAAGCCATCCAAGACCGTCTGGCTAAAAAAGAGCAGGTGGTTCTCATGCTCAATCGCCGTGGTTATTCTAGCTTTGTCATGTGTCGGGAATGTGGGACGGTAGATACTTGTCCCAACTGTGACATTTCCCTGACCTTGCACATGGATACCAAGAACATGAACTGCCATTATTGTGGTTTTTCGAAAGATATTCCTCAGGTCTGTCCTAACTGTAAGAGTCGCAGTATTCGTTACTATGGGACAGGAACTCAGAAGGCTTATGACGAACTGGCAGAACTCTTTCCTCAGGCACGTATTCTGCGCATGGATGTGGATACGACCCGCAAGAAAGGCAGTCACCAAGCTCTACTTGACCAGTTTGGACGAGGAGAAGCAGATATTTTGCTTGGAACTCAGATGATTGCAAAGGGATTGGATTTTCCAAATGTGACTTTAGTTGGAGTGCTCAATGCGGATACGGCCTTGAATCTGCCTGATTTCCGTTCTTCTGAGAGAACCTTCCAACTTTTGACTCAGGTGGCAGGTCGGGCAGGACGTGCTGAAAAAGCTGGGCAGGTCTTGATTCAGTCTTACAATCCTCAGCACTACGCTATCCGATTTGCCAAGGATCAGGACTACGAAGGCTTTTATGCCTATGAAATGGGTATTAGACGACAACTAGGTTATCCGCCTTACTATTTCACGATTGGCATTACCCTTTCTCATAAGAAAGAAGAAGAGGTTGTCAAACGTGCTTATGAAGTCATGAATATTTTGCGGTCAGGTTTGTCCGAAACCAGTAACATCCTTGGGCCGACGCCAAAACCGATTGCTCGTACCCACAACCTCTATCATTACCAGATTTTAATTAAATACCGTTTAGAAGATGAGCTGGGGCCGACCCTCAACCAGGTCTTGGCCTTGACTCAAGAACGGGAAAATAGTGAGCTCCGTCTCAGCATTGACCATGAGCCACAGCAATTTTTATAAGAAGGAGAAGATATGACAAAATTAATCTTTATGGGGACCCCCGACTTTTCAGCAACAGTTTTAAAAGGGCTTTTGACAGATGACCGTTACGAAATTCTAGCCGTTGTGACCCAGCCAGACCGTGCTGTTGGTCGTAAAAAAGTTATCCAAGAAACCCCAGTCAAGCAGGCTGCCAAAGAAGCGGGTCTTCCAATCTACCAACCTGAAAAACTATCTGGAAGTCCAGAGATGGAAGCTATTATGAAACTAGGAGCGGATGGAATTGTGACTGCTGCTTTTGGGCAGTTTCTCCCAAGTAAACTCCTTGATAGCATGGACTTTGCGGTCAATGTTCACGCCTCCCTCCTTCCTAAACACCGTGGTGGTGCGCCTATCCATTATGCCTTGATTCAAGGGGATGAGGAAGCTGGTGTGACCATTATGGAAATGGTTAAGGAAATGGATGCAGGAGATATGATTTCTCGTCGTAGTATTCCAATCACAGATGAGGACAATGTTGGCACCTTGTTTGAGAAATTAGCGCTAGTTGGTCGTGATTTGCTTTTGGATACTTTGCCTGCCTACATTGCTGGGGAAATCCAACCTGAACCGCAGGAACCAAGTCAGATTACCTTCTCGCCCAATATCAAGCCAGAGGAAGAAAAACTGGACTGGAACAAAACTAATCGTCAACTCTTTAACCAAATCCGTGGGATGAACCCCTGGCCTGTTGCCCATACTTTCCTTAAGGGAGATCGCTTTAAGATTTATGAAGCTCTAGCAGTAGAAGGTCAGGGAAATCCAGGAGAGATTCTCTCTATCGGCAAGAAAGAATTGATTGTCGCAACGGCAGAAGGGGCTCTATCCCTCAAACAAGTGCAGCCAGCTGGTAAACCTAAGATGGACATTGCTTCCTTCCTCAACGGAGTTGGACGTACATTGACTGTAGGAGAACGATTTGGTGACTAAAGTAGAAACGGCTAGAAGTTTAGCCCTAGCGGTATTAGAGGATGTTTTTATCAATCAAGCATACTCAAATATTGCCTTAAATAAGCATCTCAAGGGAAGTCAACTTTTGGTAGCAGACAAGGGCTTGGTGACCGAGCTGGTCTATGGAACGGTAGCCCGTAAACTGACTCTGGAATGGTACCTGTCTCATTTTATAGAAGACAGGGATAAATTGGATAGCTGGCTCTACCTTTTGCTCCTCATGAGTGCGTATCAGCTTAAATATTTAGACAAGGTGCCTGACCATGCAGTTGTTAATGAAGCAGTGGAACTTGCTAAAGCTCGAAAAAAAGGCAGTGAAAAACTAGTCAATGCAGTATTGCGACGGATATTACGTGACGGTTGGCCTGACTTTGCAACTATTAAACGAAAAAATAAGCGTGACTCCATTGCCTATTCCCTTCCGGTTTGGCTAGTTGCCAAGCTCAAAGAAGAATACGGCGAAGAGCGAGCGCAAGCTATTTTTGAAAGTCTTTTGGTGCGCAACAAGGCCAGTATTCGTGTGACTGATTTAAGCCGAAAAGAGGAAATCCAAGCCTTGTTAGAGGCTAGTGATTCATCCTTGTCTCCTTCTGGTCTTGTTAAGGAACAGGGCCACTTTGCAGGCCATCATTTGTTCGCAGAAGGGACTATAACCATCCAAGATGAGTCCAGCCAATTGGTGGCACCAACTTTAGATTTACAAGGGGATGAGCAGATCCTAGATGCTTGTGCTGCCCCAGGAGGAAAAACAGCCCATATAGCTTCTTACCTGACGACAGGTCAAGTTACTGCACTAGATCTTTATGACCATAAGTTGAGCCTGATCCAAGAAAATGCAGAGCGTTTAGGTGTGGCAAACCGTGTCCAAACGCAAAAACTGGATGCCAGAAAGGTTCATGAGTTTTTTAGTAAGGATTCTTTTGATAAGATTTTGGTGGATGCCCCTTGTTCTGGGATTGGACTTTTACGTCGAAAACCAGATATAAAATACAATAAAGAAACAGCAGATTTCGCGTCATTACAGGAAATTCAGTTGGAAATATTAGGTAGTGTTTGTCAAACACTACGTAAAGGTGGTATAATAACTTATAGTACCTGTACTATTGTCTCTGAGGAGAACTTTCAAGTCGTTCAGGCATTTTTAGAAAGTCATCCCGACTTTGAGCAGGTGAAACTAGAACATGAATGTAAGGATATCTTGAAAGATGGCTGCATCCTCATTACACCTGAATTATACGGAAGTGATGGATTTTTCATCAGCCAATTTCGCAAGATATCAGATTAGGAAGGAACTGACATATGGAAATTTCAATATTAACGGATGTTGGTCAGAAACGAACAAATAACCAAGACTATGTCAACCACTACGTTAATAGAGCAGGACGTACTATGATTATCCTAGCTGATGGAATGGGGGGACACCGTGCAGGGAATATTGCCAGTGAAATGGCGGTCACAGACCTAGGGATTGCTTGGGTAGATACTCAAATCGATACCATCAATGAGGTACGTGAATGGTTTGCGCATTTCTTAGAAGTTGAGAATCAAAAAATTCACCAATTGGGGCAAGATGAAGCCTATAGAGGAATGGGAACAACTCTTGAAGCGGTTGCCATTATTGATAACCAGGCAATCTATGCTCATATTGGCGATTCTCGTATTGGTTTGGTTCGTGGAGAAGAATATCACCAGTTGACGAGTGATCATTCTCTTGTGAATGAATTGCTGAAAGCTGGACAATTGACGCCAGAAGAAGCAGCAAGTCACCCACAGAAAAATATTATTACTCAGTCTATCGGACAAAAAGACGAGATTCAACCAGACTTTGGTATGGTAAGCTTAGAAGTTGGAGATTATCTTTTACTCAACAGTGATGGTTTAACAAATATGATTTCTGGTAGTGAGATTAGTGATATCGTTACCAGTGATATTCCTTTGGCAGATAAGACAGCGACCCTCATTCGTTTTGCCAATAATGCAGGAGGTTTAGACAACATTACGGTTGCCCTTGTTTCTATGAACGAGGAGGCAGCAGAATGATACAAATCGGCAAGATTTTTGCCGGGCGGTATAAGATTGTTAAACAAATTGGTCGAGGAGGCATGGCAGATGTCTATTTGGCCAAGGATTTAATTTTAGATGGAGAAGAAGTGGCAGTTAAGGTTCTAAGGACCAACTACCAGACTGACCCTATAGCTGTAGCTCGTTTTCAGCGGGAAGCGAAAGCTATGGCAGATTTAGACCATCCTCATATCGTTCGGATAACAGATATAGGTGAGGAAGATGGCCAGCAGTACTTGACTATGGAGTATGTAGCAGGGCTTGACCTCAAGCGTTATATCAAAGAACATCATCCACTTTCAAATCAAGAAGCTATTCGAATCATGGGGCAAATTCTATTAGCCATGCGTTTAGCTCATACAAGAGGAATTGTTCACCGTGACTTAAAGCCTCAAAATATCCTATTGACACCAGATGGAACAGCTAAGGTTACTGACTTTGGTATTGCAGTAGCTTTTGCAGAGACAAGTTTGACTCAGACAAACTCTATGCTTGGCTCGGTTCATTACCTATCACCTGAGCAGGCGCGTGGTTCAAAAGCGACTGTGCAGAGTGATATTTATGCGATGGGAATTATTTTCTATGAGATGCTGACTGGTCATATCCCTTACGATGGGGATAGTGCGGTTACTATTGCTCTTCAACATTTCCAGAAGCCACTTCCGTCGGTTATTGACGAGAATCCATCTGTACCTCAGGCCTTAGAAAATGTTGTTATTAAGGCAACAGCTAAAAAATTAACAGATCGTTATCAATCTGCTGCAGAAATGTATGTGGATCTATCTAGCAGTTTATCTTATAATCGTAGAAGTGAACCTAAGCTAGTGTTCAATGATAACAATAAGTCAGATACTAAGTCCTTACCTAAGGTTCCACAAAGTACATTGACTGCGATTCCGAAACCACAAAAGCAAGCTCCTAAACCAGAAGCTAAGAAGGTCGTTCAGCCTAGTTCTACTGATTCTTATGTTGAAAAACCTGTTAAAAAGCGGAAGTTTAGATTTCGTTATTTAATTCTCTTGGCTAGTATGGCATTGGTTGCAGCATCTCTGATGTGGATTTTATCTAGGACACCAGCTACAATAACAATTCCAAACGTAGCAGGTCAGACAGTAGCTGAAGCTAAAGAAACCCTCAAAAAAGCCAATTTTGAAATCGGCGAAGAAAAAACTGAGGCTAGTGAAAAAATCGAAGAAGGGAAAATTATCCGCACGGACCCTGATGCTGGAACTGGTCGAAAAGAAGGTACAAAAATTAATTTGATTGTATCCTCGGGTAAACAATCTTTCCAAATTAGCAATTACATTGGCCAACAATCAAAAGATGCAATAGCAGATCTTAAGCAGAAGAAGGTTCCTGAAAATCTGATTAAGATTGAGGAAGAAGAAACGAATGATAGTGAGGTAGGAACTATTCTCAGACAGACTCCAGCAGCAGGTTCTACCTATGATTTAAGCAAGGCTTCGATAATTACCTTGACGGTTGCTAAGAAGGTAACAAGTGTTCCTATGCCTAACTATATCGGCTCAAGCTTAGAATTTACCAAGAATAATCTCATTCAAATTGTAGGTGTTAAAGAAGCTAATATTGAAGTGGTAGAAGTTTCAACAGCACCGGAAGGGACTGCTGAAGGTACAGTTTTGAAACAAAATCCAAAAGTGGGTGAAAAGGTTGATCTGAACAAGACACGGATCAAGATTTCAATCTACAAACCCAAAACTCAAACGGCAATTTCCCCATCAATCCCTTCACAACGTGGAAACCAAGGTTCTAATCCTGTGACTCCAAATCCAGGGAATTCACAAGGAAATAACTCTTCAACTAATCGAACAAATGGTGAAGGGGCTATTGAAAGTTCACTTAACTAAGCCAATCTTTGTCATAATTTCATGACAAAGATTTTTTTGATTCATGATTTGTGATAAAATAGAAGGAGTAAAGAAAAGGAGGAAAGCATGGAAGAATCAAGAGAATTAAATGCAGTTATTGATGTCATAATGTTAGCTGGAACAATTCTTTTAAAAAGTGGATCAGAGATTCATCGTGTAGAAGACACCATGATTCGGATTGCCCACTCACAAGGAATTGTAGATTGTAATGTCCTTGCTATGCCTGCAGCTATTTTCTTTTCAATTGAAAATACCAATATCTCTCGTATGAAGCGGGTTACTTCCTCTTCTTATAATATTGAAAAAGTTTGTGATGTCAATCATATCTCACGACAATTAGTTGGGGGACAGATTGATTTAGAGGTGGCTTTCAAGCAATTATGTGATTTGCAAAAACAAGCCCTTCCCTATACCAAATTACAGGTAACCCTAGCAGCAACCTTTAGTGCCCCTTTTTTCTCGGTCATGTTTGGGGGAAATGACTATGATGCTATAGGAGCAGCTATTGCTACTTTATTTGGTTTCACTTTTTCTTTATATGTAGAAAAATTTATTAGAATTCCTTTTGTAACGGCCTTTGCTGGAGCCTTTGTGTTTGGTCTAATTGCTCAATTTTGGGCTCGTTATACAGGATTTCCTGCTACAGCAGATCTGATTATTGCAGGTGCGGTCATGCCCTTTGTACCAGGTATTGCCCTGACAAATGCGGTTCGAGATATTATGACCAATCATATCAACTCTGGTATGAGTAAGATGTTTGAATCTTTGCTCATTACTCTAGCTTTAGGGGCAGGAACATCAGTTGCCCTAGTATTGATGACTTAATATGACACTGACAAGTATTTTACTCCAAGCTCTTGCCAGCTTACTGGCTATCATCACTTTTTTAATTGTATTAAATGTACAACGTTCCATGCTCTTACCAGCTGGGATTCTAGGCATGCTTGTTTGGCTGATTTATCTCTTGCTAAAGGATCCAACAAATGTTATTGTGGCTACCTTCATTGCAGCCATCATTGGTTCTTGTATAAGCCAGATATTAAGTATTCTGTATAAGACCCCGGCAGTCGTTTTTATACTGGCTATTTTGGCACCCTTGGTACCAGGATATTTGTCTTATCGGACAACTGCTTTTTTCGTTACTGGTGACTATAGCAAAGCCATTGCCAGTGCGACTTTGGTTGTTATGCTAGCCCTGGTTATTTCTATTGGTATGGCTAGTGGAACCATTATTCTTAAACTTTATTCTTATCTAGCTAAGCAACAAAAATAAATATTAAATTTATAGAGACTAAATTCCCAAACTAACTTCCACTACTAATCCAAGTGGAAGTTAGTCTGATAAAAATCCTAAAAACCAGTGGAAATCCGTGTCAGGGTAAATTCCACTGGTTTTAATCATGCTTGATTTCATCGCTTTTGTAGCCGAAAGGAATCGAAAAAAAGAGCGCACAAAATCCCCTTATCTGAAAGCGTTTCAGATTAAGTTTCGCTATGGTGGAAGTTAGTGTGAGACGTTTGAATGAGGTTGAAGGTTAGTTTTTAGAACTTATGTTGGAATAATTTAGAAGACTGATAGACATCTTCTGCAGGTATTTTAGAAATGCCAAGAAGCTTAGGAACCTCTTCTCCATAGGTAAATGCAAAGAGTTCATAGGCTGACTTTCCATTCAAAGCAGCACGTTTGACGCTGTTGATATGCGAACAGACGAGATTGATGTTCTCCTGAGTTAAGTTGTAAAAGGATGTTCCTTGAGGTAGGGTGTCGCGAATCAGCGCTCCATTCTTCCTTTCTGGTCAGAGCGATTAGGGTCACAAAAGAAGAGTTTACTCTCTCCTCGCACATCCATTTCGATATCATCAACCCTGGCAAACTCTCCACCATTATCTGTCAGGATGACAGGAAAGAGTTGGAAGAAATCTTTGTCAGCTTGGTGAAGAGTGTTCTTGATGTCATAGAGGTGTTTGGTAACCTCAAGGGCAGTTTTATTATCCAGAAGTCTAGCGAAGATAAAGTTACAGAAAGATAGATTGAAGGTGAGTAGGACTTTACCTCCCATCCTCCCCATAACTGTATCCATTTCTAGCCAAGAATTCAGTTGATTAAGAGTCAAATAATTTTGGGAATCCTCATAGGAACGGCCTTTTTTAGCCTCTTTAGGGATAGAAGGTAGCTTACTTTTCCGTCTCTCTTTAAATTTGACGGCTCTGGCTAGATCAATCGGAGCGATAGATAGGTAAGCTTTTCGGATGTGTCGATAGACGGTTGAGGAACTGACATCAAGGTTATGAGTTTTGAGGATATGATAGATGTGTTGTCCCTTTTTAACCCCATCAGAAATGACTTTGTCCATATCCCAGAAAGTCTGAGAGTTGAGAGGAGTTCCTTCACGAGCTTCTACAAGAGTTTGTTCGTACTGTTTTTGAGCTTGTTTAGCGAGATAGAAGATTTTCTGCTAGCCACAATTTTGTCTTCTTTTAGGGCAGCCATTACAGGCAAAGGGAGCTTTATTGAGCAGAGGGCAAGGAAGGTTATCACAGGTAGACTCTCGGACTTGTCTGTTTCGTTTCACTTCTTTGGAAACGGTTGTCGGATCTTTTAGAATGGATTGTCCAATAGCTTTGAAGGTTTCACCGCGCTCTAAGCCTAATTGGATATCATTACGGTCTGAAAGGGTAAGATGTTTATGTTTTGTCATAGTAGACCTCATTTCTAACTCAAACGTCTCACACTTAATTCCACCATAAAAATCCGTTTTAGACTAATTTCCACTTTGGCTAGGCAAGTGGAAGTTGTTTTGAGAAGTTACCAGAAGAAATACTTGGTATGGTGAACCAAGTATTTTTCTCTATTTTCCATCCATTTATGATAAAATAGTACTGGACGATTTTTACATGAATGAATATACAGAGGTAAATATGACAATCGGTATTGATAAGATTGGTTTTGCAACCAGTCAATATGTCTTGAAATTACAAGATTTAGCAGAAGCAAGAGGAGTTGATCCTGAAAAATATAGTAAGGGTCTCCTTTTAAATGAGATTGCTATTGCACCAATGACTGAGGATATTGTAACCTTGGCAGCTAGTGCAAGTGAGTCTATTTTGACAGAAAGAGAAAAAGAAGAAATTGATATGGTTATCGTGGCAACTGAGTCAGGTATTGACCAGAGTAAGGCTGCTGCAGTCTTTGTTCACGGTTTATTAGGGATTCAGCCCTTTGCCCGTAGCTTTGAAGTAAAAGAAGCCTGCTATGGTGCGACAGCAGCTCTCCACTATGCTAAGTTACATGTGGAAAATTCTCCACAGTCTAAAGTCTTGGTTATTGCTAGTGATATTGCCAAGTATGGTGTAGCCACTCCTGCTGAACCAACACAAGGTGCTGGTAGTATCGCTATGTTGATAACGCAAAATCCACGCATTCTGTCATTTAACAATGATAATGTGGCTCAAACACGTGATATTATGGATTTTTGGCGTCCAAATTATTCAAGTACGCCTAATGTAAATGGCTTGTATTCGACACAACAGTATCTTGACTGTTTGACAACAACTTGGGATGAATACAAGAAGAGATATAACTGTACGTTGGATGACTTTGCAGCTATCTGTTTCCATTTACCTTATCCTAAGTTAGCTTTAAAAGGCTTGCGCAATATGCTGAATGAGACTTCGTCGCAAGAAAAGCAGGCTGGTTTACAAGAAAACTTTGATAAATCAATTCTTTACAGTCAAATGATTGGTAATATTTACACTGGTTCTCTTTTCTTAGGTCTGCTGTCCCTTCTAGAAAATGCCGAAAACTTGAAGGCTGGAGATAAACTGGCTCTTTATAGTTACGGAAGTGGCGCTGTATCTGAATTTTTCAGTGTGGAATTGGTTGAAGGTTACGAAGCTTATCTTGATAAAGATCGTTTGAAAAAACTGAATCAACGTACAGCTCTATCTGTAGCTGATTACGAGAAAGTCTTTTTTGAAGAAATCCAGTTGGATGAGACAGGCTCTACCCAATTCACAGGATACGAAAATCAAGATTATGCTTTAGTCGAGATTTTTGAACACCAACGTCGTTATAGCAAGGTAGAAAAATCATGAAGATAAGTTGGAATGGATTTTCTAAAAAATCATACCATGAGCGCCTTGAGCTATTAAAAGCTCAGGCGCTCCTTAGTAGCGATAAGCAAACTAGTCTGGAGCAGGATGAGCAAGTCAGCTTGGCTGTTGCAGACCAGATGAGTGAAAATGTAGTGGGAACTTTTTCACTTCCTTATTCCATCATTCCAGAGATATCAGTAAATGGTAAGGACTATACAGTTCCTTATGTCACTGAAGAGCCCTCAGTGGTTGCTGCAGCTAGCTATGCCAGCAAAATTATCAAGCGAGCTGGTGGTTTTACTGCTCAAGTACATGAACGTCAGATGATAGGTCAAGTAGCTCTTTATCAAGTTCCTGATATGGATAGTGCTCAGGCGCAAATTAGCAGTAAAAAAGCGGAGCTCTTGGAACTTGCCAATCAAGCCTATCCTTCTATCGTCAAACGTGGTGGTGGGGCGCGTGAATTGCATGTGGAGCAGCTTAGTGGAGAGACAGATTTTCTAGTCGTATATCTTCATGTCGATACCCAAGAAGCTATGGGGGCCAATATGCTCAATACCATGCTAGAAGCCTTGAAACCTGTCTTAGAAGAGCTGAGTCAAGGACAGAGTCTCATGGGGATTTTATCAAACTACGCGACGGATTCTCTAGTAACTGCAAATTGTCGTGTTGCCTTTCGTTACTTAAGTCCGCAAAAGGATGAAGGAAGAGAGATTGCGAAGAAAATGGCCTTGGCCAGCCAGTTTGCCCAAGAAGATCCCTATAGAGCAGCTACCCACAATAAAGGAATTTTTAACGGTCTAGATGCGATTTTAATTGCCACTGGTAACGACTGGCGGGCTATCGAAGCTGGTGCACACGCTTTTGCGAGTCGAAATGGACGTTATCAAGGTCTCAGCTCTTGGCGTCTGGACTTGGAGACAGAAGAATTGGTTGGTGAGATGACTCTTCCTATGCCTGTGGCGACCAAGGGTGGCTCTATCGGTCTAAATCCTCGTGTAGCTCTCAGTCATGAACTACTGGGAAATCCATCTGCAAAAGAATTGGCTCAGATCATTGTTTCTATTGGTCTCGCACAAAATTTTGCAGCCCTGAAAGCCTTGGTGAGTACAGGCATCCAGCAAGGCCACATGAAATTGCAGGCCAAATCCTTAGCTCTCCTAGCTGGTGCTAGTGAGTCTGAAGTTGCTCCCCTGGTCGAGCGCCTCATCGCAGATAAAATCTTTAACTTAGAAACTGCCCAGCGTTATCTAGAAAACTTAAGATTATAAAAAAACTCAGACCGATCGGTCTGAGTTTTTCTTGTGCTTATACTCTTCGAAAATCAAATTCAAACCACGTCAGCTTCGCCTTGCCGTACTCAAGTACAGCCTGCGGCTAGCTTCCTAGTTTGCTCTTTGATTTTCATTGAGTATTAAATACTTTTTCCTGGTAATAGTGTAACTGGTAAAAAGTAGCCTGTTGTGGCAACTTCCTTACCTGCGATCTTCTGCAAGAGGAGGTCAACAGTGAGGCAGGCAATCTCTTCCAAGGGTTGCTTAATAGTAGCTAGTTGAGGGTAGTAATTCTCGATAAAGTAGGTACCATCGTAACCGATGACCTTGAGCTCTTCTGGTACAGAAATTCCCAGTTCCTGAGCAATTTTAATGACTAGAATAGCGGTCAAATCATCCGAAGCAAAGATGGCATCTGGTTTTTGATGGGTCAAGATATTCTTGATTTCCATTTCTTTTCTGACGGGCGAAAAGTCACTGGAAACATTGATAATAGGAGCTTTTGGGAGTACAGATGCAAAACCAGCGTGGCGTAGTCCAGTTGGCGAGTTAGAATTGTCATTCCCTGTAATCATAATGATAGACTGGGCGCCTGTCTTAACCAAGGTCTGGGCTGCGAGAACCCCACCAGCGTAGTTGTCAGAGGAGACGACAGGAATGTCTGGCGATAGGTTTCGGTCAAAGGAAATAATTGGTGCCGTCACGCGATTGTAGTCTTCGATTCCCAAGTTGTGACTACCCGAAATGATGCCGTCCACCTGATTGGCTTCCAACATTTCGATGTATTCGCGTTCCTTCTCAGAATCGTGCTCGCTGTTGCAAATGATGGTCTTGTAACCATTTTTGAAAAGTTGGTGTTCCAGTTTATCAATCAATTCTGCATAGAAAACGTTGGAAATATTGGGGAAAATCAAACCGATTAACTTAGCTGATTTTCCTTGCAAGCTACGAGCTAGGTTGTTGGGTTTATAGCCCAATTCCCGCATAGCTTCATTAACCTTTTGAATGGTTTTTTCAGAGAGATAACCTTTTTTGTTAATAACCCGAGAAACGGTAGTAGGGCTGACGCCTGCAAGTTTGGCGACATCAGTTAGTTTTGCGACCATAATCTAATTCATAGTAAGTTCCAGTTGGGTTTCCAGATTTAATCAGGATACCATTTTGGTCCGCATGTGGGAAGACACGACCAGAAAATACTTTTTCTCCTTTATTGATGAAAATTTCAAAGACAGAGTTATCGATGAAAATCGTAGCAGTAGTAGCTTGATTATCGATAGGGCAAGAACGAGTTGTACCAAATTCTTGGGCATACTGTTCTCCAGCCTGGCTACGATCCACTGTCACTTGACCATTTACAAGGTCAAAGTTGATGGAAAGTCCCTTGCCTTCTTTATCAGCAAGTAAGACAATCTCGCTCTGGCTATTGGCTTCCAAGTTGAGTTCGAGTTCGTAAGTGTTCTTGGTTTGGGAACGGTTTGAGAAAGGTTCTTCAGAAACACGAAGGTCCTTGATAGTAGCGACTGGGTATTGGTGGAGTTTGCCGTCTTTGATAGTGAGTTCCTTGACCAAAGAGAAGGTTCCTTGGTGGTCAAAACGGTCAGATGGATATGAAACATCTGGCAAGCCAAGCCAGCTAACAGCTAGAGCACGTCCATCAGGAGCGTTGAAGGCTTGAGTTGCATAGGCTTCGAAACCATAGTCCATGTTTTGAAGTTGAGACACATCTACCATTTTGGCATTTTCAGGGTCAAAGGAAGCCCCAATCTTATACATATTTGGATAGATATTGTCGTAGTCTAGAACTTTCTTATCCAATCCTTGTGGGCAGTAGAGAAGGACAGGTTGCTCCCCTACAAAGACCAGATTTGGGCATTCCATCATGTAGGCAGTGCGGTCGTTAGCAAAGTCAAGGTCACCAACTGCTTGCCAGTTTGTATAGTCGTTGTCTATAGCCTTATAGAGACGAACGAATCCTTTTTTCTCCAAGTCCTGACCACCGACGATAGCATAGTATTGACCTTTGAAATTAAAAATTTGTGGGTCACGGAAGTGGTCAGTAGAGTCAGCTGGCTGGTCAATCAAGATCTTGTCAATCTTTGTAATCTTGCCATCCTTATTCATCAAAGCCCCAATCTGGTAAGGGTGACGGATCCAGTTTTCATCACGGACATTTCCTGTATAAAATAGGAACAAGTTATCGCCAAACTGCATGGCAGAACCAG
>CAUQVK010000040.1:0-14511 GCA_963521495.1 uncultured Streptococcus sp.
CATAATAGAAAAATGTTGAAATAGGGAATGAGCCTCTGACTCACTCCCTGTTTCGGTGTTTAAGAACCTATCAAAAAGTGAGGGGAAACCCTCAAAATTATAAATAGAAAGAGTGAATCTTATGCTCCAACAACTAGTAAATGGTTTGATTCTAGGTAGTGTTTATGCACTGTTAGCCCTAGGGTATACCATGGTTTACGGGATTATCAAGCTCATCAACTTCGCCCACGGTGATATTTATATGATGGGAGCCTTTATCGGTTATTTCTTGATCAATTCTTTCCAAATGAATTTCTTTGTAGCCCTTATTGTAGCTATGCTAGCGACAGCCGTTCTTGGTGTCGTGATTGAGTTCCTTGCTTACCGACCTTTACGTCACTCTACTCGTATTTCTGTTTTGATTACAGCTATTGGGGTTTCCTTCTTACTGGAGTATGGCATGGTCTATCTGGTTGGTGCCAATACCCGTGCCTTTCCTCAAGCGATTCAAACAGTACGCTATGATTTGGGACCAATTAGCCTAACAAATGTGCAGTTAATGATTTTGGCTATTTCTTTAATTTTAATGATTTTGTTACAAGTCATTGTCCAAAAGACCAAGATGGGGAAAGCTATGCGTGCAGTATCAGTAGATAGCGATGCGGCACAATTGATGGGGATCAATGTAAACCGAACTATCAGCTTTACCTTTGCTTTAGGTTCTGCTCTTGCGGGTGCGGCTGGTGTTCTAATTGCCCTCTATTATAACTCTCTTGAGCCTTTGATGGGGGTTACTCCAGGTCTTAAATCTTTCGTTGCCGCAGTACTTGGTGGTATCGGAATTATTCCTGGTGCGGCTCTTGGTGGCTTTGTAATTGGTCTATTGGAAACCTTTGCGACAGCCTTTGGAATGTCAGACTTCCGTGATGCCATTGTTTATGGAATCTTGTTGTTGATCTTGATTGTCCGCCCAGCTGGTATCCTTGGTAAAAATGTGAAAGAGAAGGTGTAAACAATGAAAGAAAATTTAAAAGTTAATATTCTATGGTTACTCCTTTTATTAGCTGGCTATGGTTTGATTAGTGTTCTGGTTTCAGTCGGAGTACTGAATTTATTCTATGTACAGATTCTACAACAAATTGGAATTAATATAATTCTTGCTGTTGGTCTCAACTTAATCGTTGGTTTTTCAGGACAATTTTCACTTGGTCATGCTGGTTTCATGGCGATTGGTGCCTATGCCGCAGCTATTATTGGTTCTAAATCACCAACCTACGGTGCCTTCTTTGGAGCCATGCTTGTAGGTGCTTTGCTTTCAGGAGCAGTTGCCTTACTTGTCGGAATTCCAACCTTGCGCTTGAAGGGGGACTATCTTGCTGTAGCGACTCTAGGTGTTTCTGAAATTATCCGTATCTTTATCATCAATGGTGGAAGCCTTACAAATGGTGCGGCAGGTATCTTGGGAATTCCTAACTTTACAACTTGGCAAATGGTTTACTTCTTTGTCGTGATTACAACCATTGCAACCTTGAACTTCTTGCGTAGCCCAATTGGTCGTTCAACCCTCTCTGTTCGTGAGGATGAAATCGCAGCAGAGTCAGTTGGTGTTAATACTACTAAAATTAAAATAATCGCCTTTGTCTTTGGTGCCATTACTGCAAGTATTGCAGGGGCACTTCAGGCAGGATTTATTGGATCTGTCGTACCGAAAGATTACACTTTCATCAATTCAATCAACGTTTTGATCATTGTTGTATTTGGTGGACTTGGTTCCATTACAGGTGCCATTGTTTCAGCTATTGTTCTTGGAATTTTGAATATGCTTCTCCAAGATGTTGCTAGCGTGCGTATGATTATCTACGCTTTGGCCTTGGTATTGGTAATGATTTTCAGACCAGGTGGACTTCTTGGAACATGGGAATTGAGCCTATCACGTTTCTTTAAAAAATCTAAGAAGGAGGAACAAAACTAATGGCATTACTTGAAGTAAAACAGTTAACCAAACATTTTGGCGGTCTAACAGCTGTTGGAGATGTGACTCTTGAATTGAACGAAGGGGAACTGGTTGGACTAATCGGTCCAAATGGAGCTGGTAAAACCACCCTTTTCAACCTCTTGACGGGTGTTTATGAACCAAGCGAGGGAACAGTAACCCTAGATGGTCACCTTTTGAATGGAAAGGCACCTTATAAGATTGCTTCTTTGGGACTTGGACGTACTTTCCAAAATATCCGTCTCTTTAAAGATTTAACAGTTTTGGACAATGTTTTGATTGCTTTTGGCAACCATCACAAACAACATGTTTTTGCTAGTTTCTTACGCTTACCAGCTTTTTACAAGAGTGAAAAAGAATTAAAAGCTAAGGCTTTGGAATTGTTGAAAATCTTTGATTTAGATGGTGATGCAGAGACTCTTGCTAAAAATCTTGCCTACGGACAACAACGTCGTTTGGAAATTGTTCGTGCCCTTGCTACGGAACCTAAAATTCTCTTTTTAGATGAACCAGCAGCAGGTATGAACCCACAGGAAACAGCGGAATTGACTGAGTTAATTCGTCGTATCAAAGATGAATTTAAGATTACAATCATGCTGATTGAACACGATATGAATCTGGTCATGGAAGTAACAGAACGTATCTACGTACTTGAGTATGGCCGTTTGATTGCACAAGGAACTCCTGACGAAATTAAGACCAATAAACGTGTTATCGAAGCTTATCTAGGAGGTGAAGCCTAATGTCTATGTTAAAAGTTGATAATCTTTCTGTGCATTACGGTATGATCCAAGCAGTCCGTGATGTAAGCTTTGAAGTGAATGAAGGAGAAGTTGTTTCCCTTATCGGTGCCAATGGTGCAGGTAAGACAACCATTCTCCGTACCTTGTCTGGTTTGGTTAGACCAAGCTCAGGAAAGATTGAATTTTTAGGTCAAGAAATCCAAAAAATGCCAGCTCAGAAAATCGTGGCAGGTGGTCTTTCACAAGTTCCAGAAGGACGCCACGTCTTTCCTGGCTTGACTGTTATGGAAAATCTAGAAATGGGAGCTTTCTTGAAGAAAAATCGTGAAGAAAATCAAGCTAACTTGAAGAAAGTTTTCTCACGCTTCCCTCGTCTTGAAGAACGGAAGAACCAGGATGCAGCCACTCTTTCAGGAGGAGAACAACAAATGCTTGCCATGGGACGCGCTCTTATGTCAACACCAAAACTTCTTCTTTTAGATGAACCATCAATGGGACTTGCCCCAATCTTTATCCAAGAGATTTTTGATATCATTCAAGATATCCAGAAACAAGGAACAACCGTCCTTTTGATTGAACAAAATGCCAATAAAGCACTCGCGATCTCTGACCGAGGCTATGTATTGGAAACAGGAAAAATAGTCCTATCAGGTACAGGAAAAGAATTAGCAGCATCAGAAGAAGTCAGAAAAGCATACCTAGGTGGCTAAAAAGGTCCGGGGGACCTTTTTAGTCGGTGAATAGAGATTACGAAGTAATCATCATTAATAGTCCGGGGGACCTTTTTAGTCGGTGAATAGAGATTACGAAGTAATCATCATTAATAGTCCGGGGGACCTTTTTAGTCGGTGAATAGAGATTACGAAGCAATCATCAAATCCAGTGAATTGTTTTAGTTGGCAGAGGGAGATTGCGAAGCAATCATCACAATCTAGTGGATTGTTTTAGTAGGTAGATAAAGGTTACGGAAGTAATCTTCAGATTTAGTAGATTGTTGTGTGCTTATGATTGTAATTAAACTGAATGAAGGCTATATATGCTTCATTCACAGAGCTCAATATAAGAGCTCTTTTTGATAGCTTATTTATACTTTTCAGAATATTGAAAAAGATATGTAAGCGTTTGATAGAACCACAAAAAGAATGTATAATAAAGATAAGAATAGAAAAGGAGTAGTCTCATGGCAGTTAAAGATTTTATGACCCGCAAAGTCGTCTATATTAGTCCTGATACGACAGTATCACATGCAGCAGACCTGATGAGAGAACAAGGTTTACACCGTCTACCAGTTATTGAAAATGATCAATTAGTTGGTTTGGTAACCGAAGGAACTATTGCTCAAGCAAGTCCCTCAAAAGCAACCAGTCTTTCTATCTTTGAGATGAATTACCTGTTGAATAAGACAAAAGTTAAAGATGTCATGATTCGTGATGTTATCACGGTATCAGGGTATGCCAGCTTAGAAGATGCAACCTACCTGATGTTGAAAAATAAGATTGGCATTCTACCTGTAGTTGATAATCACCAAGTCTATGGTGTTATTACTGACCGTGACGTTTTTCATGCTTTTCTAGAAATTTCTGGTTATGGCGAAGAAGGTATTCGAGTTCGCTTTATTACGGAAAATGAAGTTGGTGTGCTTGGTAAAATTGTTTCCTTGATCGTTGAAGAGAATTTAAACATTTCTCACACAGTAAATATCCCTCGTAGAGATGGTAAAGTGGTCATTGAGGTTCAGATTGATGGAATGATTGATTTGACCTCATTAAAAGACAAATTTGAAAGAGAAGGAATTCAAGTAGAGGAAATTACCCGTACCTCTGCAAAAGTATTGTAAGATGAGAAGCCGAAAGGCTTCTTTTTGTATAGAAAGTACAAATAGATTAAAAGATGGAAAGTAATAAGATTATATGGTATAATAAAACGATACAAAAAAGGAGTATTTATGGACATTTCAGTAATTCGTCAGAAAATTGATGCAAATCGTGAAAAATTAGCTTCTTTTAGGGGGTCTCTTTGACCTTGAAGGATTAGAGGAAGAGATTGCCATCTTGGAAAACAAGATGACAGAACCTGATTTTTGGAACGATAATATTGCGGCTCAAAAAACGTCGCAAGAATTAAATGAATTAAAAAACAACTACAATACCTTTCATAAGATGGAAGAATTGCAGGATGAAGTCGAAATTTTATTGGACTTTTTAGTAGAAGATGAGTCGGTAGAAGAAGAACTAGTAGTTCAGTTGACTGAGTTAGATAAGATGATGACTAGCTACGAGATGACTTTATTGTTATCTGAACCCTACGACCACAATAATGCTATACTGGAAATACATCCAGGATCAGGTGGGACAGAGGCGCAGGACTGGGGAGATATGTTACTTCGTATGTACACCCGTTATGGAAATGCCAAGGATTTTAAAGTCGAAGTTTTAGATTACCAAGCTGGTGATGAAGCTGGAATTAAGTCAGTTACCTTGTCTTTTGAAGGGCCAAATGCTTATGGGCTTCTTAAGTCGGAAATGGGGGTTCACCGTTTGGTACGAATCTCGCCATTTGACTCTGCTAAACGCCGCCACACTTCATTTACTTCTGTAGAAGTCATGCCTGAGTTGGATGATACTATTGAAGTGGAAATCCGTGAAGATGATATTAAGATGGATACCTTCCGTTCAGGTGGTGCTGGTGGGCAAAATGTCAATAAAGTTTCAACAGGTGTTCGTTTGACCCATATTCCAACCGGTACTGTTGTTCAATCAACAGTTGATCGCACACAGTATGGAAATAGGGATCGTGCAATGAAAATGTTACAAGCTAAGCTCTACCAAATGGAGCAAGAAAAGAAGGCTGCAGAAGTTGATTCTTTAAAAGGTGAAAAGAAAGAAATCACTTGGGGAAGTCAAATTCGATCCTACGTTTTTACACCGTATACTATGGTAAAAGATCACCGAACTAGCTTTGAAGTTGCCCAAGTAGATAAGGTCATGGATGGAGATTTAGATGGTTTTATTGATGCTTATCTCAAATGGCGCATCAGCTAAGATAGAAAGGAACTCATATGTCGATTATTGAAATGAGAGATGTTGTCAAAAAATATGACAATGGAACCACTGCCTTGCGTGGTGTATCAGTTACAGTGCAACCAGGAGAATTTGTCTACATTGTAGGACCTTCTGGAGCAGGGAAATCAACCTTTATTCGTTCTTTGTATAGAGAAGTAAAAATTGAAAAAGGGGACCTTACAGTGGCAAGTTTTAATCTTGTTAAAATTAAGAAAAAAGATGTTCCATTGCTACGTCGTAGTGTTGGTGTTGTCTTTCAAGACTATAAACTCTTGCCAAAGAAAACAGTTTATGAAAATATTGCTTATGCTATGGAAGTAATTGGTGAGAGTCGCCGAAATATTAAAAAGCGTGTTATGGAGGTTTTGGACTTAGTTGGTTTGAAACACAAGGTTCGTTCCTTCCCAAATGAACTATCAGGTGGGGAACAACAACGGATTGCTATTGCACGTGCCATTGTAAATAATCCAAAAGTATTGATTGCAGATGAGCCGACAGGTAACTTGGATCCAGATAATTCATGGGAAATTATGAACTTATTGGAACGTATTAATCTCCAAGGTACAACCGTGTTGATGGCAACCCACAATAGCCAGATTGTAAATACCTTACGTCACCGTGTCATTGCCATCGAAAACGGCCGTGTTGTGCGTGACGAAGCAAAAGGAGAATATGGATACGATGATTAGTAGATTTTTTCGTCATTTATTTGAATCTTTAAAAAGTTTAAAACGAAATGGTTGGATGACAGTGGCTGCTGTGAGTTCAGTTATGATTACCTTGACTCTTGTGGCCTTGTTTGCTTCTGTTATTTTTAATACAGCAAAATTAGCAACAGATATAGAAAACAATGTTCGGGTCGTTGTCTACATACGTAAAGATGTGGCAGATAACAGTGAAACAATTGAAAAAGAAGGCCAAATAGTCACAAATAATGACTACCACAAGGTCTACAATGCTTTGAAGGGTATGTCTGCAGTAAAAAATGTCACCTTCTCTAGTAAAGAAGAACAGTATAAAAAGTTAACTGAGACAATGGGGGATAACTGGAAGATATTTGATGGTGACGCCAATCCTCTCTATGATGCCTATATTGTTGATACAAATTCACCAAGTAATGTTAAGGCAGTAGCTGCAGATGCTAAAAAAATTGATGGTGTATCTGAAGTTCAAGATGGTGGTGCTAATACTGAACGCTTATTCCAATTGGCATCATTTATTCGTGTTTGGGGATTAGTTATTGCTGGACTGTTGATTTTCATTGCTGTATTCTTGATTTCAAATACTATTCGTATTACAATTATTTCACGAAGTAGAGAAATTCAAATTATGCGCTTAGTTGGTGCTAAGAATAGTTATATACGTGGGCCATTCTTACTTGAAGGTGCCTTCATTGGCTTACTAGGAGCAACAGTACCATCAGCTTTGGTATTTATCGTATATCAAATGGTATACAGTTCAGTTAACCAGTCACTAGAAGGTCAAAATCTATCCATGATTTCACCAGATATTTTTACTCCATTAATGATTGCACTTTTATTAGTTATTGGTGTGTTTATCGGATCAATTGGTTCAGGAATTTCAATGCGTCGTTTTTTGAAAATCTAGATCAAATAATTTGTTTACTAAGGAGGTTATTCAATCTCCTTTTTTGTTAAATTGTGACATATAATGTACAATGAGTTTAAATAAGAATAAGTTTCTAGTAAAATACAGGAATAAAATTATGATTCTATTAAAAAATAATGAATTAGAACACTTTTTTTAATAAAAGCCTTTACAAAAAAAATTAAAGTGGTATAATTAAATCATAGAAGGTGCAAACGTTTTCGTAAAACGTTTGCCTAAATAAAAATAAAGGAGATTTGAATGATGAAAGATACATTCAAAAATGTCTTGTCTTTCGAATTTTGGCAAAAATTCGGTAAGGCTTTGATGGTGGTTATCGCTGTTATGCCGGCTGCTGGTTTGATGATTTCAATCGGTAAGTCACTTGTGATGATCAACCCTAACTTTGCCCCACTCGTTATTACTGGTGGTGTACTAGAGCAAATCGGTTGGGGAGTTATCGTTAACCTTCATATCTTGTTCGCCCTCGCTATTGGAGGAAGCTGGGCTAAAGAACGTGCTGGTGGTGCTTTCGCCGCTGGTCTTGCCTTCATCTTGATTAACCGTATCACTGGTACAATCTTTGGTGTATCAGGCGATATGTTGAAAAATCCAGATGCTATGGTAACAACTCTCTTCGGTGGATCAATCAAAGTTGCTGATTACTTCATTAGTGTTATGGAAGCTCCAGCACTTAACATGGGTGTCTTCGTAGGGATTATTTCTGGTTTTATTGGAGCAACTGCTTACAATAAATACTATAACTTCCGTAAGCTTCCTGATGCACTTTCATTCTTTAACGGAAAACGTTTTGTACCGTTTGTAGTTATTCTTCGTTCAATAATTGCTGCAATTGTACTTTCAGCTTTCTGGCCACTTGTGCAAACTGGTATCAATAGCTTTGGTATCTGGATTGCTAACTCACAAGAAACTGCTCCAATCCTTGCACCATTCTTGTATGGTACATTGGAACGTTTGCTCTTGCCATTTGGTCTTCACCACATGTTGACTATCCCAATGAACTACACAGCTCTTGGTGGTACTTATGAAGTCTTAACTGGTGCAGCAAAAGGTAGCCAAGTATTTGGTCAAGATCCACTTTGGCTTGCATGGGTAACAGACCTTGTAAACCTTAAAGGTACTGATGCTAGTCAATACCAACACTTGTTAGATACAGTACATCCAGCTCGTTTCAAAGTTGGACAAATGATTGGTTCATTCGGTATCTTGATGGGTGTGGTTGTGGCTATCTACCGTAATGTTGATGCTGACAAGAAACATAAATACAAAGGTATGATGATTGCAACAGCTCTTGCAACATTCTTGACAGGGGTTACTGAACCAATCGAATACATGTTCATGTTCGTAGCAACACCTATGTATCTTGTTTACTCACTTGTTCAAGGTGCTGCCTTCGCTATGGCTGACGTTGTAAACCTACGTATGCACTCATTCGGTTCAATCGAGTTCTTGACTCGTACACCTATTGCAATCAGTGCTGGTATCGGTATGGATATCATTAACTTCATTTGGGTAACTGTTCTCTTTGCTGTAATCATGTACTTTATCGCAAACTTCATGATTCAAAAATTCAACTACGCAACTCCAGGACGTAACGGAAACTACGAAACTGCTGAAGGTTCAGAAGAAGCTAGCAGCGAAGTAAAAGTTGCTGCAGGTTCTCAAGCTGTAAACATTATCAACCTTCTTGGTGGACGTGCAAACATCGTTGATGTTGACGCATGTATGACTCGTCTTCGTGTAACTGTTAAAGATGCAGATAAAGTAGGAAATGCAGAGCAATGGAAAGCAGAAGGAGCTATGGGTCTTGTCATGAAAGGACAAGGGGTTCAAGCTATCTACGGACCAAAAGCTGACGTATTGAAATCTGATATCCAAGATATCCTTGATTCAGGTGAAATCATTCCTGAAACTCTTCCAAGCCAAATGACTGAAGCACAACAAAACACTGTTCAATTCAAAGGTCTTACTGAGGAAGTTTACTCAGTAGCAGACGGTCAAGTTGTTGCTTTGGAACAAGTAAAAGATCCAGTATTTGCTCAAAAAATGATGGGTGATGGATTTGCAGTAGAACCTGCAAATGGAAACATTGTATCTCCAGTTTCAGGTACTGTATCAAGCATCTTCCCAACAAAACATGCTCTTGGTATTGTGACTGAAGCAGGTCTTGAAGTATTGGTTCACATTGGTTTGGACACAGTAAGTCTTGAAGGAAAACCATTTACAGTTCATGTTGCTGAAGGACAAAAAGTTGCAGCAGGTGATCTTCTTGTCACAGCTGACTTGGATGCTATCCGTGCAGCAGGTCGTGAAACTTCAACAGTGGTTGTCTTCACAAATGCTGAAGCTATTAAATCAGTTAAATTAGAACAAACAGGTTCTCTTGCAGCTAAAACAGCAGTTGCTAAAGTAGAATTGTAATATACTTGAGGTTGGAAGCTGTTTTCCAACCTCTTGTTTTAGGAGAAAAGCATGAAATTTTTAACACTCAATACTCATAGCTGGATGGAAAAAGAAGCTGAGGAAAAATTCCAGCTCTTGCTTGAAGATGTTCTTGATAAAGACTATGATTTGATTTGTTTCCAAGAAATCAATCAGGAGATCACCTCGCCAGAGGTGGAGGTTAATGACCTTTATCAAGCTTTGCCAGCAGCTGAGCCTATTCACCAAGATCATTATGTTAGACTTTTGGTTGAAAAGTTGTCAGAGCAAGGAAAAAATTACTATTGGACTTGGGCCTATAATCATATCGGTTATGACCGCTACCATGAAGGTGTGGCTATCTTGTCTAAAACACCTATTGAAGCCAGAGAAATTTTGGTTTCAGATGTGGATGATCCAACAGACTATCATACTCGCCGTGTTGCCTTGGTTGAAACTGTAGTTGATGGTAAGGAGCTTGCAGTTGCAAGTGTCCACCTTTCTTGGTGGGATAAAGGTTTCCAAGAAGAATGGGCACGATTTGAGGCTGTCTTGAAAGAATTGAACAAGCCACTTTTGCTGGCTGGAGATTTCAACAACCCAGCTGGTCAGGAAGGTTACCAAGCTATTTTAGCTAGTCCATTAGGCTTACAAGACGCATTTGAAGTTGCTCAAGAGAAAAGCGGTAGCTATACCGTTCCACCAGAAATTGATGGCTGGAAAGGGAACACTGAACCCCTTCGAATCGATTATGTCTTTACTACCAAAGAGTTAGAGGTGGAAAATTTACATGTCGTATTTGATGGTAACAAGAGTCCGCAAGTCAGTGATCACTATGGCTTGAATGCTATGTTAAACTGGAAATAACAATAGAAAAAAGAGTCTAGGACAAAAAGATTTTGATTTTAGGAATTCTTTATTATAAATTTCTAAAATCGATAGATTAGACAAAAAAGCGAACAAGACAGGATTCTGAGTGTCAGATAACTCGTTTTATTCGCTTTTTATATTTAAGGTTAGGCTTTTGTCCCAGACTCTTTTTTCGTTATTTATTTAAATTTTTTGAAGTTCATAAAAAGTTACTAGTCAAAAAGGGTATCCTCTTGAATAAGATTAGCCAACAATTTTTGTTGTGCTACGTATTATTTATTAGAAGTTGTTATTGGATTGAAATGTTGAAAATCAAAAAAGAACAGTCGAAACTGTTCCTTTTTATCATTATTTGAGACCGTATTTTTTGTTGAAACGATCCACACGTCCATCTGCTTGAGTGAACTTTTGACGTCCAGTGTAGAATGGGTGTGAGTCTGATGAAATTTCCACACGGATCAATGGGTAAGTTTCGCCTTCGAACTCAACTGTTTCGTTAGAGCGTTTTGTTGAACCGCTAAGGAATTGGTAACCAGTAGTTGTGTCCATGAAGACAACTGGGCGATATTCTGGATGGATATCTTTTTTCATTTTGCAATATTTCCTTTCTGCCATGGTCTCTTTGCGAGCCATAGATTGTTACCATACTAGTCTATCAGATTCTGAAAAGTTTGGCAAGTATTTTATCAGTTTTTAAGCAAGTTTTTTAACTTTTGGTAGATGATTTCGTTTTCCTCTAGGCTATAGGAATTAGCACCGCTTGCTAGAGGGTGGCCTCCACCATCATGTTCCTTGGCAATTTCATTGATAGGATGGATTTTACTGCGTAAGCGAACACGGTAGTGGCCATCAGCCTGTTCTACAAAAATTCCCCAGAGACTTACACTGTCAATACGTCCAGGAGCTCCTACAATAGCAGCAGTTTCAGAATCGGTGACATTGAATTGTTTTAAGATTCTCTGACTCAGGATAACACGCGCCGCACCATTTTCATCCACTTCCAGATGGTCGTAGATGTAGCCTTGAAGTTTAGCAATTTTGTAGCTCATAGTGTCCATTTTGCGAGTGAGAGCAGCAAAGTCAAAGTTATGTTCTCTCAAATAAGCAGCAAGGCGAAGAGTCCGTGCAGTGGTAGAAGGGTAGAGGAAGCGACCTGTATCACCAACAATTCCTGCAAAGAGCAACTCAGCAGCGCGATCTGACAAGGCCAGTTGAGTTGTTTGGGCAAATAAGGTAATCATCTCGCTAGCGCTGCTTGAACTAGTATCCACCCAAGATAGGTCACCGTATATATCATCATTTGGATGGTGGTCAATCTTAATGAGAAAATCACCTTGACGATAGCGTTTATCATCAATACGAGCAGTATTCGCCGTATCACAGACGATGACAAGGGCACCTTGGTAGGCACTATCTTCAACGAGATCCATTTCCGCCATCCAAGTTAGAGTTGGTTCATCATAACCTACGGCTTTGATGGTTTTTTCAGGGAAATGATATTCCAGCAAGGCTTTCAAGCCCACTTGACTTCCCAAGGCATCAGGGTCTGGTTTCATATGACGATGAATGATAATCGTGTCGTATTCTTTGATTTTTTCTAAAATTTGATGGCAAATGTCCATAAATAACCTCAATTCTTTCTCATTTCATTGTAGCACAAGAATTTTTATTTTTAAAATGAAAAAGATGTGATATAATGGAGAAAGATAAATTGAGGAGGACGATATGGCATTAGCAAAAATTGTATTTGCCAGTATGACCGGTAATACCGAAGAAATTGCAGATATTGTAGCAGACAAATTACGTGACTTGGGCTTGGATGTCGATGTTGATGAATGTACAACTGTTGACGCTTCAGACTTCTTGGAAGCAGACATCGCTATCGTTGCGACCTATACTTATGGTGATGGAGAATTGCCAGATGAGATGATGGACTTCTACGAAGACCTAGCAGATCTCAACTTGAATGGCAAAATCTACGGAGTGGTCGGCTCAGGAGATACCTTCTACGATGAATTCTGTAAGGCCGTCGATGACTTTGACCGTGTCTTTGTGTCAACAGGAGCAGAAAAAGGTTCAGAGTGTGTTAAAGTTGATCTTTCTGCCGAGGAAGAAGACATTGAACGCTTAGAACAATTCGCAGAAGAATTGGCTGCTAAAGTAGGATAAGCATAAAAGTGCGCTGATGTAATCAATCAGTGCATTTTTCTTACCGAGAGTTGGGATTTTACTAGCCTATTTGGTGGCTTTTTGATACAATAATTCAAATAAAGGAGGAGACTGTATGGATTTAGATATTATTCGTCAAGAAATTGATCAAATTGACGACCAAATTGTCAAACTGTTAGAAGAACGAATGCATTTGGTTGAGGGGGTAGTTGCCTATAAGAAAGCTTCAGGTAAACCGATTTTAGATACCAAGAGAGAAGAAGTTATTTTTGAAAAGGTTAGAAGTCGTGTAGAGGACAAGCGCTATCAGGAGACTATTGTCGCAACATTTTCGGACATACTCAAACGTTCGCGTGATTATCAGGATCAAAATATCAAATGAAAAAAGAACAATTTTATCCGCTAGGGATTTTACTAGCTGCTATGTTTGGTGGATTGGTTCGCTACCTTGTTTCTACTTGGTTACCAGCCAGTCCAGATTTTCCTTGGGGAACCCTTCTTGTTAACTATCTAGGTATTTTCTGCTTGGTGTATCTTGTCAAGGGGTATCTGGTCTATAAGGGAACCAGTAAAGGCGTTATTTTAGCACTGGGTACAGGTTTTTGTGGTGGTTTGACAACCTTTTCTAGTCTCATGCTTGATGTTGTAAAACTGCTTGATACCGGGCGTTATCTTAGTTTGGTACTGTATTTGCTTTTGAGCATCGGTGGAGGCCTACTCTTGGCTTACTATTTGGGGAGGAAGAAATGGTAATCGTCTATCTTGCAATTGCTTGTGGCTGCGGAGCCCTAGTACGGTATTTCTTTTCCCGCTATAATCAAACTTCTAAATTGCCATTCGGAACGCTCATAGCCAATGTTTTGGGGTGTTTTTTGATTGGACTTCTTTATAATCATGTAGAATCCAAGGAAGTCTATACTATTTTAGCTACAGGTTTTTGTGGAGGGTTAACAACCTTCTCTACTTTGAATGACGAACTTCAAAGGTTACTGAGCGATAGGAAAGTCTTTTATTCTTATCTGGCTTTGACCTATCTAGGTGGTTTGGTTGCGATTTTTTTAGGAATTCTGTTGTAAATTTCTTTACTTTTTTGTGGAAATTTGGTAAACTGTATCTTGTGTGTAATGGACGCACAAAAATACAGTTTATCCGCTGAGGAAGATTCCTCAAGATTGACAAAGATAGGAGAATAAAATGAATCCATTAATCCAAAGCTTGACTGAAGGTCAACTTCGTACAGATATCCCATCATTCCGTCCTGGTGACACTGTTCGTGTACACGCGAAAGTTGTCGAAGGTAACCGTGAACGTATCCAGATTTTTGAAGGTGTTGTTATCGCACGTAAAGGTGCTGGCATCTCAGAAAACTACACAGTTCGTAAAATCTCTAACGGTGTAGGTGTTGAGCGTATCTTCCCAATCCACACTCCACGTGTTGAAAAAATCGAAGTTGTTCGTTACGGTAAAGTACGTCGTGCGAAATTGTACTACTTGCGTGCTCTTCAAGGTAAGGCAGCTCGTATCAAAGAAATCCGTCGTTAATTCGACTAAAAAACTCTGCTTTTTCAGCAGAGTTTTTATCTAGCTCCCTTAGTTCAATGGATATAACAACTCCCTCCTAAGGAGTAGTTGCTGGTTCGATTCC
>CAUQVK010000041.1:0-14204 GCA_963521495.1 uncultured Streptococcus sp.
ATAGTGAAGTTCAATATCAAGAAGATGTTGAAACAATCCGAAAAGAGGCTGAAATAATCGAGGGTGAGTGAGATGAATCCTATCAAAGCTTTTGCTAAAATTTACGGGAATTATTTTTTGACCGTGCAAGGTGTAAAAGTAATGAAAACGATAAAGAAAGATGACAATGTCGTTGTCGGTCTGGGGAAACTTTTTATTGCAGACAAGTTAATGGATACGGCTCGGTAGCTCATCAAGCCAGAGGATAAAAAATGAAATTTTTCTGGGGACTTCTTGCCATTATTTTTATCAAACCGATTATTGGAATTATGAAATTCCTGTGGATGATCATCTCTTTTGCAGTCCAATTGCTGTTTTACAAGCTATTATTTAAAATATTGGATTGGCTCTTTAAACTTATTTAGATGGTAATCCAAGTCGTGGGGAACTAGCAGGTCTTGCACTGCTAGTTTTTTAATCTCTTTCCTTATGGTATAATAAAATAAATAATATCATTTATAAACGATAATGGAGGTCGTCATGGACAATATCATCGATGTGTCAATTCCTGTTGCAGAAGTGGTGGACAAGCATCCAGAAGTCTTGGAAATCCTAGTGGAGCTGGGTTTTAAACCCCTTGCTAATCCCTTGATGCGTAATACTATCGGTCGCAAAGTATCGCTCAAACAGGGTTCTAAGCTGGAAGGAACCCCTATGGACAAGATTGTCCGCACACTGGAAGCGAATGGCTACGAAGTGATTGGATTAGACTAATGGCAGATGAACGGATTCATATCCTACGGGATATTTTGTTAGAATTGCACAATGGTGCCTCTCCTGAGTCGGTTCAGGAGCGCTTTGATGCGACCTTTACAGGTGTTTCAGCTATCGAGATTTCCCTTATGGAGCACGAGCTGATGAACTCAGACTCAGGTGTTACCTTTGAAGATGTCATGGAACTCTGTGATGTCCATGCCAATCTTTTTAAAAATGCTGTTAAGGATGTCGAAGTTGCAGATACCGAGCACCCAGGTCACCCAGTTCGGATTTTCAAAGAAGAAAATCTAGCCCTCCGTGCGGCCTTGATTCGTATTCGGAGATTGTTAGATACCTATGAGTCTATGGAAGATGAAGAAATGCTGGTGGAGATGCGTAAGGGTTTGGTCCGTCAGATGGGACTTTTGGGGCAATTTGACATCCACTACCAACGTAAAGAAGAACTCTTCTTTCCTATCATGGAGCGTTATGGGCACGATTCGCCTCCCAAAGTTATGTGGGGAGTGGATGATCAGATCAGGGAACTCTTTCAAACAGCTTTAGCGACAGCCAAGTCACTACCAGAAGTGTCGATTAGCAGTGTAAAAGAAACTTTTGAAGCCTTTGCGACAGAGTTTGAAAGTATGATTTTCAAGGAAGAGTCCATCCTTCTCATGATTCTCCTTGAATCCTTCACCCAAGATGACTGGCTTCAGATTGCGGAGGAGAGTGACGCCTATGGCTATGCCATCATCCGTCCGTCTGAGAAATGGGTTCCAGAACGTCAGCGCTTTATTGAGGAAAAGATTGCAGAGGAGTCTGTACAGTTAGATACGGCAGAAGGTCAAGTTCAACAAGTGATCAATACGCCAGAAGGCCAGTTTACCATTACCTTTACCCCTAAGGAAAAGGAAGCAGTGCTGGACCGTCATAGTCAGCAGGCTTTTGGCAATGGCTATCTTTCAGTCGAGCAGGCCAATCTGATCCTCAATCACCTCCCTATGGAAATTACCTTTGTCAATAAAGATGATATTTTCCAGTATTACAATGACAATACGCCAGCTGATGAGATGATTTTCAAACGGACGCCGTCCCAAGTCGGGCGCAATGTCGAACTCTGTCATCCGCCTAAGTACTTGGACAAGGTCAAGACCATCATGAAGGGTCTTCGTGAAGGGGTCAAGGATAAGTATGAAATGTGGTTCAAGTCAGAGTCTCGAGGTAAGTTTGTTCATATTACCTACGCTGCAGTTCATGATGAAGAGGGAGAATTCCAAGGTGTGTTGGAGTATGTTCAGGATATCCAGCCCTACCGTGAGATTGACACGGACTATTTCCGTGGATTAGAATAAGGAGAAAAAATGAGTTACGAACAAGAATTTATGAAGGAATTTGAAGCTTGGGTCAATACCCAAATCATGATCAACGACATGGCGCATAAGGAAAGCCAAAAAGTCTACGAAGAGGACCAAGACGAGCGTGCCAAAGATGCCATGATTCGCTACGAAAGCCGCTTGGATGCTTATCAGTTCTTGCTTGGTAAGTTTGAAAACTTCAAAGCAGGCAAGGGATTCCATGATTTGCCAGATGGCTTGTTTGGTGAGCGAAATTATTAAACGAGATAGATTCTTGATTTTTTACTAAAATCTTGATAGAATATTTATATTAAATCCTTGTCAGAGCAGGGATTTTTTATTGAAAGGATTTTATCATGTCAAAGAAACTCAATCGTAAAAAACAATTACGAAATAGCCTCCGTCGTGCAGGTGCCTTTTCAAGTACTGTGACTAAGGTTGTAGAAGAGACAAAAAAAGTCGTAAAACGTGCAGAGCAGTCAGCAAGCCAAGCTGGTAAGGCTGTTTCTAAAAAAGTTGAACAAGCAGTAGAAGCTACCAAAGAGCAAGCTCAAAAAGTAGCCAATTCTGTAGAAGATTTTGCAGCAAACTTGGGTGGACTTCCACTTGACCGTGCCAAGACTTTCTATGATGAAGGAATCAAGTCTGCTTCAGATTTCAAAAACTGGACTGAAAAAGAACTCCTTGCCTTGAAAGGAATCGGCCCAGCTACCATCAAGAAATTGAAGGAAAACGGCATCAAGTTCAAGTAATCTTTCTTGTTCCTTGCATTTCCGAAAAAATCTTGCTACAATAGAGCCATTAGAGGTGTTTTGAATCCCGCATTTTACAGAAAGTGGCGGTGCTGAGAAGTCCACAAATGTGTCAAAACTGGTTGCTAATGACTGAAAAAATGAAATATTTCTGTCTTTTTGTTTTAAAGACGAGAGTGGCGGGCTCTGCCCGAAATTGGGTGGTACCGCGGATAAATACATTCGTCCCTGTCATGTAGATGGCAGGGATTTTCTTTTGCGTCTTAGTAAAAGGAGGTTGTTATGAAGCAATCTTTTAAAACAAGTAAACTCTACTATGGCTTTCCTATCTTCATTTTGGGGTATCAGGATCAGAATTTTGGACACAATATTACGACCTGTAGCTCCTCTTATAGCTTGGGAGATTGGCTAGTCATCGGTGTCGGAGCTGAGGAAAATGCGGCTGAGCAAATCAAGCATTACCAGAAGTTTACTGTGAATATTCCTGATGAAAATCTCATGCTCGAGATGGAGCAGGCTGGTTTTATCAGTCATCGAGAGAAATTGAAACACCTGGGGCTAGACTACGAGATTTCTGAACGGACTCAGGCACCGATTTTAGAGGCCTGTCCAGTCGTATTGGACTGTCAGGTAGATCGGATTATCGAGGAAGATGGAATCTGTCATATCTTTGCCAAGATTATCGAGCGACTAGCTAATCCAGAACTTTTGGATGACAAGGGGTATTTTAAAAATGACCGTTTTGCGCCGATTTACTTTATGGGGGATGGCCACCAGCGCGTTTATCGTTATCTAGATGACCGAGTTGATTCTATGGGAAGCTTCATTAAGAAAGCGAGGAAAAAGGATGGCAAGAACTGAACTGCCAGAACGCTTGGAAACAGAACGTCTCGTTTTACGAGTCCGTACAGTGGCGGATGCTGAGGATATCTTTGATTATGCTAGTCGTCCAGAAGTTTCTTACCCAGCAGGTTTTCCACCTGTCAAGACCTTGGAAGATGAGATTTATTATCTGGAGCATATCCTTCCTGAGCGCAATGAAAAGGACAATCTCCCAGCTGGTTACGGCATAGTGGTTAAAGGGACCGATACTATCATCGGCTCTGTTGATTTCAACCATCGTCATGAAGATGATGTGCTTGAGATTGGCTATACCTTGCACCCAGACTATTGGGGTCGAAGCTATGTACCAGAAGCAGCGCTTGCCTTGATTAACTTAGCCTTTAAAGATTTGGGTCTTCACAAGATTGAACTGACTTGTTTTGGTTATAATGTCCAAAGTCAACGAGTCGCAGAAAAACTTGGATTTACCCTCGAAGCTCGCATAAGAGACCGTAAAGATATTCAAGGAAACCGCTGTGACAGCCTGATATATGGCTTGCTGAAGAGTGAGTGGGAGGTAATTTAATGCATCTTTTCATCATTGGTGCTCCAGCCTCAGGAAAAATGACGATTGGTCAAGAACTGTCTCGACTGACGGATTCTACCCTCTTTTATAACCATCAAGCCATCGATTTTGCACTAGAAATCTATCAGGACTATACAGAGGAGATGTGGGAATTTGTTCGTGGAATCACCTTTTCTTTCCTTGGAGCAAGTGCAAGAAATCGGCGATCAGTAATTTTAACTGACGTAATTGATTTTTCAAATCAGTACCAGTTGATGTATTTAAATCAAATTCAGGATTTATTGGATAACTTTCATCAAGAGATTCTTTTTGTGGAGTTGGGAACAAGTCTTGAAGAGCGCTTACGTCGAAATCGAACGGAGAATCGATTAAAGCACAAACCCTTAAAACGACATATTGAGGTATCTGAAAGAGAAATTTTAGAGACCGCTGAAACACTTCAATTAAATTCCCAACATCAACCGAATGAGTTGCACCACTACTTTAAAATAAATAATACGAATTTGTCTACAGAAGAGGTTGCTAAGCAGATTCAAGATAAAATGAATACAATAGAGAAAGGACACACACATGTCTAAAGAACTTTCACCTAAATACAATCCAGCCGAGGTTGAGGCTGGTCGTTACCAAAAATGGCTTGATGCTGATGTTTTTAAGCCTTCAGGAGATCAAAAGGCCAAGCCTTATTCCATCGTCATTCCACCACCAAACGTAACTGGTAAACTCCACCTTGGTCACGCTTGGGATACGACTTTGCAAGATATCATCATTCGTCAAAAACGCATGCAAGGTTTTGATACCCTTTGGCTTCCAGGGATGGACCACGCGGGGATTGCCACTCAGGCTAAGGTTGAGGAGCGCTTGCGTGGAGAGGGCATTACACGTTATGACCTCGGTCGTGAGAAATTCCTCGAGAAAGTCTGGGAATGGAAAGACGAATATGCCACTACCATCAAGGAACAATGGGGCAAGATGGGGCTCTCTGTAGACTACTCTCGTGAGCGTTTCACTCTTGACGAAGGTTTGTCAAAAGCCGTTCGCAAGGTCTTTGTGGACCTTTACAAGAAAGGTTGGATCTACCGTGGTGAGTTTATTATCAACTGGGACCCAGCAGCTCACACAGCCCTTTCTGATATCGAGGTGATCCATAAGGACGTCGAAGGTGCCTTCTACCATATGAACTACATGCTGGAAGACGGCTCACACGCCCTTGAAGTTGCGACTACTCGTCCTGAGACCATGTTTGGGGACGTTGCGGTTGCGGTCAATCCAGAAGATCCACGCTACAAGGACTTGATTGGTAAAAACGTCATCCTTCCAATCGCTAATAAATTGATTCCAATCGTTGGGGATGAGCATGCTGATCCTGAGTTTGGTACTGGTGTCGTGAAAATCACGCCTGCCCACGATCCAAACGACTTCTTGGTTGGTCAACGTCATAACTTGCCACAAGTCAACGTCATGAACGACGACGGAACTATGAATGACTTGGCCTTCGAATTTGCAGGCATGGACCGTTTTGAAGCTCGTAAGGCAGTCGTTGCTAAGCTGGAAGAAATCGGTGCCCTCGTTAAAATCGAAAAACGTGTCCACAGTGTTGGTCACTCAGAGCGTACAGGTGTTGTGGTTGAACCACGCTTGTCTACTCAATGGTTCGTTAAGATGGACCAATTGGCTAAGAATGCTATTGCCAACCAAGACACAGAGGACAAGGTAGAATTCTACCCACCTCGTTTCAACGATACCTTCCTTCAATGGATGGAAAACGTCCACGACTGGGTTATCTCTCGTCAGCTCTGGTGGGGTCACCAAATCCCTGCTTGGTACAATGCTGAGGGTGAAATGTACGTCGGCGAAGAAGCTCCAGAAGGTGACGGATGGACTCAGGACGAAGACGTCTTGGATACTTGGTTCAGTTCTGCCCTTTGGCCATTCTCAACCATGGGCTGGCCTGATGTCGACTCAGCAGACTTCAAACGCTACTTCCCAACTTCAACCTTGGTAACAGGTTACGACATCATCTTCTTCTGGGTGTCTCGTATGATCTTCCAATCCTTGGAATTCACTGGTCGTCAGCCATTCCAAAACGTGCTTATCCACGGTCTCATCCGTGACGAGCAAGGACGCAAGATGTCTAAATCTCTCGGTAACGGGATTGACCCGATGGATGTTATCGAGAAATATGGTGCCGATGCCCTTCGTTGGTTCCTTTCAAACGGTTCTGCGCCAGGACAAGACGTGCGCTTCTCTTACGAGAAAATGGATGCTTCATGGAACTTCATTAACAAGATCTGGAATATCTCTCGCTACATCCTCATGAATAATGAAGGCTTGACCCTTGAGCAAGCAACGACTAATGTGGAAAAAGTTGTTAATAAGGAAGCTGGAAATGTCACAGATCGCTGGATTCTCCACAACCTCAATGAAACGATCGGAAAAGCAACTGCTAACTTTGATAAGTTTGAGTTTGGTGTTGCTGGCCACATCCTCTACAACTTCATCTGGGATGAGTTTGCGGACTGGTACGTTGAGTTGACCAAGGAAGTCCTTTATAGCGATAACGAAGAAGAGAAAGTCATCACACGTTCTGTTCTCCTTTACACTTTGGACAAGATCCTTCGTCTCCTTCACCCAATCATGCCATTCGTGACAGAGGAAATCTTTGGACAAATCTCAGAAGGCTCTATCGTGACAGCAGAATACCCAACTGTCAACCCAGCCTTTGAAGACCTTGCTGCCCACACAGGTGTCGAAAGCCTCAAAGACTTGATCCGTGCCGTTCGTAATGCGCGTGCGGAAGTAAACGTAGCACCAAGCAAACCTATCACCATCCTTGTTAAGACAAGCGATAGCGACTTGGAAGCCTTCTTTAACAGCAATGTCAACTACATCAAACGCTTCACAAATCCAGAACACTTGGAAATCGCATCAACCATCCCTGCACCTGAACTCGCTATGTCAAGCGTCATCACAGGAGCAGAAATCTACTTGCCACTGGCAGACCTCCTCAATGTCGAAGAAGAACTGGCTCGTCTCGACAAGGAACTGGCTAAATGGCAAAAAGAACTGGATATGGTCGGTAAGAAACTCTCTAACGAACGCTTCGTAGCCAACGCCAAACCAGAAGTCGTCCAAAAAGAACGCGACAAACAAGCCGACTATCAAGCTAAATACGATGCGACCGTAGCACGTATTGATGAGATGAAGAAACTCGTTAAATAAACACAGAAACACGGTGATGAGCCGTGTTTTTTTGGTATAATCAGTATAAATAAATTATCAAAAAGAGGTACAGATATGCCTTATGAATCAGGTGGAAGAGCAGATAAATTAGGTAATAAATATGAGTTCAACTGGATTGTTTTAAAATTTATTGATATTATTTCTGAAAAAATAGATGCTATAAAAATTGAACCAATTGGTCCCGAAGGAGAGTGTGTAGATGTTTTAGTACGATATAAAAATGGGAGTACTGAAGCACAGCAATGTAAAGGAAGAAATGCCAGTAAAGAAAGTTGGTCTCTTGCAGATTTAAATCAAAAGGGAATTCTTAAGAGTTGGAAAAGACATTTAGAAAGAGACACGCAAGTAAAGGTTTCATTGGTTAGTCCACTTTCATTTACAAGTTTTTCAGATTTGATTTATAGAGCTAAAACTAATGATGAGGCTCAGTCTTTCATTAAGTATCAGGTTGACACTTCTTCGGAAGTTAGAAAGTTATTGAACAATTATATTGAGTATTTGGGATTTTCTAAGGAAAGAGACATTCGAAAAATTATAAATTTTTTAAGTAGAACGGTTATTAGACAAGAGCCGTATCCAGATAATGAAGAATTTATTAAAGATAAGGTTAGTCAATACTTTATTGGTGATGCTACTAGCATAAAGTCAAAATTCATTAATTTAATTTTACAAGGTGAAATTTATGGAAGATGGCTTTCATTTCAGGATTTAGAGAAATTTATTAAAAATGAGAAAATTGAATTCAGAAATTTAGCACGTGATGATAGGATAATGCCCAGAATACATATTTTAAATGATGAGTATAAAAATAGCTTTAAAACACTGGATTCGGGTCTAAAAATTCGCACACAATTTGATGAATGTAAGAAATATATTCAAGAAGGAAAATCAATTATCATTCACGGTAAAGCTGGGAATGGTAAAAGCGGTTTAACAGAAAATATTATTGATTGGTGTAATAAAAGTAATATTTTACACTTAGATTTAAAACTAGATTGTTATATTCCTGAGGGTACGGCACAAGGATGGGGGGAGAAACTAGGATTTTCTGCTAGCATTAGTTATTGTTTGAACGCTTTTTCTAAAGAGAATAATATTGTTCTTATATTAGATCAACTAGATGCGTTAAGATGGACAGCAAGAAATTCTAAAAGTTCACTTGCGACTTGTTTGGAGTTAATTCGAGAGATACGGAACCTCAATTTGGAAAGAGAGAACAAAATCTCAATTATTTTTGTTTGCAGAACTTATGATTTAGAAAATGATAGCGGAATTAAGGCGTTATTTGAAAATAAATCGAAAGATGATACAGAGTCTTGGCATAAAGTTGAAGTTAATGAATTATTTGAAAATGAGGTTGAGGAAATTTTAGGAAGTAAATACCATAATTATCCAAACAGATTAAGACAGTTGTTGAGAACCCCGAGTAATCTTTATATTTGGGAACAAATTAATTACAAAGAAGAATATTATCAAATAAAAAATACTTATGCCCTAGTTGATAAATGGTGGAGGGATTTATCAGCAAAATGTCAGGAAGCCGATTTAAGTGAAGATGATCTGAATAAATTAAAAGAGAAGCTTGTCAATTTATTTGCTGATACAGGTAAAACTGTGTTTAGTAAGAGAAGAATAATAGGTAATGAGAAAGCTCTGCGATATTTAATTAGCCAAGGGATGTTAACAGAGCGTTCCAACAAAGTTTCTTTTGTTCATCAGTCATTCTTAGATTGTTTTGTTGCAGAGCAAATGATTCTTGATTACTACGATAATTATGACGATATAAATGAAATTATTGGAGATAAAACACAACAGAATCCAACAAGACGTTATCAATTTCAAATTTTTCTTCAATCATTATTAGAAGAATCAGAAAAAGATTTTTTAAATTTTGGAACTAGATTAATAAAGAGTGATAATGTCAGGTTTAATTTCAAATATGTTTTCTTTGAAATCTTAGGAAGTATTCAAGAACCATCTAAAAAGATTTTAAATTATATAGCAGATCTGATTCAAGAAACAGAGTATAGAAATCATTTGTGTCAAACGGTAATTAGTAGTCATCAATTATATGTGAATTTTTTAGTGGAAGAGGGTATTTTTAAAAAGTGGTTTGATGAGAATAGAATATTAGTAATTAATTTATTAAGTAGTATCTCTCCAAATTACACAACTGAAAGTATTAAATTTATCAAATTATCAATAGCGAATTCTGATGATAAAAATGAGTGGCGGGGCTGTTTCTTTAATGATTATCATAATGATTCAGAAGAATTTTTTAAGGTAAGATTGCATTATTGGAAATCTTATCTAAAAGAACCAGATTTGTTTGGCGACTTCTATAAAAATATAAACGCATATACAATTAAGATTATATGTTTATTTCTTGACAAATTTCAAGACTCTGATAATAGCAATAGATTTTATAATGAATCAAAGAATTTCGATGAAAACTCCCATAATTACATAGATAAAAATTGTATGCAAATCGTCCAAATATTATTGCCTTATCTTAAAAAGTATTCCGAGAATAATTCAACTAAATACAATCTAGCCTTGAAAGAACGCGATAGCTTACAAAGATATTACCTTCATTTATTAAATGAAGCAAATAAATGTCTAATTTCGAAATATCCTGATATTTTTTTTGAAACTTATAGTGATTATATGGGAAATGGTGATTATCTTTATAATGAAGTTATTTTAGATGCATTGTATTATTCACCAGCGAGCTATTCTGATACTTGTATCAAATACTTACTGATTGATTTTTACAAAAACCTCTTTGAAAAATCTCAAGGTTATGAAGAAAAATTGATTTTAGCCAAACGATTGATTTCTAAGGTCTCAAAAAGATGTTCATTAGAAATGTACCATAAACTTGAAGAACAAATTATTCATTATGTATCACCTAAGGCTAAACAAAGACTAGCAAGGAGAATTGAAACAAATAAATCTCAAAATGATTATAGGGTTTATTGGCCATTTTGGGGAGATTTACAGTATAGACTGCTATCAGTTTTACCGAAAAAAAGAATGAGTAAAGAAGCTATCGAATTACTAAAGGTATTGGAACGATCTAATAGTTTTTCTGATTCTTTTTATGACTCACATTGTGGAAGTGTAGTTTCTCCGCTACAAGGAAAGAATATTTCTGCTAAATCTTGGAGAAATATTCTCATCAGTCCAAAAGGTGAGACTAAATGTAGATGGGATAGCGAGAGACACATATTTATTGATTCTTCTCCCAAAGAATTAGCTAGGGATTTTAGAATTGCTGTTTCTCAAAATCCTAAAGAATACGTTTCTTTATTTTTAAACTTATCGTCCAATCATAAAATCAATGAACATTATATAGATGGTCTACTAGGTGGAATTGTAGACTTAGAAAAAATTCCAGATCCTGTTTTAAGTGACCTTGAATTCATACTATTAAATTTTGTAAATGAAAATAATTGGGAGAATCTTTATTATTTTTTCCGAGTCATAGAGAAACACGCAAATATGGGATGGTCCGATGAAGTTTTTGGAAAGCTTAATTATTATCTTAAGAAAACTGATTTAGATGTTCTTGATAAATTTAACGAGAATCAAACTCTGGAAAATTATTTACAACAGTCATACTCAACTTTAAGAGGTCATGGAATACACGCTTTGACAAAACTAATAGAAAATTCACCAACAAACATTTCGTACTTCAAAAATACTATCATTTCACTTGCTAATGATAAGACTGACTACGTACGCTTAAATGCTATTTTTCTTCTGTATATAATTTTGGATTTAGATAAAGATTTTGCTAGAGAGTTATTTAGAGGGATTTTTACGGATGAAAAGATGATAATTCATTGGTATAGTAATTATATTCTGTATAGTCTATATGAAGATGAGAAAAAACTGATTCAACCTCTACTGCAAGTAGCTTTCGATTCAAAAGATAAATTGCTTATAAAAAATGCTTCATCCTTAATTACAGAAATTTATATTAATACAGGAGAAATGGAATCAACCGTATATGATGGGAATGGACTTCAAGCAGAAGGTATTTGTCAGATGGCAATTAATTATTTAAAGGTAAAGAACCATGAAAAGAAATCAAAGAAGATTATACTGCATCATTTAAGTAAGAATATTACAAATTTAGAAAAAATTTTACCACAGTTGTTCCGGGATGATTTGTTGGATATTAAAAAAGATAAAGATTTAATACTTAAGCTACTAACTTCAGAATATAGAGATAAGTTATATTATTATTTTTTAAAATTTCTTGAAAAACAGGTATCGATTTCAGATTATGAAAACATCATATTCGAAACATTGTCTAATATTGTGAGCAAAAACAATGAATTAAAATTGGAACCATATTATTATAGACGAATAGAAGAATACCTTTCTAGGTTAATGATACAGCTTTATGATGAACATAAAGGGGATGATATTGCTGATAGGTGTTTAGATATTATTGATCAAATGTTTGAAAATGAGTTCGGCAGCTCACGAACTCTGATTGAAGAATTGATGAATAAATAACAAAATTTTATAAGAAACTGATAGTAAGAGATTGAATTATTATGAATCTTAGAAAGAATTAGTTAAATATAATGTAATGTATTCTTTTCAAGAGTTAGTCTTTTTACATATAAAAGCTAAAGTAAAAGATATAGATTTCTCCCCCTTAACCTTTGACTATTCTGCAAAATTATCGTAAAATAAAGAGTAAATGATAAAATGAGGTCAGAGTCTGTTTGCTCTGGCGATAGTAGTATAAATGAGGAGAAACGCTTTGGAATTAGAAGTATTTGCTGGGCAAGAAAAAAGTGAACTATCTATGATTGAGGTAGCGCGTGCTATCTTGGAACTTCGTGGTCGCGATCATGAGATGCATTTTAGCGATCTTGTAAACGAAATTCAAAACTACCTTGGAACATCAAACAGCGATATCCGTGAAGCCTTGCCTTTGTTCTACACAGAGTTGAACTTTGACGGTAGCTTCATCTCACTTGGAGACAACAAATGGGGGCTTCGTTCATGGTATGGTGTGGACGAAATCGACGAAGAAATCATCGCTCTTGAAGAAAATGACGACGATGAAGTAGCACCAAAAGCTAAGAAAAAACGTGTCAATGCCTTCATGGATGGTGATTCAGATGCTATTGACTACAATGCGGATGATCCAGAAGACGAAGATGCATACGAAGCAGATCCAGCTCTTTCATACGATGATGAAAATCCAGATGATGAGAAAAATGAAGTGGAAGCTTACGATGCAGAAATCAACGAAATCGCTCCTGATGACTTGGGTGAAGACGTGGATCTCAACGAAGACGACGACGAGTTTTCAGATGATGATGCTGAAAACATCGAGGAATAAAAGTTAGCTATTGACAATTATCCTATTTTTAGGTATCATATTGTTCGGGCACCTCTTTTAGAGGTCGGAGCTCCCTAGTTCTTAGGGAGCTATTTTTGTTTTTTCAAGAAGTTTTTCTTGTAATATCGTTATTTATAAGGGTCTTGTTTTCTATGTCCCCTCGTAGTTAACAAGACCTTGAGCATTTTAGAAAGAGGAATCTATGTCTACGAAATATATTTTTGTAACTGGTGGTGTGGTATCGTCTATTGGGAAAGGGATTGTCGCAGCAAGTCTGGGCCGTCTCTTGAAAAATCGTGGTCTCAAAGTAACCATTCAAAAATTTGACCCTTATATCAATATCGATCCGGGAACCATGAGTCCTTATCAGCACGGGGAAGTTTTTGTGACAGATGACGGAGCTGAGACAGATTTGGACTTGGGTCACTATGAACGTTTCATCGATATCAATCTCAACAAATATTCCAACGTGACAACTGGTAAAATTTACAGTGAAGTTCTTCGTAAGGAACGCCGTGGAGAATACCTTGGGGCAACTGTTCAGGTTATTCCTCATATCACAGATGCTTTGAAAGAAAAAATCAAGCGTGCCGCTTTAACGACTGACTCTGATGTCATTATCACAGAGGTTGGTGGAACAGTAGGAGATATCGAATCCTTGCCATTCTTAGAGGCCCTCCGTCAGATGAAGGCAGATGTGGGTGCAGATAACGTTATGTACATCCATACAACCTTGCTTCCATATCTCAAGGCCGCTGGTGAAATGAAAACCAAACCAACCCAACACTCTGTCAAAGAATTGCGTGGATTGGGAATCCAACCAAATATGTTGGTTATTCGTACAGAAGAGCCAGCTGGTCAAGGAATTAAAAACAAACTGGCCCAGTTCTGTGATGTGGCACCAGAAGCCGTTATCGAATCGTTGGATGTTGAACACCTTTACCAAATTCCATTGAACTTGCAGGCTCAAGGTATGGATCAAATTGTCTGTGACCATTTGAAATTAGACGCACCAGTAGCAGATATGACAGAATGGTCAGCCATGGTGGACAAGGTCATGAACCTCAAGAAACAAGTCAAGATTTCCCTTGTTGGTAAGTATGTGGAGTTGCAAGATGCCTATATCTCAGTGGTTGAAGCCTTGAAACACTCTGGTTATGCCAATGATGCAGAAGTTAAGATAAATTGGATCAATGCCAATGATGTGACAGCAGAGAATGTAGCAGAACTCTTGTCTGATGCGGACGGAATCATCGTACCAGGTGGTTTTGGCCAACGTGGTACTGAAGGGAAAATCCAAGCCATCCGCTATGCGCGTGAGAATGATGTTCCAATGTTGG
>CAUQVK010000042.1:0-13796 GCA_963521495.1 uncultured Streptococcus sp.
CTGGAAAATCTCTGCGACGCAATTCTTTAAAACCAAAAGCATCTTGATAGAATGCGATTGATTTTTCAAGGTTTTCTACTCGCAAGCAAGTATGTAGCATTTTTGAAGCCATTTTCATTACCTCTTTCATTTTAATAGTTCTATTATACCTTTATTCAGGAAAATTTACTAGGAACTTGAACCAGAGTCATCTTCTCTACGATTTCATTCTATTCAGCACTTTTGCGGTTTTCCTTGCGTATATTGCGAATAAGGAAAAGCAGGATAAGGACAAAAAGTCCCTCTAGGAAGTAGAAAGCAAATTCGCTATTCAAGTTTAACAGGTCTTTTTCAAAATAAACTTTACTAAAATCAGGTATAGGTGCGAATAGGATTCGCAACAGTCTTCTTAGGAAAATAAAGATTTGCAATCCATAAATCATAAAGACCTTCTTCACACCAATTATGAAACCCTGTTCCTTTGTAAAATAAGACAAGGCAATTCCATTTAACAAGAGGACAACCGTTATGGTCAGAGTTTCATCTCGTAGAATAGTTGGATTAAAGATGTCTAAACGACTGTGAATATAGGACAACGTTTGAAAGAGTAGGATCCCCAAGATTGCTGGGAGGAGAATTTTTTTCAGAGATGGTGGAAATCCAGGACTAAATCGTGTAAAAGACAAGCAAATCACAAGGATTGCAAAAATATGGAAGTACATCATTGCAACTCCGGAAATGATCTGGCTTCGATTTACCAAAGCAGATAGGAAGCCAGCAGAAAGAAAGATACCGACAGGAATCAGCTTATCCAAAGAATAATCCCACTTCAGCCCTTGACTCACTTGGAAGCCATCGATGAGACAGAAAAATGTAATGAAAATAAGGGTCCCAATGAGACCAAACGGTAAGAATGGAGTGACGAGGAGCAATAACAAGATGAATAGGAACCATGGATGGGGACTGTGGTAAAATTTTCGTTTTAAACCCCTAGCTGTCACTCCTTCCTCAATTGGTGTTTGCCTTAATTTTAGCATATAGACGTAAAAGAGAGACAACATACCAGCATGGACCCAAGAATTATAATTAGGTTGCTCTAGAACACTGAGTATCAGACTCACAATCGTAAAGAGGCTAAAGAAAATCTGAAGAAACTTATTTTTAAAGACCTGTCTTTTTTTCCAATTCAAATAAGATAACTTGGCTTTTGGATGACTGATTTCATAAGCATAAACTGTCATCTCTTCTAGTTTCTGGTCTGTCTCCTCCGTCATCATTTGGGGAGCCATTTTAGAAGTAGGAAAAGGAGCCAAAACATATCTCAGGAGCTCGCCATCTGTAAACCGATGGTACTCCTTATAAATCTGTTGAAGCAAAACCGTTAGAATGCGTGGTCTTCCTTTAAAGTAGCTTTTCCACTTCTCCCAATCATTGATATCTTCATCACTCTTGGTAAGCTTATCAATATAAAGATAACCTTCATGGTACCAGTAGTCAAAATTTTCTTTTTTGTTTAGTGCATACTCCTCTACAACTGAAGGATAAGACTGGACACTCTTCCAGAAATGGAGTTTTTTCAGGTAAGGATTTGATTCCTCATCACTGTAACGCTCCACAAATTGGAGAACGATTGCTAACACTTTCGCATTGGTTAAAGGATAGACATCCACCTTTTCTAATAAATCAAGTAGGAGCGTGTGATCTTTGACTGATTCAAAAAGGTATTGCCAATCACGTAACAGTTTGTACTCGTCTTCATAGCGAGCTTGGAGCAACTCATAGAAGGCTGCCTCAACTTCATCTGGATTATCTAGAGAGTAGTGACTAAAGTCAACGTTTTCTCCCAGCTCCTCTTTTACTTCTTCTAAGTAATCAGCCAAGTCATTCAAGAGTGGATAATCCTCTTCAAATATGACTTGTCGGTTTTTTTCAAGGATATAGCTTAAAACAGGAACGCTCTTGATTATTTGACGATTCTGATTTACTTGATCCAAGACCATAAAGCTCAGATAGGGGTGCTTGAAAAATTCTATCCAAGAGCTCAATTGATTTGCTTTGTTAAAATCATGGAGAATTTCTTGGCAAAGTTTATAAGAATAATAGAATTCTTCAGTGGCTTCATGTGCGCTTTCAAGCGAACTGCCTTCCTCTTCTGCTATAGCTCTTTTAACTTTCCAATACTTCAGTTTATAGTAATAGCTCCAGTACTTAAAGTCAGGTACATAGTCTTCCAGTAAAGGAATGATGATAGAGAATTGCTCAGGTTTGTTAAAAATATAAACATCCATTTCTTCTAAAACAGACTGAACAGTGCTCATATCATACTGATACTGATGAAAGAACTGACGCCATAGATGCTCTTGTTCCTCTCGGTTATAGTCACCATTCCCAACAATACTTTCAATCGCATTTCGGATCAGATAAGTTTCTTCATTATAACCGCTAAAGTCAAGAGTAGACCTTGCTAATCCTTCTTGCCCCTGGTTCTCTTCATCACCAAACGTTTCAAAATTGAGGGTACTCGTAGCTCTTTCTTCAGAATCTCCATTTAGCTGAACTTCCTCATCATAGTCACTAAAGTTAAGGGGGGACTTTTGCTCATTCTCTTCTGCTTTAAAGGTTTCAAAAATAAAGGAATAGCTGGTTTTATCAGTTGATTGCTGATAATCACTGAAATCAAGACTAGATGTTTCCGACTCTTCGTTCTCAGTCTTCGTTTCTTCAGTCAAGTTTTCAAAGTTGAGACTAGAGTTAGGCTTTTCATTCGCCTCTTCTTCAAGTTCACTAGTTTCTTGAGAGTCACTCGCTTTTCTTAAACTATTTTCTGGTCTTGTGTTTCTAGACCTCGCATAAGTCAAGGCTTTTTGGTAAGCTTCAACAATTTCTTGGTAAATTTCTGGTTGGTCTTCTGGGTGATAGAACCGAACCAGTTCAGCATAACGCCTTCTAATAAGCTTGACGTCAGTCGTTGGCTCTATCCCTAAAGTTTCCCATATATTCATAAGGTCTCCTCTTTTACAGTCCTCGTTCTAGGAAGTCTAGATAGTTTGAAAATGATTGATAAAGTTTTGGCAAATGATAAACAGATGCTTGGCTAACCTCTTCTTCAAATCGTCTAGTTTCAGCCATTAGCTCATCTCTTCTTCTCCCCAAGAGCATACTGTACACACGATTCGCTTTTTCAATCAAGAAACGATAAACCTCTGTTTCTTGAGCGTTGATCTTATAGCGAGTCAACTCTGCTTGCTTAGCCTTGATTTCCTTTTCTGTCAGAGTAACACTATCTTGGAGAATAACATGACTAAAGACTTCCTGTGTGGAATCAATTTTCACTTCAACATCCAAAATTCCATTTAAATCATAGGTAAACCGAACTGTGAAACTTTCATTTACTCTAGTATTGACAGGGACGGGAACTTCTAATTCTCCTAGGAACAGGTTTTGTGATGCCTTCATCATCTCACCTTGATAGACCTTTATCTTGACTTGACTCTGTCCCAATTCAGCCGTATAGTACTGCTCGATGCGTGAAGCAGGTAGGGTAGAATTTCGCTCAATAATCGGCGAAAAACGGTCTCCAACTATCTCAATTCCTAGTGTAAAAGGACAAATATCAGACAGCAGCAAATCTCGTATCTCACCCTGGCGTTCTTTTATTCCTGCTAAAAGGGCACAACCTCTCGCAATCATCCGATCAGGATCATCCGATACCTGAACCATTTGATTGATACAGTAGGATAAAAAGTCCTGAACCAAGCGGAGTTTCGAAGTCCCCCCAACAAGAACAAAGTTATCAGATGATACATAGCTATAGCGTGCATCCATCAAGGCACGATCCAAAACAGCCTTAACACGGGCTAGCAGAGGTTGACAAAGCTCATAAAATCGTTGGTAGCTCAAGTCTAAAGTGTATTCCTGTTCTTGGTCCAGAACCGTCATCTTCACTTCTTCTTTATCATTGAGTTCTAGCTTTTTCTTTTCAGCCTGTACCAGAATTTTGCTATAAAATTCTCGGGAAATCGTATCCTTGGTTAATTGATTAGAGGCTAAAAATTCCTCAGCAATAGCCGCAGTAAAGTCTTCTCCTCCCAAACGATTGTCCCCTGCAATCGACACGATTTCAACAATGTTATCAAAAAGCTCTACAACTGAAATGTCAAGAGTACCACCGCCAAAATCGACCACAATAAAAGATTGATCTTCTTGGTTTACCATAGATCTTTTAGCAAGAGCCGCTGCGGAAGGTTCATTGATAATCCGATCAATCTGAACGCCTGCAAATTTCCCTGCTAGTTTGGTCGCATAGCGTTGAGCATCGTTGAAATAGGCTGGTACACTAACAATCACTTCCTCAACCTTTTCTCCAAGATAGGTCTCTGCATCGTCTACCAACTTTCGAATGATAAAAGAGCTTAATTCTTCAGCCTTATATGCTCGATTTCCTAATGTCAACTCATGTTTGGTCCCCATAAAACGCTTGAACTGAGAAACCGTCTTATCCGGGTGGGTCACCAAGCGTTCCTTGGCAATTTTTCCAACTATAATCTCATCATTGTCATCTAAAGCCACAACAGAAGGAGTCAAATACTCACCAAAAGCATTGGGAATCAGCTTAACCTGACCATCTTGATAAACCCCTACTAAAGAATTAGTCGTTCCTAAATCAATACCTACTATCATCTTCTTCTAACTCCAAATCTTTTTTAGATATTCCTATTATACAGGAAATATCCTATTTTCTTTGAAAAAATCTGTGATTTTCTCTTTAAAAGAGAAAATCATTTATGGAGAATAAAAAAGTTTCACCCCTACTCCTGCGGTAAAAACCACAAGAGTAAGAATGAAACAGTTTGTCATTATTTACCAAGTTTTGCTTTAGCTGCATCTGCAAGAGCTGTGAAAGCTGCTGCATCGTTAACAGCCAAGTCAGCAAGCATTTTACGGTTAACTTCGATCTCAGCCAATTTCAAACCATGCATCAATTGTGAGTATGAAAGTCCGTTCATACGAGCTGCCGCATTGATACGAGTGATCCACAATTTGCGGAAGTCACGTTTTTTCTGACGACGGTCACGGTATGCATAGTAGTAAGAGTTCATTACTTGTTCTTTTGCAGTACGGAACAAGATGTGTTTAGCTCCATAGTAACCTTTTGCTAATTTAAGAATACGTTTACGACGTTTGCGTGATACAACGCCACCTTTAACACGTGCCATGTTTTATTTCCTCCAAATATTTCCTAGAATTGTTTACTTACAGTCAAGCTATTATTTCAAGCGAGTAAGCATTGCTTTGATACGTTTGTAATCTCCTGAATGCACCATAGATGCTTTACGAAGATGACGACGTTGTTTCTTAGTTTTTCCGTGGAAACGGTGAGAAGTGTAAGCACGGAAACGTTTAAGTCCACCAGAACCTGTACGTTTGAAACGTTTAGCTGATGCGCGGTGTGTTTTTTGTTTTGGCATGATTTTTTCTCCTTTATTTAACTTTCTGACAATTATTTTTTGTCAGTTGCTGGCGCCAATTGCATGAACATTTGACGTCCATCCATTTTAGCACGTTGTTCGATGATTGCAATATCTTGTGTTGCTTCAGCAAACTCGGCTAAAACTTTTGCACCAATCTCTTTATGGGTGATCATACGCCCTTTAAAGCGAATGGATACCTTAACTTTATTTCCTTTTTCAAGGAACTTGCGTGCATTGCGAAGTTTTGTGTCAAAGTCACCCTTGTCAATAGTTGGACTCAGACGAACTTCTTTCACAGTAACAACACTTTGTTTTTTACGTTGTTCTTTTTGCTTTTTCTGATACTCAAATTTGAACTTACCGTAGTCCATAATTTTAGCAACAGGTGGTTTTGCTTGGGGTTGAATCAATACTAAGTCAACATTTGCACTATCAGCCAATGCTTGCGCTTCGCTGAGTGGCTTGATGCCTAGCTGTTCTCCCTCAAGACCGATCAAGCGAACTTCACGTACACGAATTTCATCATTGATGAATAAGTCTTGCTTTGCTATGGTTTTCACCTCTTTTTTATTATTAGAGAAAAACAATAGCGGACTCGTAATGATACAAGCCCGCACGTTATGATAGCGTTTCTTAGAAACTTTTCATCCGTAGGGCCAGGCAACTTAATGTCACAAGGCGAGAAGCTCTCACTTCTGCTTTTCTCAACTTTTATATGATACCAAGTTTTCTATCCCTTGTCAAGATTAAAAGTCAATTTTTCGAAAAGTTTGTCTATTTTATCGAACCGTTTCAATTCTCCAACTATTCCATCCTTTAAAGCGGATAGCTCCTTGCTGGTCAGTTCGGTAAATCTTACTCTTGATACTTTCCAGTCGTGTCAAGGTTTCCTGATGAGGGAGTTTTGCTCGATTGTTTTTTCCAACTGAGATGAGAGTAATTTCTGGTTTGAGCTGTTCTAGGAAAGCTGGATTTGATGAGGTTTTAGCACCATGTTGGCCTGCTTTCAAGACATCCACCTCTAGGTCAGGATAATGCTTCATCAAGTCCTTCTCTCCCTTCTCTTTCAAATTTCCAGTAAAGAGAAAGTGCTTATCCAAAAGTTTTCCATAAAGAATCAGGGAAGCATCACGATCCCCATCTCCAATTTTCCTTGGAGATAGGACTTCTAACTGACTCCCAAAAATCGAGAAATTCTCCCCAGCTGTCACACTACGTACCATGTTTTGACTTGCTTCTAGTTCCGCTACAAATTCCTTCTGTGTCAGACTTCCTTTTGATACTAAAATCTCCCCCACATGGAAAACCTTGGTCACCTCCAGCAAATCGCCAACATGCTCCTTGTCTGTATTTGTCAAAATCAGCTGGTCAATCTTGTCTACTCCTCGACTTTTAAGATAAGGAATCAAGGTTCTCTGGGCATTGCTGGTTGTCGCCTTTTCTTGCCAAGCTTGGATTTTCTTGTCAGATTCTGCCTTACCACCCACATCTATGAGAATGGTTTTACCAGTTACATCCCGTAGGAAAATACTTTCACCTTGCCCCACATCTAGCATGGTGATTTCATTTTCAAGTGGATGCTTGGTCAAGAAAAAGAGCCCTACAATAAAGAGACTAAATCCTGCTAGTCTTTTGATGTTTTTCCTCATGTCATAGACTAAGGCTAATGAAACTAACAGTAGAATCAACAGCCATGCGTTGGGTTGACCAAAGACCAGAGGCCTGCTTGCCAGCTGCGATACCAAGCGAATGATGTTCTCCAACCACTCAAAAATAAAGTTAAACTGAGTGACTGGGTAAACAAAAGACAGAATAAATAAGATGGACAAAAGCGGCAAGAAGACCACATCAAACAGAAAGGAAAAAACAAAGGTCAAAAGGATAGACCAAGGCTGAAATTCTGCAAAATAGAAGGATAGAATAGGCAATATTCCCAAAGAAATGACTAGACTTTCTCTAGCAACAGCCTTGAGCCCCTCCCCTTCTTTGCTTGTCATGGTCAAGATAAAAGCGTAGGCACAGGACAAGACTCCTCCTGCTGTCAAGAAAAAGTTGGGCATGATGATAAAGAGGACAAGGACCGTCAAGGCAAAATTATCCAAACCCTTAACACCATGTTGAGCCAGTAACTTTTGCAAGAGACTGCGAATGACCGAAGCTGAGAATCCTGTCAGACCGGCATAGATAAGGGAAAAGGGATAGGTCAGCCACTTCAACTTTTCTTGAGTCAAGCCCAATCGCAAGAGGAGTTTCTTAAAGGCATCCATAAAGAAGCCCACTTGCATACCCGACAAGGCAAAGAGATGGATAATTCCAAGACTGGAATAGAGCTCATTCATCTCCTCAAAGTCCGTGTCCAAATGTCCCAGCAAGAGCCCCGTCATGTAGTTACGCATAGGGTCTGGAAAGTGAGCCTTGATCCAAACTACAGCCTTTCGACGTAAGCTGGACAGATTTTCTCCTATATCCCAACTGCTAACTTTTTTGAGGGACTGGATTTTTTTGATATTGAGAGTTTGATAAATTCCTTGAGTCTTCAGATAGGCTTGGTAGTCAAATCCACCAAAATTCCTATGGCCTTCTGGCTCGGAAAGTTTTCCTTCTAGTTCAACCTCATGAAGGTCTGTCAAGGCTTGAAAGTGCTCTTTCTCTTCCTCGGACTGGAGTTTATAGTAAATTTGGAAGGTACGGCCGTCAGCCTTGCCCCGAAAGGACAGACTATCTCCATTGACTTTGATAGTATCTGGTAAAATCCGTACCCTCTCAACAGAATCCATTAGGTTTTGACTAGCTTGTGTCTGCTGCCAGTTTTGAAACAGAAACCAAAATCCAAAAACTCCACAAATCGCTAGAACTTTACCAGCCGATTTCCAAGGAAATTGGAAAAAGAGACAGACAAGCAAAAAAACAAAACCTAGCAGTGCGAGATAGGACGCTCCAAAAATGGCATAGTAAAGCCAGAGTAACAGAAAACTCAGATAGATTAGGGGGATAGGGGAATTCTTAATCCACTGTGACATAATCTTTTAGCTTTTCTATGGTCTTAGCGCCAATGCCAGAGACTTTCTTGAGTTCATCTACCGACTTGAACTTGCCATTTGCCTCACGATGGTCAATAATATCCTGGGCTCGTTTGCCACCCAGTCCCTTAACCTGCTTGAGTTCTTCCAGACTAGCTTTATTGAGGTTGACCTTCTTTTCTTTACTTGTCGAGGGAGTCGTTTCAGAGGCAGTCTGCTGACTAGCTACTTCTTCCCCCTTACTCGGAACGTAGACCAGAGCCTCGTCGCTGACTTTCTGGGCTAAATTGAGCGATTTGCTATCTGCTTGCTCTGTCAAGCCACCTGCTTTCTGAACAGCATCATGGACCCGACTACCGACTGGCAAATCATAAATCCCTGGTGATTTGACAGCACCTTTGACATCCACTGTGATCTGATCTTGTTCCAGAGACTCTTCCTTTTCTTCCTTCTTGATTTCCTTTTCAGATGATGAATCCTTTGAAACAGCTGCAACTTCAGCCTGCAAGTTTGTTTCTTTCACAGATGTTTGTGAAGTTGGCTTTAGTAGGAAAAATCCGCCCAAGGCCAAACCCAAACCAGCACAAATGACAATGATTTTATACTCTTTGATTTTCTCGATAATTGCTTCCATATTTTCTCCTCTCTTAGATTATTCGTAAGAGGAAGAAAAAACAGTTGAAAATTTCTTCTCAACTGCTTATTTATTTGCAAAATAGTCTTCCTTGGTCAAGACATAATGAACTCTTGTAACGATTCGGCCTTCTTCATGCTGGTCCATACAAGCATATGGTTCTGCATGGGAAAAACGCATGCCTGATTTCTCCATAACCTTTCCAGATGCAGGATTGTCCTTATCGTGAAGGGCAATCAACTTATTCATCCCTATCTTCTCAAAAGCTAGCTCAATTACGGCACGATTGGCTTCTGTCGTCAATCCTTGATTCCAATATTTTTTATTGATAATGTAGCCAATGGCTGCCTTCTTAAGAACAGTATCGATCTTGTGCAAGTCAATGGTACCAATAAACTGACCATTGCTTTTTAGCTCGATCCCCCAGCGTCCCAAGGGACTAGCCAAGTAAAACTGAGCGATGTTGTTCTTGGTTTCTTCTAAGCTTTGATTTGTTGGAAAAGTGTAGCGTGTATTTTCTCTGTCTGAGGCATACTCAAACATAGCTTCTGCATCGTCCAAGGTTACAGGTCGGAGCAATAAACGCTCCGTTTCTATAGATGGATACTGGGCAAATTTCACAAATATTGATTCCATACTTTTTCCTCCATTAGAGCTTGATTCTCACTAGTCTAGCATAAATAAATTTGGATGACAAGTTTTTCTTGATTTTTGAAGCGGTTTCATATACAATAAAACCATCACATTTTTGATTTATGAACTGAAATGTGACAACTAAAACAATCCCGTCAATTGAAAGGTAGGTTATCTCTATGTTAATCGGAATCCCAAAAGAAATTAAAAATAACGAAAACCGCGTTGCCCTAACTCCTGCTGGCGTCCATAGTTTAGTCAGCCGTGGACATCGTGTCCTCATCGAAACAAATGCTGGTCTCGGTTCAGGATTTACTGATGCGGACTATCAAAATCAAGGAGCTGAGATTGTCGCTACTGCTGCTGAAGCCTGGGCTGCCGAGTTAGTCGTGAAAGTAAAAGAGCCACTAGCTTCTGAATATGGTTATCTGCGCGACGATCTTCTTCTCTTCACCTACTTGCACATGGCCGCTGCGCCAGAATTAGCAGAAGCTATGTTAGCAGCCAAAACAACAGGAATTGCCTATGAAACTGTTCGTGACAATCAAGGACAACTACCGCTCCTCGTTCCTATGAGTGAGGTTGCAGGTCGTATGGCTGTTCAAATCGGAGCTCACTTCCTTACTAAGCAAGCTGGTGGTTCTGGTGTCCTACTAGGTGGTGTACCAGGTGTTCCAAAAGGAAAAGTAACCATCATCGGTGGTGGTGTCGTCGGTACACATGCTGCCCGCATCGCCCTTGGGCTTGGTGCTCAAGTGACTATTTTAGATATCAGTGCTAAGCGTCTCTCAGCTCTAGAAGAAGTCTTTGGAAATCAAATTCAAACTCTTATGTCTAATTCATTTAACATCGAAGCAAGTGTGAGAGATGCTGATGTGGTGATTGGTGCGGTTCTCATCCCTGGTGCCAAAGCACCAAAATTGGTGACAGATGAGATGGTCAAACAAATGCGTCCAGGATCTGTCATCGTTGACGTTGCCGTTGACCAAGGTGGCGTTATCGAGACAGCTGACCGTGTGACAACGCACGATGAACCTGTCTATGAAAAATACGGTGTTCTCCACTATGCTGTTGCTAATATCCCTGGTGCGGTTGCCCGTACTTCAACCATCGCCCTAACCAATGTCACCCTTCCTTATATCGAAGCATTGGCTGGCAAAGGATTCGCACAAGCAATTGCTGAAGATGAGGGCTTGCGTCAAGGTGTGACCACTTATCAAGGTTACTTGACCAGCCCCCCAGTTGCTCAAGGTCTCGATAAAGAACACACGTCAATCGACGAACTTGTTTAAAGCTATACACTCATTAAAAAAAGCAGTTCAAATCTGAACTGCTTTTTTGCTATTCTGTTTCTTGGTTCTTTTCTTCAACCTTAACTGGAGCGGGTTCATAAGCTCGGATAATCTGAGCAACAACAGGATGGCGAACCACATCCTTAGCTGAAAAATGAACAAAGTCGATTTGGTGAATATTCTTGAGCTTTTCTTGGGCATCAATCAAACCGGACTTAACATTGCGTGGCAGGTCAATCTGACTGATATCTCCATTGACAATCATCTTAGAATTAAAGCCTAAACGAGTCAAAAACATCTTCATCTGCATGATGGTCGTATTTTGCGCCTCATCGAGAATGACAAAGGCATCATCCAAGGTCCGTCCACGCATATAGGCAAGGGGAGCAATCTCGATAATTTCACGCTCCATGAGACGAGTTGTTTGGTCTTTGCCCAGAATCTGATACAAGGCATCATAAACAGGTCGAAGGTAAGGATCTACCTTCTCCTTGAGATCACCCGGAAGAAAACCTAGACTCTCTCCTGCTTCCACTGCTGGACGAGTTAGGATAATTCGCTTAACCTGCCCACGTTTAAGGGCAGTCACTGCCAAGGTCACTGCAAGAAAGGTCTTCCCTGTCCCTGCTGGTCCGATTCCAAAGGTCACATCATGCTGTTTGACACTGTCCACATAAAGCTTTTGACCCAAGGTTTTGACACGGATAGGCTTCCCAGTATTGTCCTTGATGATTTCTTCTTCGTAAAGGGCGACAAACTTGTCGATTTCATCGTTTTTGACCATGCTAATCGCAGTTACCACATCTGGCGTACCAACGGTCATCCCACGATTTACCAAGACCATCAAAGCCTGGATAACCTGACGGGCTTCCTCACAAGCAGACTCTTCTCCCAAAACCTGGACAATCTCCGTACGAGCATGAATCACCACATCAAGCTCTTCTTCCATCAAACGAAGATGGCGTTCATTGGAACCAAAAAGATGAAACAGGTCATCTGGATGACTCAGTTGAATGTCTATTGAATGTTCCTTCAAATAAAGAACCTCTCTAATCCTTTTATTTCTTTTTATTATAGCAAAGGGGTGGAGAAATTACTAGCCCAAACCCAGTGAATCATGCTAGTGTTCTAAGTATTCTTGCCAGATGGCGTCAAAGTCTCCTAGGTTAAAAGAGAAACTGGCATGCTCCTCCAAAAAGCGACTCACCTCATCAAAATCATCCGTGTGTTTTGGAAAGGCCGACTCCTCAAAAGCGAGGTCTGCCAAGATGGCTTTAGGGCTATTACTTTTAGGATTGCGCTCGGTCATGAGCCAAGTGTAAAATGATTTTCTCAATTCTTTCTCCTATCAAGAGTTTTTTAATGACACTTTTCTGATTCTTGAAAATTACTGGACTTAGCCTCTGAAACGTAGTGGTTTATAAAATCCGTTTTCGCATCAGTATAGGCGTCTCGGTTGTGTTCAAATTTCTTCCACAAACTGAGTTTTAATTCCTGATACGCTTGGGCGATATCAGGATGCTGGCAGAGATAATCTCTAAAATAAATCTCGTTATGATCTCCTGTCATTCGCAAATGTAAATGAAAAACTTTCTCAGCAAATCCCTGCTCTGTATAGCCTTTATTTAGCGAAATCCTGTTAGGACTCTCCGACATCACTAGCCACCCATTCTTCACCAATAAATCCCTAACTCTTGCTAAATCCTCTATTCTACCTACTTCTAACAGAATATCAACGATATTTTTGGCCCAAATATTAGGGATAGCAGTGCTACCGATATGTTCTATTCTTTTAATAACATTTGCACCCAATATTTTATTCAGATTTGTTTTTTCCGATTCATACCAGTCTTTCCACTCTGACTTGGGCTCTACTAAAAAAATAGGAAAAAGTTGCCAGAGTTCCTCTAAACTCATTTCTTTAAGTTTCTTTATCATGTCTATAAGGCCTAAATCATCTCTGTACCAAACTGGTCTTGCTTGATTTTACCAGCCTTCATCAAGCCACCGAGCGCTTTCTTGAACTGACCTTTTGAGATGCCAAAGGTTGCCTTGATGTCCTCAGGAGATGACTTATCATTTAAGGTCATGAAACCGCCATTGCTTTCCAAGTAGGTCAAAATCATCTGGGCATCGTTTTCCAACATTTCAAAAGAACGTGGTTTGAGGGAGAGGTTCAAGGTACGATCCACCTCACGGAAACCGATGACACGCGCATCTAGCACTTGCCCCAAACGTGGCTCTGCGTAGCGCTCACTTGGGTGAATGAAACCAAGCATGTTATTCTCTGGTAGGTATACAAAAGTTCCTGACAGCTTGAGACGGTAAACAATGGCTGGCCAGTTTTGGTTCTGCATGTTGTTGTAGGCAGGACGAGCCAGACGTTGGAAGTCTTCTTGATAAGCCAAGAGTCCCCAGATACGGTCTTTCTTGTCCACTTCAAGACGGATGTAGAGTTGGTCACCCTTCTTAGGCCAGAGTTCCTTGAGCTCAGGGAGGATATCGAGTGACACAACGATTTCCTTATCAGGTAGACCGGTATCCACAAAGACTCCCAGATCTTTACGAACTTCTGTTACGGTTCCCCAGCCAAATTGGTCCTGAGTGGCAGTCACTTCTAAGGTTGTCAGGCGGAGTTTTTGCTTCATATCCGTGTAGGCGAAACCTTTGACCGTATCACCAACTGTGTGTTGCCCTTCTTCTTTATCAAGAGCATAGGTCTGACCATCCTTTTGCACAAAGTAAAAACGGTCATTTTCATCGATGA
>CAUQVK010000043.1:0-12680 GCA_963521495.1 uncultured Streptococcus sp.
CTTTAATTGCATTTTTATTATCATCATTTAATGCTTCTGGGTTTTCTACCACTACCCTATCTGCTGGAGTATTTACTTGGTTTCCACCACTTACTGCATCCTTATCACCATCTAGTTTTACTAATTCACTTACTGGAATTGTTGCAGTCTTCGCTTCTACTCCTGGTGCTGCTGGTGTTGTTACTGTTGCATTACCTTTAGCATCAACTACTACTGTTGCATCTGGGTTTACTGCTTCAACCGCTGCTTTAATTTTAGCGATTTCTTCAGGTTGTAATGATTCTTTATTTCCTACTCGTACTCTGTCTGCTGGGTTGTTAATGTAGTTACCAGCTTTTGCATTTGGTAATTCAGTAGATTTCTTAATTAAATCATCTGCATCGATAACTGCTGTTTTACCTTCTGGTGTTGTTACGATTGCGTTTCCGTTATTGTCTACTACTACAACTGCGCCTGGGTTTACTGCTTCAACCTTTGCTTTGATTTCAGCTTTTACTTTATCAAGTTTTTCTTTATTTGCTTCATCTTGCAACGCCGCAATATCCTCTACGACAGTTTGTGAGTTTGGTTTGTTGATGTCATCTCCACCATTTGCTTTCTTAGCTTCTTCTGGTGTTTTGAATAAGTCTGATGCTGGAATTGTTGCTACAGTACCATTTTGAAGAACTACTGTTGCATTTCCTTCATCATCATATTTAACTTCAGCATCATTACCGTTTAATTTTTTCAATTTCGCAGTTACTTTTGCTTGATCACCTGCGTTTGTCGGATCTCCGACTACTTTATCTGCTGGCTTACGAATTCCTGTGTTAGCTGAACCTGAATTATCTTTTTTCACATCATCTAATGTACGTACTAATTCTGCTACTGGGAATCCTGCTGTTTTTCCTTCTGGCGTTGATACTGTTACTGTTCCGTTATCATCCATTGTTACAACTGAATTAGGGTTAACATCACGAACAGCTTTTAAGATTTTTTCTTTTTCAGCATCTGTTAATTTCGTAGGATCAGGATCTTTAACGATAACTTTATCCATTGGACGATTAATATCGTTACCACCACCCTTATTACCTAAATCAGTATTAGTTCTCACCAATTTATCTAATGGAAGAGTTTCTGCTTTTCCATTTTCTAATCTCACATTTACACTTCCATCTGGATTCACTGTGACAGAAGTCGCTGTTGGATTCACTTTTCTTACTGCTGCTTCAATGTTTTCACGGTCAGTAGTGCTTAGAGCACCCTTATCTGCTACTAATACCTTATCCGCTGGTAAACGCACTGAGTTGATTGCCTTGATGGCAAACTCTCCGGCTTTCTTAGCCTTTTCAACATCAGCGTCTTTTTTAGCGCCATCGATTGCTGCTTCTGATGCTTTTTTAATAGCATCTACTTCTGCTTTTAGTTTTTCTTTAGCCGTGTCTGATAATGACGTGTCATTTTTAATTTCGTCTTTTTTAGTATCAGCCACTCCTGTTAGGCTATCTTTAGCTGTTGGTTTTGTAGCAGCTACTCTTGTTACAGCCTTAATATCTCTTTCACCATCAGTACCTGCTGTATTGATTTCACCTTGAATTCTTTCAGCTTCTGCAGTTGTATCTGCATTATTTGCCTTACCATTAATTTCTGCTTTTTTAGTTTCAGCAATTCGTTTTGCTTCTTCTTTTGCCGCTGTTTTTTCTTCGTCCGTTAAGTCGGCGCGACCGTCCATTTCTTTTTCTTTAGCTTTTAATGCTGCATCAATTTTATCTAATGCCGCTTGTTTTGCGATTGGGTTTACTTTAGCAATCGCTTCAGTAGCTTTAGTTTTTTCACCATCTACTGCTGTTTGTGCTGCTGTTGCTTTATCTTTAGAATCTACAATCGCTGGTTGTTTATCAATTTCAGCAATTGCTTTATCTGCTGCATCTTTTGCTTTTGCTTTAGCTGCTTCTTTTTCTGTGTCTGATAAGTCTGTGCGTTTATCAAGTGCATCTTTTTTAGCGTTAAATGCATCTTGAACAGCCTTTTTAGCCTCATCTTTAGCTACTGGATTTACTTTTCCTACAGCTGTAGCACCATCAGTTCCGGCTGTTGTTACATCTGCAGCATTTGTAGCGTCATCGATTTTGTCTAGGGCTGCTTGTTTAGCTTCATTTACTTTAGCAACAGCTGCATCTTTTTCAGCTTGTGATAAGCCATTATTGTCATTGATAGCTTTGATTTGCTCTGTTGCCTTATCATTTACCGCTTTAATTGCTGGAACTTTATCTAATTTCACAACTTTATCTAAAGCGATTGTATCTTTAGAACCATCTTTATATGTTACTACTAAGTTTGTACCATCTTGAGCAACAGCCTCTACTGCTTTTCCAACATTTTCAGGTGTAACTTCAGCAGTTTTGTCAATGTTCTTATCTTTATTTTTCTTAGAGAATTCTAATTGAAGATTTTTCTTAACAGCTACCAAATCATCAGGAGTCAATGTCGCGGTATTCGTTACAACAATTTTATGCTCATCGTCTAATGCTTTAACATCATATTTAGCTGTTTGAGCTTTTAAGACGATTCTGAATGCACCTGGATCAGTTGCGTATGCATTACCAGTAGCAATATTCTTGATTTCTTTACCATCTGTATCTGTTGCCGTTGCATAACGAGTTACGATTGGAAATTCTCCATTTTCATCCGTTGGGAATTTCTTAGCGTCTAAACCTTGTGTTTGCTTAGATAAGTTACCTTTGATATGAACAACAGCAGGAGTTTCTTTTGTAGCAATTGTTTTCCCAGAAATTTTCTCTAATGTCATATCATATTCATTATCTAAAACGTTAGGATTGTTTTGTCCAGGCTTCTGAGGTGATTCATTATTCCCACCGCGTAAGACAGTTGCTAATTTAACTTCTCCATTATCATCTGTATATTTAATCGGAATATCGAAATCTTCATTTGCATATACATAGACATCTTTTTTATCATCTATAGAGTAAGGGATTGTTACTTCTGGTGCGTTGTTTTGACGAACTTTAATCTTATATGTGTAATCAGCAGATTCTTTACCTTGGCTGTCTACTGCTCTAAAGATTACAGTATGTTCCCCTGCTGTTGAAGTATCTACTTTTGCAGCATTTTCATCTCCATCGATTGATACTATTCTCGCATTTCCTTTAGTACCTAAAGTAGCATCTTGATCATCTTCATGGTCTGTTACTTTCACAAGATTTAATAAATCAGTTCTTGTAACAGATGCATCAGTTGGAACTGTTTTTTCGTTTTGGTTTTCTTCCACTGCTGATACTACTGGTGCTTCGTTAGTAACAGGATAAGATGTTTTACCTAAGTAAGTTCCTTTTGTAGCTACTCCATTGTGAGGAATAACTTTTAAGTTTACGCCCTCTTTAACATGTTCTTTTAACGTTAAAGTGACTGTATCATAGAAAGGACCTGGCACAGTCTTTTTAATTGTTGCTTTACTTGCATTTCCTCCAGACATCACTAAACTTCCGTCATCTTCACGTTTAATGTCAAGCTGTGTTTCTTTGTTATTATCTTTATTTGTATAGAAGAAGTATGTGAATCCTGCGTCATGCGGTACAGTAATCGTTACTTCTTTAGCTCCTGCTACAACGCTCGCATGGTCTATCGCTGCTTCTGATGGTAATATATTTGAAGGTCCAATAGATACATCTTGATTTTTAGCTTCACTTTCTATACCATCAACCGTTTGAATAATTTCAACTAGATTTTTAGGTTTATTTTTATAGAATGTTCTTGATGCTGTACTACCGCCATTTAAGGCTTCGTTACTATTTAAACCTTCATCTAAAGGAATTTCCCATTTTCCTTCAGCGTTTACTGTTGCTGTTTTTTCTAATAATACTTCTGTTTTTTCTGGGTTTCTTACAGTAACTTTAACAGTTGCTCCAACCACACCAGTTCCTGATAATTTTTCATCTGTTGATAGAACTGTTCCTCTAGCTCGTGAATTTGTGTCTACCACTGGTGCCGGTCCACTTTTAACCAATAGACCTTTTGAAACTGTATCTTTAGAACCGTCTTTATATGTTACAACGAAGTTTTTACCTTCTTCAACAATTGTATCAACTACTGAGTAAGTATCCGCTACGTCTTTACCTTTTGAGCTTTTAAGACGAGCATCTGTACTTGTTGTTGAATATATTACTTTAAGACTATTTTTTACTGCTTCAAATTCTGTTGCTGTTAATTGGTTTGGATTAGCAACTAGTACTTTGTCTGCGTTTGTTAAGTTCTTAGGTTGGTATTTGTATGTTTGAGATTTTAGGACAATTTTGAAATAACCATCTGAGTTCACACCACTACCTGGAGCTGACATTGTAGAACCATCTTTGGCTGTTACACGAAGATAACGATCCCCCATAGCAAAGCTTTGATCTTCAGTCTTCGTATAGTTTTTATTACTCATGATAAAATCATTCGGTTGACCTGTCATCGCTACTGTTAATGGCGTATCTGTATCTGTAGTAATTTTTTTGAAGTAATATCCATAATTATCTGTAAGAGTTGTGTCATTTACAGTTGTGAACTTTTGACTTGAGCCTTTTGTTGTTTCAACATAACTCACTTTATTCGTAGCTGATTTGATTTTAAATTCAACATTTGCTTCTTCTTTGTTATAAACGTAGATTTCTTTTAATTTATCGTCAGAAAACTCTACTGAATAAGTAATATCATCTACTGTTCTTGTGACTTCCTCGTGTTCTGGTGTTACAGCTGCTCTAAAGCCACTACCATTCTCGATCAATTTCCCATTACGTGAGTCGTGAGATCCTGTGTTTTCGATTGAGTTAGTTCCAGCTTTTGGTTCTGTATTTTCTGCTCTTTTACCTACAGTTTCTTTTCCATTAGTAGTATCTACTTCTGGAGTTTCTTTTTTCTCTACAGGTTCAGGTTTCTCTACAGGTTTCTTTTCCAATCCTGTATTAGCAAACGTTACTAGTTTATTATAAGCGTTTGTCAATTCAGCTTGAGTTTTAGCGTTTACTACAGTAGATTTTGCAGCTGCAATTTTTTCTTTTAATGCAGCAATAGATTTATCTGTTTTATCACTATATGTTCCATTATCTAGTTTCGCTTCGATTTCTGCGATATATTTTTCTAGTTTTGTTGTATCTAAAGCTGGAGTTGTTGCTTCTGGTGCAGCTGGTTTTGGAGTTTCAACTGGTTTTGTTGGAGCTGGAGCTGGTTTTGTTGGTTCTTCTACAGTTGGGTGTACTGCAGCTGCTTTTTCTACTAGAGCGCTTTCTGGTGCAGTTGATGGGTGCTCAGGCGCTGGTTGTGTTTGGTTGTGTTTTACCACTTGTGGTGCCTGAATTTCTTCCGCTTGGACTGACACAGCTCCATTTCCCAAGAACATGAAAAGAGCAGCAACGGCTACACTAGCCGCACCAAAGCTATACTTACGGATTGAATAGCGTGTTACCTTTTCACGACGTAGACGCTCAACGCGACTCATTGATGATTTGTTTTCCATTAATTTAGGATCTCCTTTTTGAAATATATTTTGGATTTTCATACAAAACTAGCCGTTTCTTAAAGCAACGGCTAGTTATTATAGTTAATGCGAATCCTTACATTAACTATTCTACTTTATTTATGATATATATGCAACTAATTTGATTTAAAATTTTCGCAAAAAATCTTTTGGAAAGTATGCATTCTCAGAAAACCACTGTTTGTATTTTTGCACTTTTTTGAATAAATATACGCAATATTATCTGATTAATCATGTAAAAATATTTGATGCCATTCGGAAAGATAGCGGATATATTTTTAGGCTTTTAGTAAAATAAATAAGTTTGATATATAAAAATAGATATTCTTCCTCGCAAAAAAGAAATCATTCGGAAAAATTATTAAAACAAAACATGCTATCTAGTTCGATAACATGTCCATTTCTATTTTATAGCAACTCCTCAAACTCCGCTACTGTCATGCCCAACTGCTGACTGACAACCTCAGCAATTATCGGAAAAGAAAGAATATATTAGGATTTTATCTCCAGCAAACTTTAAGGAAGGAAAACTCCATTTTTTTGTATTTCACTAGCTTGAAGTTGCAAGAGCATGATTTCATCATGATAGGCGATTCCATCCACACCTGTTCCCGGTTAAATTAAAATACTGTCTTCTATATGAAACGTGCTTTCTTTTCACTCAACAATCAAGTGAAGCATATCTCCCTTGATGGCAGCTAGACTTTTTCTGCAAATGTAGAGATGTAACAGATGCTTTTTGTGATAGTTGGGGAGTTCTGTAGTTAGAAATCTTGGTCAATACTGGCAAGACTTGAGACTCTGTAGTAACCACGCGCATCCAATTTTACTAGATTAAAACATTCAGGTTCCTACTGACCTCCCCCATTCCTGATCATAAAGAGTATTGGGACTAAAAGTGATAAAGGAAATTTGGATAAGAACTTTTTCCCGTATAGATACGAATCGGGCCTACAGAGACAGAATCTAGTAAAACAGGACTTTCTGCGACCTGCAAATGAAGTTAATAGATTTGATATTAATAAACTACCAAATATATAAATATCCTGCTGATAAACAATGTAGAAACACTTGATTAATGACAGCTTGCCTACTACCAACACATCCCCAAAGAACTTGGCTATCTCCTATTTTATTCACAAAGTTATCCACAGTTTGTGGATAAAATCTAATTACCCGCCTATCCCCTTCTTTTATAGCTAGCGGATTTTCCACCCGAATATCAAACCTTCTGTCCTATCCAAGTGAAGATCTTTGCCCTACTTGCCCTACTGAGAATTCAAAAATTGCTATCTCTAATTCTCTGGTACAGCATTTGACTTTTAATTGTCCAGCTTGATCCAAACTCTAAACCAGAACAAGTTCTCTGCCATGGAAGACCTTGCCTTTAAAGCGACTATTTTCTGAGCTTGATAGCATTCGCTATTAGCTTGTTTGTCATTATCTACAGCCACAATCCAGGTAAGTACTTCAATCTAAAAATGAAGCTGATTAAATACACTTGGCACCCAGTTCCCATCTTGGTCCAAAAAATCAAAATAAAGCAAAATAAAGATAGAGGAGATCTTGACCATACGCATCCAGTTGTGACCTCTCTGAACGTAAGCCAATCTTGGCTATCTTACCTGTAGCTACTACCTTATCTTCTACCAGATGGGATCTTTTTCCTGAAAGGTTTTTTTCCTCTGGAATTTCCCATTGAAAAACCTCTACAGACAGGGCATTTGGATAAATCCCAACAAGGATATCCTCATACTTATCCACAGTTTGTTAATAACTTTTGTGGATTTCCCAATCCCAGTGAGGAAGAATGTGGACCATGGGATGCTGACTACTAGCCACCCATTAACTTTGATAGAGATCATAATCATTTATAAGAATCTCTGGTGTGTCGACAATGACAGAACAAGAGCTGTTAACCGGAGTATCATTTTGATTGTAGCAAGGAGTCGGCTCACAGATATAATCTACTCCTATCCAAATAAACTGGCCTGCATAGGCTAGCCGGTTTCTATCTGCAACCCAGGAAGCTGTTGCTATTTCCCATAAGTGTAGATTATTTCCATAGTCTGACTGTTCAAGATTCCGTACGCGACGGTTATACCCAATCCACTTCTTATCGAGACGATAGTAGACATCACGAAAGCAAGTAGCAGATGAGGTTTGGGAGAGTCTAGTAAAGACTGTCCTCAAAAAAGAGCCTAATACAAAAACAAATAGCGAACAACTACAATTTTTCTGTTGTACAGAATTGTAATTGCTCACTATGTTATGATTTTGTAAGATTCATAAAATCGACTGATAAAGATTTAATAATATAAAATTCTTTTCATCACATCTTCTTCTCAGCGCGAAGGGCAGACAAGATTTGTGTACGAATATCATCCACACCATTTGGCGTATTTGGTAGAAAGATGGTTTGATTTCCTTTAGAGGCAAAGGTATTCAAGGTATCCAAATACTGGTTGGTCAAGAGAATGGACATGATTTGTTCTTCTGTCATACCAACATTGGCTTCTTTGAGTTCAGTGATAGACTCTGCCAAGCCATCCACAATCGCCTTACGTTGTTGGGCAATCCCCACACCATGAAGTCTGTCTTTTTCAGCTTCGGCTTCAGCTGCAGTGACGATTTTAATCTTGTCGGCTTCCGCCAATTCTTGCGCTGCGACCCGCTTACGTTGCGCCGCATTGATTTCATTCATGGATTGCTTAACTTCTGCATCTGGTTCGACCTTAGTAATCAAGGTTTTCACGATAATATAACCGTAAGTAGTCATTTCTTCTGCTACTTGGTGTTGAACTTCAAGGGCAATCTCATCTTTTTTCTCAAACAATTCATCCAAGGTTAATTTTGGAACAGAAGAGCGAAGGGCGTCTTCGATATAAGATTTAATCTGAGATTCTGGACGCATGAGTTTATAGTAGGCATCTGTCACGCTCTGTTCATTGACACGGTACTGGGTCGCTACATTCATCATAACGAACACATTGTCCTTGGTCTTAGTCTCAACCACAATATCACTTTGCAGCAAGCGCAACTGAATCCGAGCTGCAATCGAGTCAATCCCAAAAGGCAAGCGAATATGAATACCGCTATTGGCAACCTTTTGGTATTTCCCAAAGCGTTCAATAATCGCCACCGACTGCTGACGAACCACATAAACTGTACTCAGTGTGACTATCAGCAATAGGAGCACACAAACCACCACAAAAATCATCAAAAATGTTGTTATCATCGCGACGACCTCCATCATTATTTTTTCCTGTATTATAGCACATTTAAAGAAGGTTGTGCAGTTTTTACTGCGATTTTTTCTGAAATATTAACTATTGAAGGAAATAGTAGTGATAGTTTTTAGTCTGTAGATTTAAACTCTACCTTCATCCGTTCATTTCATCATAAAACACCCAAAAAGTTTGACTTTCCTGCCTAACTTCTGGGGTGTAGTTCAACATTTGTAAAAATTTAGGTTTTTCTTTTAAACTAGATTTATAAAATAGGTACTAGATTATTTATAAAGTACTCTATCATATAGGCATATAGTTCTTATTTAGAGTCTATTTTCTACCTAAAACAACTCTTTATAAAATGCAATCGTTTCTTCTAAAGTTGGCATGAATGGATTACCTGGTGCACAGGCATCAATTAAAGCATTCTTAGAAAGGTATTCAAAGTCAAAGTCTTTTTCTTCAATACCAAGTTCAGTGAGTTTCTTAGGAATACCTACAGTTTCAGAGAGTTTTTCAATCTCTGTAATGGCATAAGAGGCACATTCTTCATCTGTTTTACCTTCAATATGGAGACCTAAAGCTTTAGCTACATTACGAAAAGCTAGAGGTACACGTTTGGCATTTTCACGTTCCACAACTGGAAGAAGCATCGCACAACAAACACCATGAGGTAGGTTATAGACTGCACCAAGTTGGTGAGCCATTGAATGAACATAGCCAAGCCCAGCGTTGTTAAAGCTCATACCACCGAGGAAGATGGCATTGACCATAGCCTCACGCGCTTCAATGTCATGCCCGTTTGCGACTGCGCGTGGAAGATATTCTTTGATAAGTTCAATCGCTCCAATAGAGAGCTTCTTAGTTACATCATATGCTCCTGGGGTGACCAAGGCTTCTATAGCGTGGGTAAGAGCATCCATACCTGTCGCAGCAGTTAGATCTTTAGGTTTAGAAAGCATGAGCTCTGGGTCATTGACTGATATAAGAGCAAGACTATTTTTATCAACCATGACCATTTTAACCTTGCGTTCTTCATCAGTAATCACGTAGTTAATCGTAATCTCTGCAGAAGTTCCTGCGGTTGTATTGATAGCAACAACTGGCAAGCCTTTTTTAGCAGACTTATGGAGACCTTCATAATCTTGTGGTTTGCCACCATTTGTTGCAATGATAGAAATACAGCTAGCCGCATCCTGTGGTGAACCACCCCCTACACTAATGATGAAATCACATTCATTTTCTTGCAAGGCTCTTACACCATCTGTAACATTTTTACAAGTCGGATTAGGTTCCACATCGCTAAAAATTACATATTCAATACCCTCAGTATCTAGTGGTTTTAAAATCTTAGGCAAAATATCACTCGTTTCAATGAATTTATCTGTCACCAAAAGTGCCTTTTTATAGCCAAGTTCCTTGATATAAGGACCTACTTCATTTACAACACCTTTACCAATAAGGTTGACTGCTGGAACATAAAATGTAGCCATTGCTATTTCCTCCTGCGCCCTGCGCTATTTATTTATCTCTATTATATTACTTTTTGTAGCCGTTTTCAATTATTTGTGAATTGTTTAACAATATTTTTGATGAGAAAGTAAGTAAATTGAATCAAGAACAAGACAAAAGAGCCTCAAAAAAAGTATTGCAAGTTGGTAATACTTTTTTGAGGTGCTTTTTGATATGAGCCCATGTTTTCTCAATAGGATTGTACTCAGGTGAGTAGGGAGGAAGAGGTAAAAGTTTATGCCCAAACTCTTCTAGCTTACCCATTCTATGGAATCTTGCATTATCCATAATAATAACTGATGGTGTATTTAATGTTGGTAAGAGAAACTTCTGAAACCAAGCTTCAAAAAAGTCGCTCGTCATCGTCTCTTCGTGAGTCATTGGAGCGATTAACTCATCATTTGTTAGCCCTGTAACCAAAGAAATCCTCTGATATCTTCTTCCAGATACGTTACCTCTTATTAACTGGTCTTTTAATGAACGACCATATTCTCGATAAAAATAAGTATCGAATCCTATTTCATCAATATAAACAGGTGCTAAGTACTTTAAACTCTTAAAACTTTTAAGAAATAAATCTACTTTTTCTGGGTCTTGTTCGTAGTAGGTCTGGTTCTTTTTTTTCGAGTGTATCCCATAGCTTTGAGAGCATAGTGGATGGTAGTTGGATGACAGCCAAATTCAGAAGCTATTTCAGTCAAATAAGCGTCTGGATTGTCAGTAAGATAGTTTTTAAGTCTATCTCTATCAACTTTTCTTGGTTTTGTTCCTATTACTTGATGGTTTAGCTCTCCTGTTTTCTCTTTTAGCTTTAACCAGCCATAAATAGTATTACGTGAGATTTGGAAAACGTGTGATGCTTCTGTTATACTACCTGTTCGCTTACAATAGGCGAGAACTTTTTTACGAAAATCTATTGAATATGCCATAAGAAGATTATACCACGTTGCGTACTGTTTTTGGTTCATTTTGCTATAAATTTATGCTCCTTTACTTAAAAAACTCAGCAGAGAAAACTTCATAAAGCTTAAAATGAGATGAGGAATAGAGCAAAAAGTATCATGAAATTGTAGGCCGAGTATTAACACCCCAAACATAAAACCGACTAGCTCTTATGAACTAGTCGATTTCTCATCAATGCGCCAACTTTTCTTGGGCGATTTCTTGGCCAGATAGGTTATCTGGGTAGTAGGTTGGCCAGTTGTCCATTTCTTCAAAGAGGGCTTCTTGGCTTGTGCCTCCAAAGAAGATATGGAAATGTTCTGCCTTAACTGGGGCGATATTGTGGTCACTAAACTGAACATACTTGAATTGTCCAGCATCAGCATCTGTGGCTTCAAAGAGGAAGCGCACGCCACGATTGCCTTTCTTGTAAGTTAAGATTTTCTTACCAACATACTTGTAGGTGAATTTCTTACTTTGTCCACCTTGAACAAATTCCATAGTGTTATCAGTAATGTTAATCTTAGTCACATCTGTCTGATAGCCTTTTGTATAGTAGGCCTTGTACTCAGCCTGAGTCATCTTACCTGTCAACTTAGCCTTGTAATCAAACACTTGATCAAACGTGCCGTCTTCAAGGAAAGGATAAACTGATTGCCAGTTACCTGCATAGTCACTCAAGGTACGATCCTTGACATCTGCATCCTCAAAGTAACCATTTTGAACTGTCTTCGTATCCTCTGCCTTTTCAGGTTCGATAGCTGGACCTTCTTGGTCTGTTGTTTGTTTCAAAGCTTTGAGGTTTTTCTCCATGATAGAGATATAATTTTCTCCCGCCTTGGTATCTTCTTCTGTCAGACTTTCTAAAGGATTGAGGACATCTGTTTTGACACCTGCCTCTTTTGAAAGTGTGTTAGCAAGGGCTTGTGAGGCATTTTCTTCAAAGTAGATATAGGCAATTTTATTTTTCTTGACATACTCTGTCAATTCTGCCAAGCGAGCTGCTGATGGCTCTGCATCTGGAGAAAGGCCTGAGATTGCGACTTGTTTGAGTCCATAGTCCAAGGCAAGATAGTTAAAGGCTGCGTGTTGCGTTACAAAGCTCTTTTGTTTGGCTTGAGACAAGCCTTCTGCATAAGCCTTATCCAAGGCTTGCAATTTTTCGATATAGGCAGCAGCATTCTTCTCAAAGGTCTCTTTTTTATCAGGATAATCTGCTGACAAGCTATCACGGATATGCTCTACAAGTTTAATAGCACGAACCGGTGATAACCAAACATGGGGATCGAACTCATGGTGATGTCCTTCTTCTCCATGGTCATGGTCTCCCTCTTCTTCCTCACCACCTGGCAAAAGCAACATATCGCCTGTCGCCTTGATGGTTTTCACCTTTTTCTTATCCAAGGTATCTAGCAATTTAGGAACCCATGTTTCCATGTTTTCATTTTCATAAACGAAGGTGTCTGCGTCTTGGATTTTGGCAA
>CAUQVK010000044.1:0-12416 GCA_963521495.1 uncultured Streptococcus sp.
GTTCCATAGATGTTCTCCTATTCTATTTAATATTTCTAAAAGTAACTATATCTTATACATTCTTTTTCGGATTTTTTTCAGAATTTAGAGAGTAAAAAAGATTTAATACTCAATAAAAATCAAAGAGCAAACTAGGAAGCTAGCCGCAAGCTGCTCAAAACAGTGTTTTGAGGTTGTGGATAGAACTGACGAAGTCAGTAACCATACCTACGGTAAGGCGACGCTGACGTGGTTTGAAGAGATTTTCGAAGAGTATAAAATTTTGTTTTATTTAATTATATATATTTGTGTAAACTTAAAAGCCCGATGTTTCCATCAGGCTTCTTTTTTATCCATGTACACGTTTCATATAGTCTTGATAACTTTCGGTATCCATGAGTTTTTTAGCGTTCTTGACGCGGTCTGCTGTTGGTGGTTTAACCCCTTCGAGTGAATAAGGAATTCCCAGTTCACGCCATTTGAACTCACCCATAGTGTGATAAGGTAGAATTTCAAACTTATCAACATTTTTGAGGGTCTTGACGAACTTACCAAGTTCAATCAAGTCATCATCTCTATCTGTCAATCCTGGAACTAGCACGTGGCGAATCCAGACAGGTTTTCCAATATCTGATAGATACTGGGCACAAGCCAAGATATTTTTATTGGTTTGGCTAGTAACAATCTTGTGCTGTTCTTCGTTGATTTCCTTGATATCCAAGAGAACCAAGTCAGTGACAGCCATGAGTTTGTCAAACTTCTCAAGGTAACGTGGTTTATTACGGAAAGGAAGGGCACAGGTATCCAAGGTACAGTGGATTCCGTGTTCTTTGGCCTTGGTAAAGAGGGCAATCAGGAAATCAATCTGCAAGAGGGCTTCTCCTCCACTGACTGTAATCCCACCCTTATTCCCCCAGAAACCGCGGTAGCGCAAGGCCTCTGTCAAGACATCATCTACCGTCCGTTCACGTGATTTATTGGACTCCATAGCCCAAGTGTCCGGGTTATGGCAATACTGGCAACGCATGTGACAGCCCTGCAAAAAGACAATAAAGCGAATACCAGGCCCATCTACTGACCCAAAGCTTTCTGTCGAATGCACCATTCCTGTCACTTGTCCATAATCAATTGTTTCTTCAGACATATCGTTACCTTCCTTGAAAACGTTTTATAGTTTTATTATATCACGACTTGAAGGAAAAACAAGATTTTTGCCTATTTTTTAGAAAGCAATCTGTTTTTCAATTTCATTTTCAATTAATTATCATTTTATTCTTCAAAATCAAAGCCATACAAGGTTGCAAAATAGTCCTCAGGGCGCTCTGCACGGCGGATTTGGCGAGCTTCACCTTCTTCTGTATAGAGGATTTCCGCGGAACGAAGTTTGGCATTGTACTGGTAGCCCATTGAAAATCCGTGAGCACCTGTATCATGAATTACCAGCAAATCACCGATTTCTGTATGAGGTAGTTCGCGATTCACTGCAAATTTATCATTGTTTTCACAGAGTGAACCAACCACATCTACCACTTCAGCTGGTCCTTCTGGATGTGTCAGATTGGTAATATGATGGTAGGCTCCGTACATGGCTGGACGCATGAGGTTAACTGCTGATGCATCCACACCTAGATAGGTACGGTAGGTTTTCTTCTTATGAGTAACCCTTGTGACTAAAGCTCCGTGAGGTGCTAACATAAAGCGTCCTAATTCCGTAAAAATCTTGACTTCTCCAAGACCCGCAGGCGTGAGAACCTCTTCATACACCTTACGAACTCCCTCACCAATCAAGGCGATATCATTTGGCTCCTGCTCAGGACGATAGTTGACACCAATACCGCCAGAAAGATTGATAAAGTCTAGCGAAATGCCCAACTTTTCCTTGATTTCAACAGCCAATTCAAAAAGCTGACGAGCCAACTCTGGATAATAGAGATGAGTAACAGTATTAGATGCTAGGAAGGAGTGAATCCCAAAGGTCTTGGCTCCTTTTTCCTTCAAGATGGCAAAAGCTTCAAAGAGCTGGTCCTTGGTCATGCCAAACTTGGCTTCTCCAGGATTGTCCATAATATCTGTTCCTAGCTCAAAAACGCCTCCAGGATTGTAACGACATGAGATGATTTCTGGAATGCCTGCTGCACGCTCTAGATGTTCAATATCTTCAAAGGCATCCAAGTTAATGGTCGCACCCAATTCACGCGCATAGGCATATTCCTTGTCTGGCGTGTTGTTTGAAGAGAACATAATCTCAGAACCAGGGAAATCTAGTTTATGGCTCATCAAAAGCTCCACATAACTAGAGCAGTCCACACCGCAACCTTCCTCTTGGAGAATTTTCAAGATAGCTGGGGTTGGAGTAGCCTTAACTGCAAAATATTCCTTAAAGCCCTTGTTCCACGAAAAGGCTTGGTTGACGGCCCTTGCCTTCTCACGAATCCCCTTCTCATCATACAAGTGAAAGGGAGTCGGGAACTCGGATACAATCTCTTCTAAGTCTTCTTTATTGATAAATGGTGTTTTCATAAGTTTCCTTCTATTCTATTTGCAAAGAAAGGCTGGGACAATCGTTCCAACCTTTAGTTCTATCTCTTATTTGTCTTCGTCAAAGATATTGCCAACCTCAACATCGATGGCTTGGTTCTTGACATCAATATTGGTTACCTTCAAGAGTGACTTGTAGTCAAACTGCTTTTCACGTTCTTCCTGAGCATTGTCAGCAAAGACTGCAACACCAGCCAAATCTGAATCAAATTCACGAAGGAGACCAATCATACCGTTGATTGTTCCACCACCTTTCAAGAAATCATCCACAATCAAGACACGACTACCTGCCTTAAGGCTACGTTTTGAAAGGAACATTTTCTCAATGCGGTCACCACTTGAACCTGAAACATAGTTGACGCTGACAGTTGAACCTTCGGTAATTTTCAGGTCACGGCGTACAATGACAAAAGGAACATTGAGGACATTGGCAACTGCATTAGCAAGTGGAACACCTTTTGTCGCAACGGTCATCACCGCATCGATTTTTTGATCCATAAAACTTTTGGCAATGATGCGACCAATGTTTTTCAAAATAGCTGGTGTACTTAAGAGATCCGACAAGTAAATATATCCACCTGGCAGGATACGATCACTCTCTGATAACTTATCACGCAAATCCTTCACCATTTCTTTAGCTTCCTGACTTGAAATCGATGGTGTAAAGATAACGCCACCTCCTGCACCTGTAACAGTCTGAATATGGCCGATTTCAATTTCCTCAAAAGCACGCTTAATAATGACAATATCTTCTGAGATAGATGATTTAGCTGATTCATACTTTTCAGCAAAAGTATTGAGGCTGGTTAGTTTATATGGATTATTAATCAAATAGTTGGAAATGACAACCATCCGATCACTTCTTCGTAATTTCATTTCTATTTCCCATTCCATTTAAATTTTATATTATACCCATTATACCATATTCATATAAAAAAACGAACATTCTTATCCTAAAAATGCTCATTTTTATTAAATTATTAATCTAAATCTGGTTTATAAAAGGAACGATTGTCCATAGCGAAGATTTTATTGGTCATCTCTCCTTTATCCACCAAAGCCAGAGCTGTTGACATCATCATCATGCTAGCATCCAGATTGTCAATCATATGGATAATCTCTGCTTCCATAATGCGTGGACGGACTGGACTTCCATACTCAAGTAAGCCATGGTGACTGAGGATGACGTGGCGGAGCAAAACGACTTCTTCCTTGGTATCATCGATGCCTAGCTCCATAACCGTCTTAGTAATTTCACTATCAATTAAAGCGATATGACCAATGAGATTGCCTCTCACTGTATACTCAGTCTGATCTGGTCCGCTTAATTCCAAAACCTTGGCCAAATCATGCAACATGATTCCTGCATAGAGAAGACTCTTATTGAGCTGAGGATAGACCTCACTAATAGCATCTGCCAAGCGGACCATAGTAGCTGTATGGTAAGAAAGTCCTGTTTCAAAAGCATGGTGATTGGTCTTAGCAGCTGGGTAAGAGTAAAACTCCTTATCATACTTGGTATAAAGACTTCTTACAATTCGTTGCCAAACAGGATTTTCAATTTTGAAAACCATCTGAGACATATATTCACGGATTTCCTTAACATTTACAGGAGATTTAACCTTGAAATCAGCTGGATCATGTGGTTCTCCAGCCTGAGGTAGACGCAGGGTGATTTGATTGACTTGAGGGGTATTGTTATAAACTTCTCGGCGTCCTTTCATGTGGACAACCTTACCTGCAGTAAAGGCCTCAACGTTATGAGGTTGGGCATCCCAGAGCTTCCCCTCAATCTCGCCACTATCATCTTGGAAGGTAAAGGCTAGGTAATTTTTCCCAGCCCGTGTCTGTCTCAGGTCAGCTGATTTGATTAGGTAAAAGCCTTCAAACAGCTCATCTTTTTTCATGTGACTAATCTTCATATTCTTCCTCATCTTCTTGGAAATGGAGTAGATCAAGCGCAGGCTCACCTTCTGATAACTCAATGTGACGGAGCGTCCGCTCGATAGCTGTGGTACGACGGTTTAATAATTCATCAATATTGCCAGAGGCATGTTGGAGATGTTTTTGTGCCTTGACCAAAATCCCTCCGAACTTACCAAACTCAGTCTTGACGCTGGCAAGAGTATTGCTGATATGGTCGGCACTCTTTTGGATATTGAGGGTTTTGAAGCCAACTGATAGGGAGTTAAGCAGGGCTGATAGGGTACTTGGACCTGCGACAATAATCTGCTCCTCCCGCCTCAAATCATCAAAGAAGACAGGATTGCGAACAATCTCTGAATAAAGACCTTCTGTCGGAACAAACAAGACTCCAAAATTGGTCGTCCGAGGCGGTGCTACGTACTTGCTCTTGATATCCTTGGCAAAGCGCTTGACGCTTGCTAGGAGTGACTTGCGACAGCGTTCAATCTCATCCTTGTCACCTGCTTCATAGGCTTCTTCTAGGCGATAATAATCTGCCAGTGGAAACTTAGAGTCAATTGGCAGGTAGACGTATTCCTGGTCGCCTTGTCCGGGTAACTTGATGGCATACTCCACTCGTTCACTGGAGTTTTCAACCGTTGCGTATTCTCGTTCGTACTGGGCAGGTGTCATAATATCTTCAATGATTTGCCCCAGTTGCAATTCTCCCAGAATTCCTCTCGTCTTGGTTCCAGAGAGAACCTTGTTGAGAGCTCCGACATCGCGGGCAACAGTCTGCATTTCTCCCAAACCTCGATTGACCGACTCTAGTTGTTTGGAAACTGTCTCAAAGGAAGCCTGTAAGCGTGTCTGCAAGGTTTTTTCTAACTTTTCCTCGACCGTCTGGCGCATTTGTTCCAAACGTTGCTCATTTGATTCCTGCAGAGCTTGAAGGCGTTGGTCAGTCTTGTCTCTAGTTTGCAAGAGATTATCTGCCATTTCTTGACGGACCTGAGTCAGACCTTGGTGCAATTCGATTCGCACTTCTTGCAAACGGTCACTGACAGCCACTTCCAAATCTTTTTGATCCAACTGACTAGCTTGTCTGGCTTGTTCAAAGCGGTAATCCAACTGGTCTGACAAATGATCTGCCTGATCCTCCAAACTCTTACTTAAGTGTTGCTCCTGTTTATCCTGCCTTTGCCAAATCAGAAAGAGTCCAGCTAGGTTGGCAATCAATAATAGAACAAGTAAACTTTCCATCCTACCTCCTGTCCTTGCTATGCAGCACGACCACATAGCCATCTGGGCAAGTCACCGAAACTTCCCTATCTATATATTCGTTAGAAGCGTACACTTTTTTAAAGAAAAAATTTTCCTCTGTCAACTCATACTTGGCACCGATAATGGTCAACTGGCTATCCCGAACCGGCATAAAGGCTAGATAGTCATAGTCTGAACGGGGTTCTAGCTGACTGGTCCCTTCTGGACAATAGGCAATCAAATTTTGCCCGTCCTCAATCGCTATCTGACGCATATAGGGGGCCAACTTGGGATTGCTAGGCAGAAAAACATTGGCCAGCATATGATCAATACGACCACCAAGAGCACCAAAAATAGTAACCTCAGCCTGAGGATTTTGCTCAAAGATGGTTAAGAGAGCCAATTCCAAATCGGTATCATCTTTTTCTGGTCGGGCTTGGACAAAATGCTGGGCACATTTTTGAATCACCTGACGCTCTTCTGCAGTGACAGAATCAAAATCTCCAACCGCTAGAGCGAGAGGAAAGTTTTCTTCCAAGACCCAGAGCGAGCCTCGATCCACACCGACAAAGCAATCAAAGTCTGTCCGGTAGTGACCGCGGTCTCCGCCTGCAAAAACGGCAACCTTAGTCCAGTTGTTTTCTGAGAGTTTGTACTCGCTCATTGACATCTCCCTTAAAGACATAGGAACCTGCTACAAAAACGGTCGCACCAGCTACTTTAGCTTGAGCAATAGTTTGGTCATCAATCCCGCCATCGACTTCGATTTCAAAGTTCAAGCCTTTTTCATCACGAAGAGCAACCAACTCACGGACCTTATCCATGGTTTCAGGCAGAAAGGCTTGACCACCGAAACCAGGGTTAACCGTCATGACTAAGACTTGGTCAACTAGGTGAAGCACGTGCTTAATCGCTTCAACAGGCGTACCAGGGTTAATGACAACCGAAGGTTTAACACCGAGTGAACGAATTTTTTGGAGGGCGCCATGAATATGGGGCGTTGCTTCCACATGGATGCTGATGATATCCGCACCTGCACGCGCAAAGTCTTCTAAATGATGCTCTGGATTAGCTACCATCAAGTGGCAGTCGAAAACCATCTTACTATGAGGACGAAGAGATTCGACCACCCCCGCACCAAAACTGATCTGTGGGACAAAATGGCCATCCATGATATCTATATGGGCATACTCTGCCCCAGTTGCTTCTAGACGTTTGATTTCACGTTCAAAGTTGGCATAATCTGCTGCCAGAATTGACGGAGCAATCTTGTATTGAGACATAGGTTTCTCCTTATTTTGGAATTTTTTTGCTGACTTTTTTGTAGGTTTCTCTACGATTTTCAATTTCGCTAAGGAATTGCAGATAATTTTCAAAACGGAAGGACGCAATGGTACCTTTTTCCACTGCTGGTTTAACCGCGCAAGCTGGCTCATGGGTATGGGTACAAGTGCGGAATTTACAATTTCGGCTGACACTAGCAATCTCTGGAAAGGCCTGATTTAAGTCTTCAGCCGTTGATACTTCATAATCCAGTGATGAAAAGCCTGGTGTGTCTGCGATTTTACCCCCATTGAGGTTGTAAAAACTAACAGCTCGAGTAGTATGACGGCCACGACCTAGACTATCTGAGATTTCTCCTGTCTCAAGATTAAGGTCCGGTGCAATTTTATTGAGAAGGGTTGATTTTCCAACGCCCGTCTGCCCCATAAAGACTGTAACCTTGCCTGTTAACAAAGGAAGGAGTCCCTCTTTACTGGTCACAAAGTCGTAGCCGATATCACCATAAGTCTGTTCATAAAAATCCAGTTCTCCTCTATCTTCCAACAAATCCATTTTGGAAATATAGACGATGGGATGAATACCCTTGTACTCCAAAAGAACCAAGAAGCGATCCAGCAAATTGCTGTTAAAATCAGGTTCCTTGACAGACATGATTACTACAGCTTGGTCAATATTGACAATGGGCGGACGAACCAGACTGTTTTTCCGTTCATGAATCTTGAGAATATAGCCTTCTGAATTTTCCTCGGCAGAGAAATCTACCCAGTCCCCAACGTAAGGGGTATGACCTTTTTTACGGAAATTTCCACGCGCTCGTGTTTGATAAACCTTGCCCTCACTCTCTACATAGTAGAATCCAGCCAAGGCTTTAATGATTTGTCCCTGCATCTTAGAGTCCTTGCCCTTTAAGTGCATCTGCTAGGCTGGCAAATTCTGCCAAGCTGAGAGCTTCCCCACGTACACTTGGTGACAAGCCTGCTTGGTCCAAAGCCTTGGTCAGCTTGTCCTTGACCTCTTCAGTCTTGCCAAAGTAACCTGTCAAATTGTTCCACAAGGTTTTACGGCGATGGGTGAAACTTGCCTTGGAAACCTTAAAGAAGAAGTTCTCGTCTTCCACTACTACAGCTGGCTCTGGACGGCGCACCATTTTCAAAATAGCAGAGTCCACGTTTGGCGCTGGCACAAATACCGTACGAGGCACGATGAAGGCAACCTTGGCAGTCATGTAATACTGCACAGCGATTGACAAACTGCCATATGCCTTGGTATTTGGTTGAGCCGAGATACGGTCCGCTACTTCTTTCTGCATCATGACGACAAACTCACTAAAAGGAATCCCACTCTCGATCAAGTGCATGAGAATAGGCGTCGTGATGTAGTATGGTAAGTTAGCTACTACCTTGATTGGCAGGTCAGGATTTTTAAAATTCTGGATATGTTGCGCCAAATCGACCTTGAGAATGTCCTCGTTAACCACGGTCACATTGTCAAAATCACGCAAGGTATCTGCCAAAATCGGCACCAACCGATGGTCAATCTCAAAGGCCATGACTTGAGCCGCATGCTCAGCCAAAAACTCTGTCAAGGCACCAATACCTGGCCCGATTTCTATAACATTAACCTTGTCATCAATCTCAGCCGTATCCACGATTTTTTGTAGGATATTAGTATCCGTCAAGAAATTTTGCCCAAAGGACTTTTTAAAGGTAAAACCGTGACGCTCCAGCACTGCCTTGGTCACGCTATAATCTGCAATTCTCATCTATTCTCTTTTCTATTATCTGTTACTTCTATTGTAACACATTCCCCTTACATTTGGAGTCTGCTTAGCTATTCTCATAAGATTTCATAGTTTCTTCCACTTCTGCCAAGGTAACCCCAAACAACTCTAGGCGTTTGAGGAGTTGCTTGCCGTTGGAATAGCCAATTCGGAGAGCCTCTCCTAGATATTCTCGTCGCTTACGGCTATCTGCCCCTGCTAGAAAACCAAGGCGAATCAAGTCGCTACGACTGATGTCAAACTGACTCTCATGTTCAAATTGTTCTGTCACCTGAGCCAGCGCTGTTTTCAAATCATCATAGCTAGCATGTTCGATTCCTAGAGAACGTCCCTTGGTTTTGGACTTAGGAACAGCCTCATCTCGTTTGAGGAAGGCATGCTGAACTGTTGGAATGGCCGTCATAATCATGCGCCGAATCCGCTCCCCATTAAAATCCGGGTCTGTAAAGACAATGACTCCATGACGTTGGTGCAAGCGCTGAATCCGCTCTATATCCTGATCATTGATGGCAGAACCTCGGGTCTCATAGGTCTCTACATCGAAATGACGTTTGAGATTTGCCGTATCATCGCGACCTTCCACCACGATAACTTGGGAAATTTTTTCTTTCATTACTTGCTGTCCAATCCAAAAATTCGCTCTGCATTTGCAGTCGTTGCTGCCGCTAGCTCTTCTGTCGTCATACCACGCAAGTCGGCGATAAAGTCCACTACATAGCGAGTATAGGCTGTTTTGTTTTCGCGACCACGCTTGGGTACAGGTGCTAAGTAAGGCGCATCTGTTTCCACCAAAATCTTGTCCAAAGGTAACTCTTTAGCTGCTTCTTGGATGTCAGTTGCCTTCTTGAAAGTCACCACTCCTGAGAAGGAAATGGTCATACCAAGCTCCACAAACTTCTCTGCCCACTCAAGCGTCCCTGAAAATGAATGCATGATACCACCTCGAGGACCAACTCCCTCGCTCTTAATAATCTCATAGGTATCTTCCAGCGCATCACGGGTATGGACAACAAAAGGCAAATCCAAGTCCTTAGATAACTGAATCTGACGGCGAAAAACCTGCTCCTGCACCTCTTTTGGCGCTGTCATCCAATGATAATCCAAACCAATCTCACCTAAAGCAACAACCTTGGGATGCTTGAGCTTATCAAGCAAGTAGGCTTCAATCTCCTCTGTGTAAGTCCCTGCTTCTGTCGGATGCCAACCAATAGTCGCATAGAGCTGGTCATACTCATCTACCAACTCCAAGGCACGCTCAATCGTCGGTTTATCAAAACCAACAATATTCATCTGTGTCACACCCATCTCAGCAGCCAAGGCAATTTCTTCTGCCTCACGACCTGCAAATTCTTCTACATTCAAGTGTGTATGTGTATCAAAAATCATCTCTTCTAACCTCGTTTTCTATCTTCTATTATACCAAAAAAGAGGAGGGGCACCCAATTTTTCGGTTTCCCTCCTCTCTTTAATAGAGCTATTCTGCTAGCTTTTCTATCCGATATTGCCCATCTTCTATTCCACAGTTAGAGACAGAAGAGACTGGTTACATTGATAGAATATCCCTTTTCAGCTAAAGTATGTGATTATCTTGGGTTCTCACTTTTCTCACTCATCACTAGGATTGATGATTTCTCCAAATCCCCCTTATAATCTAACTTTAAGTAGAGAATAGAATTTTCTAGCTGTCCTATTTTCTACGTCTAGCCTTTCTTCCTAGCAAAGCAAAACCACTGGTTGCCGCCACTAGACCAAGACTAGCAAGTGCTGCACTTGATGCTGAACCTGTGTTAGGTAATTGTTTTCTAGCAGGTGACTGGTAGGTAACATCTTGCATTGTTCCTGCAGTTGCTTGCGGTGCACTTGTTGCCTGAGGAGCAGCATTAGGAGCCACTGGTCTCTTAGGAACTGTAACCATGGCAATGGCTTGCACTCCAATCGTTTCTGCTTCCTTCACATCTTCCACAGTTTTCGCATTTTCAATCTCTTTGAGAGCTGCTTGTTTTTCTGCTTCCACTCTTGCTAAAAGTTCTGCTTTTTCTTTATCAGAAAGCGGTGAGCCTTTGATTTCATCCTGCTTGTCCTTGGCAGTTTTTTCAATGGCCTTTTTAGCTGATTCTTTTTCAGTAGCTAATTGCTTAGAAGCTTGTGATTGAACTGGGTTTTGTGAACCTGTGTGAGCTTGTCCGCCTGCCTGGCTACCACCGCCTGCATTCGCATTAGCATCTGAGCTTTCAGTATTGCCTCCATTATCTCCACCTGGTGTAGTTTCTGGCTTATACTCTGGTGTAGCTTCTTGAGTTACAGATTCACCTTTCGCAGATTGTTGAACTGTATCTTTTCCTAGAATCGTCACTACTGAACCATCTGGGAATGTGATTGTTGCTGTTCCATCTCCAGCTATATTGATTGTCGCTCCGTCTAATGCTGAACCATTTGCTTGTAAAATAGCAACCTTAACTTTTTCTTTTTCTTCATCTGTTAAGTGTGTTATGTCTTTCACATCTACTCTTTGAGCTGGTGCTTTAACAGTTGTTTTTTCAGCATCTGTTTTATTGCTATCTTGTGCTTTTGGATCTTGTGCTACCAATTGATTTCCTGGAATTGTAATAGCTGAACCATCTTTAAAGACGATTGTCGCTGTGCCATCTCCAGCTACTTCAACTTTAACATCGCTTCCGAATCCATTTGCATCTACTACAGCTTTTTTAACAGCTTCTTTTTCTTCATCTGTTAATCTTGTAGCTTCTGCTACTTTTGTAGGGTTAGCTGGGATAATTACTTTTGTCTTCTCTGCGATTGTTGGTTGCTCTTGTGTTGAAGTTTCCTCTTTTTGAACTACTAGACCGTTTCCTGGAATTGTATTGACTGAACCATCTGAGTATGTCAGTGTCGCTGTTCCGTCTTTAGATACCTTAACATCTGTAGCAGTTGGATTTGCTTGTTTCACTTTCGTAGCTACTGCAGCTTGTTCTTCAGGTGTTAAGCTATGAGCATTTCCAACTTCTGTAGTTGCTGGCACCACAGCTGGATTTTGCGCAGCTTGTGTTGAAGTTTCATTGTCAGTATCTTTTGCTACTACTAGACTGGTTCCTGGAATTGTATTGACTGAACCATCTCCATATGTTAGCGTTGCTGTTCCATCTTTAGATACCTTAACATCTGTCGCCGCTGGATTTGCTTCTTTAACCTTAGCTGCTACAGTATCTTGCTCCGTCTGTGTCAAGTTGTGAGTATTTTCAACAGGTACAAAGTTTCCTGGAACTTGCGCTGGGTTCTTCTCTGCATCTGTCTGAACTTTTGGAGTTTCTTGTTTACTTCCTTTTTCAACAAGTTTATCCCCTGTTATTGTATCTACAGATTTATCTGGGTATGTAATTACTACTGTTCCATCCGGTCTTACTTCTACTGTTGTTCCCGCTGGGAAGTTGTTCGCTTCCTCAACCGATTTTTTAACCGTAGCTTGTTCTTCAGGTGTTAATTTCGTAGTATTTCCTACTTGTGTTTTTCCTGGAATAACTGGCTCGGTTCTTGACGCGATTGTTCCTGTCTCTTTGTTAGCTGGCGTTACTAATTTATCTTTAGAAATCGTATCGCTTGAACCATCTTTGTATATGATTACCGCTGTTCCATCAGCTTTAACATCTACTGTTGTTCCATCTGGGAATGT
>CAUQVK010000045.1:0-12196 GCA_963521495.1 uncultured Streptococcus sp.
TTGGGACAAGGTCTTGTTCCAAGGCTTTTTTCAATACGAAACGAGTCTGTGGCATGGTTCCTTCGTAGGCATCTACGACCAAGACAACACCGTCAACCATTTTCATGATACGCTCAACTTCTCCACCGAAGTCCGCGTGTCCTGGTGTGTCCATGATATTGATACGAGTTCCGTTGTAGGCAACGGCTGTATTTTTAGCAAGGATGGTAATTCCACGCTCTTTTTCGATATCATTTGAGTCCATAGCACGCTCAGCCAATTCAGTACGTGCATCAAGCGTTTCTGATTGTTTCAATAATTCGTCAACGAGGGTTGTTTTACCGTGGTCAACGTGGGCGATAATCGCAATGTTACGGATATCTTCTCTTAATTTTGTCATGATTTCCTCTATAATATTCAAAATTTATTTTCTAACTGAACGATTATACCATATTTTCAAGTAAATAACACAATTCAAGCAAGTGTAAATGTTTTCACTCTGCTTTTCTTTTCACGTCAAGCCTTTTCAAAGCAAGCGACTTATGATAAGATAGGCACAGTATGCGTTTAGATAATTTATTAGCCCAAGAAAAAATCAGCCGAAAGACCATGAAGCAAGCACTCCTCAAAGGGGAAATTCTCGTCGATGGTTGCCCAGCCCGCTCCCTAGCCCAAAATATCGATACAGGACTACAAGAGCTCCTTTTTCAGGGCCGAATCATTCAGGGCTATAAGCACACCTATCTTATGCTTCATAAGCCTGCTGGTGTCGTTACAGCCAACAAAGACAAGAAACTTCCAACCGTCATGGACCTCCTTCCGCCTGACATCCAGTCTGACAAGCTCTATGCCGTCGGCCGACTGGACCGAGATACGACGGGACTCCTCCTCTTGACTGACAACGGTCCCTTGGGCTTTCAGCTCCTCCATCCCCAATATCATGTCGATAAGACCTACCAAGTTGAGGTTAATGGACTTCTGACACCTGACCATATCCAAGCCTTTCAAAAGGGAATTGTCTTTTTAGATGGCACTGTCTGTAAACCTGCAAGACTAGAGATTCTATCTGCAAGTCCTTCCCTCAGTCAAGCCTCTATTACCATTTCAGAAGGAAAATTTCATCAAATCAAGAAAATGTTTCTCTCTGTTGGTGTCAAGGTGACCTCCCTCAAACGAGTTCAGTTCGGTGAGTTTACATTAGACCCAGAACTAGCAGAAGGTCAATACCGTCCCTTAAACCAAGAGGAATTGAAAATCATTAAAAATCACTTAGAGAAAAGTGGATAAAAGAAAAAAGCTTTATGTTTAAAGCTTTTTGTTTATTGCTTATCTAAAAAATACTGCGACGGCTACAATCCAGTTAAGTATAGAAACCACAAGTCCTACGATGTTGAGAATTTTTTCTGTTTTATAGTCCAGTCCAGATTCTTTTTGGTATGAAAAAGCCAAAACCAATCCTATAATCCCCAAAATCAGACTCACTATTGGAGAAAACAAACCAAGGACGATAGATAAGATACCTAAAATAAGTGAAGGTTTTTTCTTTTCTTGTGAATTCATATTATAAAATCTCCTTAAAATTAATATAAATGATGATACCATAAAATGCTAGCTTTATCTATCATTCGACTAATTTGGAAATAAGGTTAGCTAGTCTTCACTTTCCCTTTCCAAGAATCCAAACCATAAGAAAGGATATAAATCTCAGAAAAACCTTGTTTTTTCAAGTAAAGGGCTGCATTTGTCACACGTTGCGCACGTTGGTTTTCGTAAAGAAGGACAGGTTTATCTTTACGAAGGGCTGCAAGACTAGTCTTCAACTGACTTGAAGGAATATTGCGGGCACCAAGGATATGTTTTCTGTGGAATTCTGCTGGATCACGCAAATCAATCAATTGACCTGTCCGAATCAAGGCTTCAAACTCCTCATTGTCTACAATTTTAGCCGCACGGCGAATACGAAGATAGTTAAAGCCCATCCACGCCAACATTGCTAGTATAAGTGCCCACAAAATCCAAGTAACCATTAGTTCTTTTCTCCATTTTTCTCAATATAATCCAATTCTACCTTGTGCTCTCTGCGAAGAACCGCTTCTGCTTCTAGATAGTCTAATTTGTCCATCAACCCTGCATCGTAAATCCGAGAGAGTTCCAACTTCATCAGTTCAATATCATATAAGCGTTTTCCCATGTAAACAATAATACCAAATCGTTTGAGGAATTGCTGCACATCATAGAATGTTTTCATAAGACTCATTCTAGCAAAATTTTGTGTTTTTTTCAAGAAGAGACTTACACAAGAAGTAGCACAGAAATTAAAAAAGCTGCATCTTCTGCAACCTTTTAATCTGGTGGGAAATATCCCAACTGCTCAGCGATGTGAATCGCCTCCTGCCTGTTAGCCACTCCTAATTTTGAAAAGATATTGGCCAAGTGATTGGAAACTGTACGTTTACTCACATAGACCTTGTCACAGACATCATCAATGGTCAAGCCATTTCTAACCAGTTCTAGTATCTCGATTTCTCGTGGTGTTAGCACCTCTACCATCACTTCATCTGAAAAGACCTTACCACCTAGATAAATCTTTTCCAGTTTTTTCACCAACTCATCTGGGTCCATACTTTTGTCCAGAAAGCCATAAGCCCCCATAACTTTAGCTCGGTGTTCATACATTTTTTTACTGTAACCTGTCAAAATCACAACCTTACTAGAACAACCATTGTCGATAATCTCTTGTGCCAAGGTCAGCCCATCATCTTGATACAGACTCGTCAGGTTGATGTCAATCAAAATAATGTCATAGTCATTAAAAGCAATCTCCGAAATAGTCGAAAAATTATCCACTAACTGGACCTTTTTAATGTTTTCCGATAACTCTAAAATCATCTTGATACTTTGGCTAAATAATTTATGATCATCAATTAACAAAATTTTCATAACACAACTCCTTATCAATCGGGAGAGTAATTTCTACACGAAATCTCTTATTATTTTCAAAAATCTGCATTTGACCACCTAAAACACTAATTTTATTAGACATATTTTTCAAGCCATAACCTAAGGATTTTTCTGTTTGAAGGCAGTTATTTTCAGAAATGATAAAAATAGCGTCATCATGCACATCAATCTTCAAAGAAATCCTTCCACCACTAGCGTACTTAACGGCATTTGTCGTCAGTTCCTCAACCAGACGATAGGCAATTTTATCGTAAGGAGATAAAAGCCTAAAGTGGGCAGGAAACTGTGTGACGACTTCATTTTCTGCGTGATAGCGTTTGACAATCCGATTAATCAGCCCTTGATACTGGATGTCTAACTGCTCGTCTGTTTCTACCATTGGCTGATAATAATCCATCCGCTCGCGAATCCGCTGAACCAACTCCTCTGTCACCAGATTGATCTGTTCACCAAAAGCTTGATTGCTACTATATTTATTGAAATTTTTTATTGCCATCACATTTTGCAGGATTTCATTGTGAAGAAATTCGGAGAACTGTTGTTCTGTGTCTTCATTTGCCAGTAGGCTTTTCACCATACGGTTACGCTTTAAAAAGAGAACTTTTACATAATCCCTAGCATCTAGCATTTCAGCAGAACGAAAAAGGCGAATCAATTCTTCCGAACAAATCCCGAACAATAGTAACATGATATTCAAGACCAAAAAGCTCGTGTTTAAGTTTAAATGAAAGATGATGAAAATGCCTACTAACAAAAACATAACCAGTAAAAACAAGCGTGAAAAAGCTTTTATATAGGACAACTTCAACTCTACTACCTTTTTCTGAAGAGAGTTAATAATTGTTTTGAGATGCAAAAAAGCAAGTATTCCAATAATCTCAAGATACCAGACTAGGTTCATCACTCCTGAGCCCGTCGTATTGATATACAAAAAGAAATAAGAAAGAGGCAATATCAAAGCTAATATCCACAAATTTCGTCTCTGATACTTGAGTTTACTTTTCAACTCTTTATGATATAAAATCAGTAAAATCAAGGGAACAAGGTTTAAAAAGAAAGACGCAAACAAGGACAGAAATAGAAAAATTGAAGGACTTAACAGATACGAACTAATGGTGATTAGTGTCAACACAAAGGACACACTCAACAGTTCTTCTCCTATTTTCTCTCCCAGAAAGATAATAGACAGAGAACTATACACCAATAAAAAAGAGTTGAGCGGATGAAGAATATCAAAAAAGTGCAACAGGGTGCTCGCAACTCCTTGATTAAAGATGGATTGCCAGCTAATGAGAAACATCATCAGGAGCAACCAAAGTTTCAACTCACTATAGCGAAAGGTCACAATATTACAAATATAGCTAAATACAATTAAAGCAATAATCAGCAATAAAACCATCTGCAAGGAAAAATCTGTCGAAAAGTCCAGAGGAATCCTATAATAAATATAAATCATTAAAGCTAGATGATTAAAAATCGTCAACCACCACAATAAAAGTGAGTTTTTCGAGAGCGATTTGACAAACTGTTTCATATGTATCTACTTCCTGAACTACTTTAATATTATTATAACACAATACCAGAATTGTCGGATTGGCAACTCTGGTATTTGACTTAATTTTCAATAATTTGCCAACTTACTCTGTAAGTCACTAGCAGGTAAAGGACAAAGAGTAAAACCGCTACTCCCAGATAGGTGATATCAATAGAAATGCTGGTATTAGCGAAATTCTCAAAATAGCCCAAAAGAGCGGTACTCAAGGCAAATGCTAGCGGACCTGCGATGACCAGCGGAACCAAGAAATAACTTAGAATCTGTTGCAAAAGAATAAAGCGATTTTGCTTTCTCTTGTTCCCAAGAAGGTATAAGATTTGATAATCATTAACACTATCCAAAGCACTTGTAGAAGTTTGAAGGGACAAGATACTGAGGGAAATAATGATAAAAATAACACTGACAAAAATCATGACAAAGACAATGACGCCCATAAATCCAAGGTAAACCTCAAAAATACTTCCTTTCGTTTGATAGGTGAACGAATTCAACTCTGCTCCATCACGAGTGAAGTAGTATTTTTCAATCCACTGACTCAAGAATGTTTCTACTTCCCGTTTGTCAATGTTTTCTTTGAAATTAGCAACATAGGTCGTGTGGTCTTCCGTCAATCCAACTACTACCTTATCTGGTACAATCAAGGTTCCTGCGTCATTTAGACCTACTGAAGATAAAAAGTAAACTGTTTCAAGTGGCTTCGAAGAGGCAAGGTTGAGAGAATGACCGTTAATCATGAGGGTTTTGGTCGTTGATAGAAAGTCCTGAATCTGCTTGGCAGTTCCTTTATAGTTGGCATTGACCAGAAATTGGTTATCTGCCAAGTCAACCGCTTTTTTCCCTTGCAGTTTGCGGAGATGATTGTAGGCAGAAATTCCTAAAATCGGTACTTTTGATTCAGGAAGTTTCTTATCATGCTCCCAGAGATTGCTGGTATCAATCAAATCTTTATAGGTTAAATCACTAGAATAGATAGGATAGCTGTACTCCTCTTTGATGAGGTTAAAGTCAAATCCATCTGCTTTCAATCTGTCTTTGACAGATTCCTGAGAAAATTGAAACTCTTTACCACGGTAAAGATTGACAGTTACATCATAAGGTGAGTATTTGTTCAGCTCTCGGTTCATAGTCGTATAGGCACTACCACTAAAAACGAGTAAGCTGAGAGCCAGTGTCAAGGTCAAGGATAAGACAGCCAACGTGACCGAATTACTATCAGCTTGTTTTGAAAATTGACGGATTTTAAAAGTGTTTAGTTTGTTATAGTAGGTTTGAGGCAGTTTTCTAAGGGAGACCAAGATAAAATGGCTCAAGGTATTGTAAAATAAAATCACAAAAATCACGAAGACAGATACCAGCAAGATACCCCAGCTTTTCAAGAATGATAGATGGTGATAGTCTGAAAAATAGAGAGCACCAAAACCGATAACAGCTGTCGAAAGAATAAAGAGAAGTGCTTGAAGAACTGGCTTGCCTTTTGCCAAGACAGATTTCTTGACCCCATTCTCTTGAATAAGTGCAATGATATTTTGCTTTCTAAAGGTAAGAATGTCCATGACACCAACAATAAAACTGGTTACAAAATAGGAATAAACTAGTAAGATGACAGACTTGCTATCAAAGAACAGCAGACTACCAAAGTAATTGGCCATAAAAAACTCAGATGCAATCTTAGCTAGAATGACCAGTAAGATCAATCCAAGCAAGAAACCTAGAATCAAGGAAAAGATATTGACCAGCATGGTTTCAAAGAACAGGGTACGGATAATCTGCTTCTTCTTCATTCCCAGCGTTGCATAAAGTCCCAGCTCTTTCTTGCGCCGTCCCAGCACAAAATTTGTGGCGTAAACGATGAGAAAGGCAATCGCCGATAGAATCAGATAGGAAAGCAAGCCCATGTACTGGCTCATCACCGTCGTCAACATTTCCTTTGCCCCTGATAAACTTTGCATCACTGGATGGCTTGGTAAAGCATTAAAAGCGTAGAGCAAGCTATAAATCAATGTCAGACTGAAAAAATAGATGGTATAAGTCTGTAAATTTCGGAATACATTTCGTAAAATCAATTTTGGATACATACTCTCACCCTCCTATCTGGTACGACTGTAAATCTCTTGCAAATACTGTTCATTAGATAAGCTGTTACGTTCCAAATCATCCATAATCTTTCCATCGCTAAGTAGCACCATCCGTGAAGAGTACTTTGCTGCGGCAGGGTCATGCGTAACCAGTAAAATGGTAATACCAAAACTTTTATTGATTTCCTGCAAAAGTGCCATCAGTTTTTCAGAATTGGCAGAGTCCAAGGCTCCTGTCGGCTCATCTGCGATAATCAGTTTAGAATCATCAATCAAGGCTCTAGCAGTTGCCACGCGTTGTCGCTGACCACCTGATAACTGATTAGGAAACTTATCTTTTAAGTTTTGGATGGCCAACTTATCCAAAATTTCCTCAATCTTATCCTGATGTTTTTTGATATTTTTCCCCTGAATTTGAAGAGGTAGAACAATATTTTCATAAACTGTCAAGGTTTCCACCAAGTTGTAGGCTTGGAAAATATAGGAAATGTTTTTAGCACGATAGTCAGCTAGTTCATTTTCCTTGGCATGGATGATGTCAAAATCTTCAAATCGAATCTCACCTGATGTTGGTTTATCAATCGTTGAAATACAGTTGAGGAGTGTTGTTTTTCCACTACCACTGGCACCCATAATTGCCAGAAATTCACCTTTTTCAACGGACAAGTTCACATCTGATAAAGCATGAACGATATTATCCCCTTGACCAAATGTTTTCGTTAATCCTGTCACAATAAGCTGTTTCATCATTTCATTCCTCCGTTTCTTTATTACTCTCTCATTATACGGTTTCTTTCAAGGTTTGCCATGAGTATTTTGTGCAATATATTCAAGTAATAAAAAACCGATGCCTTTTTCAGGTATCGGTCGATGTTGATTATTTGCGATCGTTTCTTTTTTTCATAAAGTAAACAATCCCTATGACAACAACTCCTAAGACCAGTACAGGTGCATAGAATTCTAGTGTTCCAATAATTCCTTCCATTTTATCCTCCTGTCAAAAAATAGAGAGTTTTATTCACAGCGCACGTTTTCATAAGAATATGTAAACCACCAACCACAGCGTCCCTGTGCTGTTAATCTAACAGCCGTACCCTAACCCAGCAGCAGATTTTCCATCCAATTCTTGGCTATTAATTTCCACAATCCAAAGAATCAATCTCAAAGTTGTCTTGTTTTATTTGTATTTCTCCCGTAAATATAACACCAAATCAAAATGTTGTCAATGTTTTGTAATAAAACACTAGAATTTTCCTTTTGTTTTATCTAACAACGAACATTATTTCTCGTACACTCATAGGAATAGGTGAAATACAATCCACAGAGACCTGCTAGTGTCATTTTAAAAGCTGTGTACCACTAGCTCCTGATTGCGCGAAAAGTTTTTGCTTTTCAACCTCGAAACTTAGAGAATCAATCTCTAAACGATTTGTATTTTTAGCCATAAGGTTGCCTCCTTCCTTCTTTTGGATGATCATCTTTACAATAACTAGTATAAACTCTAGTACTGGATAAATAATGAGTAAATCGTGCAAATTTCTTATTTTCGAAGAAAATTTTTATAGTGCCCAATTAAAAAACAGCTAAACAATACCTTGCTCAGCTACTTTTTTAACTTATTTACTAAATGATTTAGAAGTTTCTTCTTAACTACTTTACAGAGACTTACACAATGCTCCTGATTTCCCTATCATCTTTGGCGATTCTGACGCAAGTGTGGTACAATAAAAACATGAGAATTCAACAATTACATTATATTATCAAAATCGTCGAAACCGGCTCCATGAATGAGGCAGCCAAGCAACTCTTTATCACCCAACCAAGTCTTTCCAATGCTGTGAGAGATTTAGAAAATGAAATGGGTATTGAGATCTTTATCCGCAATCCTAAGGGCATCACCTTGACCCGTGATGGGATGGAGTTCCTCTCTTATGCCCGTCAAGTTGTCGAGCAAACCCAGCTTCTGGAAGAACGCTATAAAAACCCTGTCGCCCACCGCGAACTTTTTAGCGTTTCCTCTCAACACTATGCCTTTGTGGTCAATGCCTTTGTCTCTCTGCTCAAGAAAAGCGATATGGAGAAATACGAGCTCTTCCTTCGTGAAACTCGTACTTGGGAGATTATTGACGACGTCAAGAATTTCCGTAGTGAGGTCGGTGTCCTCTTCTTAAACAGCTACAACCATGATGTTTTAACCAAAATGCTGGATGACAACCACCTGCTGGCTCATCATCTCTTTACCGCCCAACCGCATATCTTTGTCAGCAAGACCAATCCTCTGGCAAAAAAAGACAAGGTGAGACTATCTGATTTGGAGAATTTCCCTTACCTCAGCTATGACCAGGGGACGCACAACTCTTTCTACTTCTCAGAAGAGATTCTCTCGCAGGAATACCACAAAAAATCTATCGTAGTCAGCGACCGTGCTACCCTCTTTAATCTCTTGATTGGTCTGGACGGTTATACCATTGCGACAGGGATTTTGAACAGCAACCTCAACGGAGACAATATCGTTTCTATCCCACTGGATATTGATGACCCTATCGAGCTGGTCTATATCCAGCATGAAAAAACCAGCCTATCTAAGATGGGCGAACGCTTTATCCAGTATCTGCTAGAAGAAGTTAAGGATGAAATATATTAGACTAGAAACAAAAGAAAATTCCTAAATACACTATAATCCGAAAGTTAGCTTTTAAATAACTAACTTTCGGATTTTTTTGTTAAAAATGAAACTAGTTGATAAAAGTTTCAATCTTTGTCCCTAAAACAATAGTCTGATAAAAATAACTAAAACGCAATATAAAAAGATTGAGTTCTGCTCCATACAAAACTCAATCCTTGATATTATTTTATAGTTCAACTTCTAGCTATTAGCTACTAGATCTTTCAATACTGTATTTTTAACTCTTATTTTACGTCAAGTTATTAAAATCCCAGATTTGATCCATCCAGCCTTCATAGAAGTCAGGTTCGTGGCAGACCATAAGGATAGATCCCTTATATTCTTTAAGAGCACGTTTGAGTTCATCCTTGGCATCCACATCCAAGTGGTTGGTCGGCTCGTCCAGCACTAAAACGTTGTTTTCACGATTCATCAAGAGACAGAAACGAACCTTGGCTTGTTCCCCACCTGACAAGACCTGAATTTGACTTTCAATATGCTTAGTTGTCAAACCACAACGTGCAAGGGCTGCACGAACTTCTGCTTGGTTGAGAGCTGGAAAGGCATTCCAAACAGCCTCTAGTGGTGTTTGGCGATTACCGCCTTCTACTTCCTGTTCAAAATAACCGAGTTCTAGGTAGTCACCGCGTTCCACTTCCCCAGAGATTGGCGGAATAATGCCCAAGAGAGACTTTAATAGAGTTGTTTTCCCAATACCATTTGCCCCGATAATAGCAACCTTTTGATTGCGTTCAAAGGTAAGATTTAGTGGCTTAGTCAGCGGACGTTCATAGCCAATCTGCAAATCTTTAGCCTGGAAGATAAAGCGACCTGGTGTACGAGCTGGTTTAAAATCAAAGGACGGCTTTGGTTTCTCACTTTGCAACTCGATAATATCCATCTTATCCAATTTCTTTTGACGAGACATAGCCATATTACGAGTTGCAACACGGGCTTTATTACGAGCCACAAAGTCCTTGAGGTCTGCAATCTCTTTTTGCTGACGTTCGTAAGCTGCCTCAAGCTGAGATTTCTTCATAGCATAGACTTCTTGGAACTGGTAGTAGTTACCAGAGTAACGCGTCAGCTGTTGATTCTCCACATGATAGACAATATTAATCACATCGTTCAGGAATGGAATATCGTGTGAAATAAGGACAAAGGCATTCTCATAGTTTTGGAGATAGCGCTTAAGCCAATCAATATGCTCAACATCCAGATAGTTGGTTGGCTCGTCCAGAAGCAAGATATCTGGCTTTTCAAGAAGAAGTTTCGCTAAAAGAACCTTGGTTCTTTGTCCTCCAGATAGAGCAGTTACATCTGTATCCATCCCAAAATCCATGACACCAAGAGCACGCGCTACTTCATCAATCTTTGCATCCAAGGTATAGAAATCACGACTCTCCAAACGGTCTTGGAGTTCTCCAACTTCTTCCATGAGAGCATCAACATCCGCTCCATCTTCAGCCATTTCCATATAAAGGTCATTGATACGGACTTCTGCTTTGAAAAGCTCATCAAAAGCTGTGCGGAGCACATCACGCACCGAATGCCCTTCAGCAAGGACAGAGTGCTGATCCAAGTAACCAGCAGTCACATATTTGGACCACTCAACCTTCCCTTCATCTGGCAGCATTTTACCAGTCACAATGCTCATAAAGGTTGATTTCCCTTCACCATTGGCACCGACCAGACCGATATGTTCTCCCTTGAGGAGACGGAAAGACACATCTTCAAAAATTGCACGGTCACCAAAACCATGACTCAGATTTTTAACTTCTAAAATACTCATATTAATTCCTTATCTTGTTTTTATGTAATCGTTTATAAAGTAGCCAAGCCAGATAGCTACCCAAGGTATTGGTCCACAAATCATCAATCTCAAAGACGCGATTAAAATCAAAGATAAAATCTAAGACCAACTGCGTACACTCGATTCCAAGACTCAATAGAAAACTTAAAAAAATAACTTTTCTTGTTTTCCGCAAGTTTGGAAGGAGATAAAGGAGTTGGAACATCAGAGGAAAAAGCAAGAAGACATTTAAAATGTTCTGCAAAAAGATCCAAATGACTTGTCCCAAACTACTCACTTCCCCCAGTTTCCAGAAAGAATTGAAAGGAGTCAAAAGAAAAACCAGGCGTCCAAGATGCTGAATACCTGGAGTTTCCACCCCCACAGGAGAATGTTCTTGAGGAGTAAAGCAAAAATAAATGATACAAATGCTATAGAAAATGACTCCCCAGACCAAAACATGATTATAAGTCTTCTTCATCATTAAGGATTGACTGTTGCGACTGCTTTCTGGCGGTCACGTTTCATTGTATTAGAACGCAATTGTCCACAAGCTGCATCAATATCAGTACCATGCTCTTGACGAACAACACAGTTAACACCTTTTTTCTTAAGCGTATCATAAAAGGCCAGGACGCGCTCTTTAGGACTACGGCTATATTGGTCATGCTCACTAACTGGGTTATAAGGAATCAAGTTTACATAAGACAATTTCTTGATGTTCTTGAGCAATTCAGCCAATTCCAATGCTTGTTCTACACCGTCATTTACTTCATTGAGCATGATATACTCAAAGGTCACACGACGATTAGTTGTCTCAATGTAGTACTCAATAGCTGCAAAGAGTTTTTCAATTGAAAAGGCACGGTTAATCTTCATGATACTTGAACGAAGTTCATTATTTGGTGCATGAAGAGAAACCGCAAGATTGACCTGTACTCCTTCATTGGCAAAATCACGAATTTTATGAGCCAAACCTGAGGTTGAAACTGTAATGTGACGGGCACCGATAGCCATTCCCTTGTCATCGTTGATGGTACGAACGAAATTCAAGACATTGTTGTAGTTATCAAAGGGTTCACCAATCCCCATTACAACGATATGGCTGACGCGTTCATCCTGACCACGCTCATCAAAGTATTTCTGAACCAGCATGATTTGCGCTACGA
>CAUQVK010000046.1:0-11827 GCA_963521495.1 uncultured Streptococcus sp.
AAGCATAAATTGTATTAAATAGATGAGTAAAAAGGTAGATTAAGTTTTTCTTGATTTACCTTTTTATGCTATACTTAAGCTATGCATAGAAAAACAGTAATTGATTTTAGAGATTTGGGTGAGAGATACACTTTTACCAAGCCTATTAAAGAATTAAAAACAAGAAACTTGGCTCAAGTTAAGGACCTATTAGCCCGGGTGGAAGACTACCAGCAACAAGGCTACTATGTAGTAGGTTATGTCAGTTATGAAGCTGCACCTGCTTTTGAGGAGAAATTAGCTGTTCATCCAGCTCCCTTGTTGGGAGAATATTTGCTCTACTTTACGGTTCATGATAGTGTTGAAAAATCTATTATACCATTGACTTATGACGAAGTTGATATGCCGTCAAATTGGAAGGAAGAAACCTCAAAGGAAGAGTATGAAAAAGCCATTGCTCAGATTCATCATCATTTACGTCAAGGAGACACCTATCAGGTCAACTATACGGTTCAGCTCAAGCAAGCAGTGACTGCCAATCCTTTTGCTATTTATAATCGTATGGTAGTGGAGCAGGAGGCAGGCTACAATGCCTATGTTGAGCATGATGAGATGGCAGTGATTTCCATGAGTCCGGAGCTCTTTTTTGAACAAGAGGGGCGTCAGTTGACGACACGGCCGATGAAGGGAACAACCAAACGTGGACTGACTGATCAAGAGGATTTGGACCAGGCAGCTTGGTTGGAACAGGATTCCAAAAATCGTTCTGAAAATATGATGATTGTAGACCTCTTGCGCAATGATATGAATCGTATTTCTGAGGTGGGCAGTGAGCATGTGGAGCGTCTCTGCCAAGTGGAACAGTATTCAACTGTTTGGCAGATGACTTCGACCATCAAGAGTCAGTTGCGAGAGGATGTGAACCTTGTTGAAATCTTCCGCTCACTCTTTCCTTGTGGTTCCATAACGGGCGCACCGAAAATTGCGACAATGGAGATTATCAAGGACTTGGAGCCACAACCGCGTGGAGTCTACTGTGGAACGATTGGTCTCTTGCTTCCAAATGGACGACGGATTTTCAATGTTGCTATTCGGACTATTCAACTACATCAAGGGAAAGCCATCTATGGAGTTGGCGGAGGCATTACATGGGATAGCACTTGGGGATCTGAATACCGCGAGGTTCATCAAAAGGCGGCAGTTCTTTATCGTAAACAAGCTCGTTTTCAGCTGATTACGACTGGGAAAATCAGCCAGAAGAACTTGATGTTTAAAGAACAACATCTGGAAAGACTAAAAAAAGCTAGCCGCTATTTTGCCTTTCCTTATGATGCAGAAGACTTAAGACGAAAGATAGAGGCGGAGTGCCAAGCTTGTGATTCTAATCAAGATTACCGCTTGCGAATTAGTATCAGCAAATCTGGAGAGATAGAACTTAGTCGACAAATCTTAACACCCCTTAGTCCACATTTCTGCCAGGCCAAACTTTGCCTGCAGGAAGCCAATTTGCAACAAGCATTTACCTACTTTAAAACAACTCATAGACCACACTTGAGTTTAGGAGAACAAGAGAAGATTTACCATAATGTAAGAGGAGAACTTCTTGAAACCTCTATCGGAAATTTGGTTCTGAAGATTGATGGGAAACTCTATACACCATCTATCCGACTTGGAATCTTATCAGGAATTTACCGTCAGCATTTGCTGGAAACAGGACAGGTAGAAGAGAAAGTCTTGACCTTTTCAGATTTAGTCCAAGCAGAAGCTATTTACGCCTGTAATGCAGTGAGAGGCTTGTATGAACTGTCAGTAAAGGAGAGCTAAATGAAACTAATATTTTTACATGGATTAGGCCAGTCAGCGGAGAGTTGGAAGGAAGTGCAAGAGTTGCTTGCAGATTATCCCTCTGAAGCCATAGAGTTATTTCCTTCCGGAGTTGCTACCTACCAAGAAGCCAAGGAGCGCATTTATCAGCGCTTAACAGTGGAAACAGAACCTTTTGTCCTAATCGGTTTGTCCTTAGGAGCTGCCCTTGCATTGGAGCTTTCAAGTTATGAGATACCAAATCTTCAAGCCTTGGTTTTGTCAGGTTGCCCACTGAAACTAGCGGGTAACATTCCTTTTTATATTCAGTTGCTGATTTTTAAACTACTTCCCAAAAGGGTATTTGAAAAACAGGGAGCAGACAAAGCTTTTATGGTAGGAGTTTCTGAGGAATTGAAGACACTTGATTTAACGGATATAGCAGGGATTTGCCCCTATCCAACCTTACTAATTTGTGGCAGCAAAGATAAACCGAATCTTAGTTCTATGAGAAGTCTTCATAAACTAATATCAGAATCCCAATTTCAGATTATCCCAGACGGCCCTCATGTCTTGAATAAGGAAAAACCAAAGGAGTTTGTAGAAAATACCAGAAGTTTCCTTGAATTGCTGAAATAAGTTTGATAAAATAATATTGAAATCGATAACATCGTTAGAGGAGAAACAAATGAACAAACGTCTATTTTTAAAAATGAGTCTAGCTACGTTGCCTGTTTTGGCTTTATTCTCACAAGTTGCTGTTGCAGAAGAAAATGTTCATTTTTCTAGTTGTAAGGATGCATGGGCCCATGGTTATTCGGATATGCGTGAAGGAGAACCAGGTTATTCTGCTAAGTTAGATAAAGATCATGATGGTGTTGCTTGCGAATTGAAAAATGCTCCTCAGGGAGCTTTCAAACCAAGAAAATCGACTGAGGTAACAACAAACTCTAGCTCTGTAATCACAAGTGGATGGGTTCAAAAGGATGGAGTTTGGTACTATCATGATGACAAGGGAAATTCTGTAACCAATACTTGGAAGGGAAGTTATTACCTTAAATCAAATGGTAAGATGGCACAGAGTGAATGGGTTTATGATTCATCTTATCAAGCCTGGTACTATTTGAAATCAGATGGTTCATACGCTCGTAATGCATGGCAAGGGGCTTATTATCTAAAATCAAATGGTAAGATGGCTCAGAGCGAGTGGGTTTATGATGCTTCGTATCAAGCTTGGTATTACTTAAAATCAGACGGTTCATACGCTCGTAATGCATGGCAAGGGGCTTATTATCTAAAATCAAATGGTAAGATGGCTCAGAGCGAGTGGGTTTATGATGCTTCGTATCAAGCTTGGTATTACTTAAAATCAGACGGTTCATACGCTCGTAATGCATGGCAAGGGGCTTATTATCTAAAATCAAATGGTAAAATGGCTCAGAGTGAATGGGTTTATGATGCTTCCTATCAAGCCTGGTATTATTTGAAGTCAGATGGCTCTTACGCTCGTAATGCATGGCAAGGCAATTATTATCTAAAATCAGATGGTAAAATGGCTGTCAATGAATGGGTAGATGGTGGGCGTTATTATGTAGATGGCTCAGGTTTGTGGAATTCAAATTCAGATTCAAATACTAAAGTAACTAATAAAGGCTTATATTATAGCGTTCAAGGGAAGTACGATGAGATTCTTGTTGTAAATAAACATTATCCATTGTCTAAAGACTACAATCCAGGTGAAAACCCAACTGCCAAAGCTGCCTTTTTAAAACTGATTGCACAGATGCAAAAAGAAGGCTATGCTGTTAGCAATAACTATAGTGGGTTTAGAAGTTATGGAACTCAAGCACAATTATATCAAAGCTATGTAAATAGAGAAGGTCAGGCTGCGGCTGATCGTTATTCAGCTAGACCTGGCTATAGTGAACATCAAACAGGTCTTGCCTTTGATGTTATTGGGACAGATGGACACTTAGTAGAAGATGCAAGTGCTGCTCAATGGTTGTTAGACCATGCTGCAGACTATGGATTTGTTGTTCGTTACCTCAAAGGAAAAGAAAGTGTAACTGGCTATATGCATGAGGAATGGCATTTACGCTATGTTGGTAAAGAAGCTAAAGAAATTGCAGCAAGTGGTTTAACACTCGAAGAATACTATGGTTTTGATGGTGGCGATTATCTAAATTAAAATTCCACAGCAAAATAATGCAAACCTTTGCACCAATTCATAGTTTTTGATATACTATTTCTGTAAGCATTTCCATTAATGAAAAGATATAAAGGAGAAAAAGATGAGTCAAAAGATTATCGGGATTGACCTTGGTGGAACATCTATCAAGTTTGCAATTTTAACAACAGCTGGAGAAATCCAAGAAAAATGGTCTATCAAGACTAACATTTTAGACGAAGGAAGCCATATTGTAGACGATATGATTGAGTCTATCAAACATCGTTTAGATTTGCTCGGATTGTCAGCAGAAGATTTCCAAGGGATTGGAATGGGTTCACCTGGAGTGGTTGATCGTGATAAAGGGACTGTTATCGGTGCCTATAACTTAAACTGGAAGACCTTACAACCAATCAAAGAAAAAATTGAAAAAGCCTTGGGCATTCCATTCTTTATCGATAATGATGCTAATGTTGCCGCTCTAGGTGAGCGTTGGATGGGTGCTGGTGAAAACCAACCAGATGTTGTCTTTATGACTCTTGGAACAGGTGTTGGTGGCGGTATCGTAGCTGAAGGAAAACTTCTTCACGGTGTTGCAGGAGCAGCAGGTGAGCTTGGCCACATCACTGTTGACTTTGACCAACCAATCGCATGTACTTGCGGTAAGAAAGGATGCCTTGAAACAGTAGCTTCTGCGACAGGTATTGTCAACTTGACTCGTCGTTATGCGGATGAATACGAGGGTAGTGCTAGCTTGAAGAGCTTGATTGATAATGGGGAAGAAGTAACTGCTAAAACTGTTTTTGATTTAGCAAAAGAAGGTGATGACCTTGCCTTGATTGTTTATCGTAATTTCTCACGCTATTTAGGAATTGCTTGTGCAAACATTGGTTCAGTCCTTAATCCTTCAACAATTGTAATCGGTGGTGGTGTATCAGCTGCTGGAGAATTCCTTCTACAAGGTGTTCAAAAAGTTTATGACGAAAATACCTTCCCACAAGTACGCTCAACAACGAAATTGGCTCTTGCAACTCTAGGAAACGATGCTGGAGTTATCGGTGCTGCATCACTTGTTTTACAGTAAGATAAAAAATGATAGAGCTTGGTGATCAATCAAGCTCTTTTTAAAATGATATCTACTAGTTTAAAGTAAGGAGATTCTTGTATTTAGAAAGGAAAAATTTAATGAATCAATCAGAACAATCCATGTTTGATTTGGCCTTGTCCATCACTAAAAAAGCTCATAAAGGACAATATGATAAGGCGGGAGTAGATTATATTGAACATCCTCTTTTTGTAGCAAGTCAGGTAGATACGCAAGAATAAAAGGCAGTCGCCCTACTACATGATGTTCTTGAAGACAGCCCTTATACAGCAGAAGAACTAAAATTGGCTGGTTTACCAGAGACTGTTGTTACTGCAGTGCAGATACTGACCAAGAAAAAGGGACAAGATTATCAACTGTATTTGGAATTTGTTAAATCTAATCCTATAGCACGTCGTGTCAAATTAGCAGATTTGAAACATAATTCAGATTTATCTAGACTAGCTACTATTACTGAAAAGGATCTGGAACGATTAGAAAAATATAAGAAAGCTATCGATTATCTAAGGATGTAGAAATTTTCTTTTTATGCTATACTAGTTAGGACTATAAAAGAGGTGAGTATAGATGACCAAAGCAGATCTAATTTTTAAGGAAAATATTGAACGGATTCTAAAGGAAGGTGTTTTCTCGGAGCAGGCTCGTCCTAAGTACAAGGATGGCACAGTTGCTAATTCCAAGTATGTAACAGGTGCCTTTGCTGAATATGATTTGGCCAAGGGTGAATTTCCTATTACGACCTTGCGTCCCATTGCTATCAAATCAGCTATCAAAGAAGTTCTCTGGATTTACCAAGACCAGTCAAATAGCCTAGACGTGCTTAATGACAAGTACAATGTTCACTACTGGAATGACTGGGAAGTGGGAAATACAGGAACCATTGGTGAGCGATATGGTGCCGTGGTTAAAAAGCACGATATCATCAATAAACTTCTCAAGCAGTTGGAAGTCAACCCTTGGAACCGCCGCAATATTATCTCTCTCTGGGATTACCAAGCTTTTGAGGAGACAGACGGTCTTCTTCCATGTGCCTTTCAGACCATGTTTGATGTCCGCCGTGTAAATGGTGAGATCTATCTGGATGCGACTTTGACTCAACGCTCGAATGATATGCTGGTGGCCCACCATATCAATGCCATGCAGTATGTGGCCTTACAGATGATGATTGCCAAGCATTTTGGCTGGAAGATTGGGAAGTTTTTCTACTTTATCAATAACCTTCATATCTATGACAATCAATTTGAACAAGCAGAGGAATTGCTTCGCCGAGAGCCGTCAAACTGCCAACCTCGTTTAGTCTTGAATGTGCCAGATAAGACTAATTTCTTTGATATCAGAGCAGAGGATTTTGAATTGGTCGATTATGACCCTGTCAAACCACAGTTGAAGTTTGACTTGGCTATTTAAAAAGTAAAAGAAAAAGTTGGGGATTTCCCAACTTCTTTTTATATTAACGTGATACGCGACGGCGAGCTGCTTTTTTACGATTTTCTTCGATGAAAGCTGCTTTTTCTTCTTCTGGTTCGATCACTTTCTTTTTAAATGCGTATACTGCACCTGCAACTGCAGCGACAGTTCCTGCGACACCTGTTACAAGACCTTTAGCGAATCCTTTAGCCATGAGTCTTCCTCCTTTATCTTCCTAATCAGACAGGCTCCTTCAGAGGTAGCATTTTTCTGCCTGACCTTTTTGTGTTATAATAATAGTAACGAAAAAATGGGAATTTTTCAAGGAAAAAAGATGAAAACAAAAATAATTGTGATTGTTGGACCGACTGCAGTTGGAAAGACAGCTCTTGCCATTGAAGTGGCCAAGCGTTTTAATGGCGAAGTGGTTAGTGGAGATAGCCAGCAAGTCTATCGAGGACTTGATATTGGGACGGCCAAGGCTAGCCCAGAAGAGCAGGCAGCTGTTCCCCATCATTTAATCGATGTTAGAGAGGTAACCGAGTCTTACTCGGCTTTTGATTTTGTTTCAGAAGCTAAGATGGCTATTGAGGATATTCACAGTCGTGGCAAGCTAGCCATTATTGCTGGTGGAACTGGACTTTATATCCAGAGCTTGCTAGAAGGCTATCACCTGGGTGGGGAGACACCTCATGAGGAGATTTTGGCCTATCGGGCTAGTTTGGAGCCATATTCAGATGAGGAATTAGCTCATCTGGTGGCGCAAGCAGGTCTTGAGATTCCCCAGTTTAATCGTCGTCGTGCTATGCGTGCCTTGGAAATTGCCCATTTTGGTCAGGATTTGGAAAATCAAGAGACCTTGTATGAACCATTGATTATCTGCTTGGATGATGAACGTAGTCAACTTTATGAGCGTATCAATCGCCGAGTAGATCTAATGTTTGAGGCTGGGCTTTTGGATGAGGCCAAGTGGCTCTTTGACCATTATCCTGATGTGCAGGCTGCTAAAGGTATTGGCTACAAGGAACTCTTTCCGTATTTCCGTGGGGAGGAGACTTTGGAAGAAGCTAGTAACAACCTTAAACAGGCAACACGTCGTTTTGCCAAGCGTCAGCTGACCTGGTTCCGTAATCGCATGCAGGTCACCTTTTATCAGATTGGAGAATCTGGTGTGCAAGACCGCATTTTAAGCCAGATAGAGGAGTTTTTAGATGATTGATACGGAAAAAAAAGAGGAGCGAGTCCTGCTCATAGGTGTGGAATTGCAGGGCATGGACAATTTTGATCTCTCTATGGAAGAATTGGCCAGTCTAGCTAAGACAGCTGGGGCAGTCGTTGTAGATAGCTACAGACAAAAACGTGAAAAATATGATTCCAAGACCTTCGTCGGCTCTGGTAAGTTAGAAGAAATTGCGCTCATGGTGGATGCAGAAGAAATTACCACTGTCATCGTCAACAACCGTCTGACCCCAAGGCAAAATGTCAATCTAGAAGAAGTTCTCGGTGTTAAGGTCATTGACCGTATGCAGTTGATTCTGGATATCTTTGCCATGCGGGCTCGAAGTCATGAAGGGAAACTCCAAGTCCACCTAGCCCAGCTCAAATATCTCTTGCCTCGCTTGGTTGGTCAGGGAATTATGCTCAGCCGTCAGGCAGGGGGAATTGGTTCCCGTGGACCTGGTGAAAGCCAGCTAGAACTTAACCGTCGTAGTGTTCGCAATCAAATCACGGATATCGAGCGCCAGCTCAAGGTGGTTGAGAAAAATCGTGCGACTGTCAGAGAAAAACGTCTGGAGTCAAGCACATTTAAGATTGGTTTGATTGGTTATACCAATGCTGGGAAGTCAACTATCATGAACACCTTGACCAGTAAGACCCAGTATGAGGCAGACGAGCTCTTTGCGACTCTGGACGCGACGACTAAGAGTATCCATCTGGGGGGCAATCTTCAAGTAACTTTGACAGATACAGTTGGCTTTATCCAAGATTTGCCGACAGAGTTGGTGTCCAGTTTCAAGTCAACCTTGGAAGAAAGCAAGCATGTGGACCTTCTGGTTCATGTCATTGATGCCAGCAATCCTTACCACGAGGAACATGAGAAAACGGTCCTTGCCATCATGAAAGACTTGGATATGGAAGATATTCCTCGCCTGACCCTTTATAATAAAGCGGATTTGGTGGAGGATTTTATTCCTACCCAAACCCCTTATACTCTCATTTCTGCCAAGTCTGAGGATAGTCGTGAGAACTTGCAGGCACTATTTTTAGAGAAAATCAAGGATATTTTTGAATCTTTTACCCTGCGCGTGCCTTTTTCAAAGTCCTACAAGATTCATGATTTAGAAAGTGTTGCGATTCTTGAAGAACGTGATTATCAGGAAGACGGCGAAGTGATTACAGGCTACATTTCCGAGAAAAATAAATGGAGGTTAGAGGAATTTTATGACTGATATCAAAACTTTGGCTCTAAAATATGGGGGCTATACAAGTCTGGACAAGGTCTATCTGGATCAACTTCTAGCTGGAAAGACAGACCAGGAGCAGTTGGCACTTATTACTCCTCCTCCAAGTGTAGTCAATGCTTACTTTGCAGAACTCTACCAGAAAAAGAGTCCTCAAGCTGCGACGGATTATTTTGCAGAACTTAGTCAAGAACTGAATCTTTACAATGCTGAACCTAGTTTCACCTTAGAAAACAACCCCTTTATTCGTCTGAATCTATCTGGCAAATCCTTTGGTTTCTGCTATGAGAGTGAGGGCCTTGGTCGAATTTTCTCTGAAAATGAGGAAAAAATCTCGGATGACTTGCTCTTTGAAATTGCGCAAATTTTCCCTCATCAACTAGTCTTTGAGGAGTCTGATAAGATTTACATGAAGTCTGTCGGGGACGAGGAAGTTGTTAGTGTGGAAAGTCTTACAGCTTTGACTGATTTGGAAAGCTTGGCTGATGGTCGCAAGCGTCTCAAAGGTTATAGTCAAGAGGAGTTATTACAAGAAGCCACAGCTTTTTCTGGCAAGCGCTATTTCCGATCGGAAAACCGCACAGCCATGTTATATATTGATTAATTAGAAAGTATCGAATGGATATTCAATTTTTAGGAACGGGGGCTGGTCAGCCCTCTAAAGCCCGCAACGTTTCAAGTCTCGCCCTGAAACTCTTGGACGAGATTAACGAAGTCTGGCTCTTTGACTGTGGAGAAGGAACGCAAAATCGCATTCTGGAAACCACAATTCGACCACGTAAGGTCAGCAAAATTTTTATCACTCACTTGCACGGGGACCACATTTTTGGCTTGCCAGGATTCCTTTCTAGCCGTGCCTTTCAGGCCAATGAAGAGCAGACTGATTTGGAAATCTATGGACCGCAAGGGATTAAGTCATTTGTCTTAACCAGCCTTCGTGTGTCAGGTTCTCGTCTGCCCTACCGCATTCATTTCCATGAGTTTGACCAAGATTCTTTAGGAAAAATCCTTGAGACCGATAAATTCACTGTGTATGCAGAGGAGCTGGATCACACTATTTTCTGTGTTGGCTATCGTGTTATCCAAAAGGATCTAGAAGGAACTTTAGATGCTGAAAAACTCAAGGCTGCTGGCGTTCCATTTGGCCCGCTTTTTGGAAAAATCAAAAACGGTCAGGACATTGTTCTTGAAGACGGTACTGAAATCAAGGCAGCAGACTATATCTCAGCGCCACGTCCAGGTAAGATTATCACCATTCTTGGTGATACCCGAAAAACCAATGCCAGCGTGCGTCTGGCTGTCAATGCCGATGTCCTTGTTCATGAATCGACTTATGGCAAGGGTGATGAAAAAATTGCTCGTAACCATGGTCACTCAACCAACATGCAGGCAGCACAGATTGCAGTAGAAGCAGGTGCCAAACGCCTCTTGCTCAATCATATTAGTGCTCGCTTCCTCTCAAAAGATATCAGCAAACTCAAGAAAGACGCTGCTAGTGTCTTTGACAATGTGCATGTGGTCAAGGACTTGGAAGAAGTGGAAATCTAAAAGATTGAGAAAGGATAAGTATGCCTACTATTCTCATTACCGGAGCTAGCGGTGGTCTAGCCCAAGAAATGGTCAAACTCCTGCCAAATGACCAACTCATCTTGCTTGGTAGAAATAAGGAAAAATTAGCCCAACTCTACGGAAACCATCCCCATGCAGAATTGATTGAAATCGATATTACCGATGATTCAGCCTTAGAAACTCTGGTAGCAGACCTCTATCTCCGCTATGGCAAGATTGATGTCTTGATAAACAACGCTGGTTACGGGATTTTTGAGGAATTTGACCAGATTTCTGACCAAGATATTCACCAGATGTTTGAGGTCAATACCTTTGCCCTGATGAATCTGTCTCGTCGCCTTGCGGCTCGAATGAAGGAAAGTCGAAAAGGCCATATCATCAATATCGTCAGCATGGCAGGTTTAATCGCTACTGGCAAGTCTAGTCTCTACTCAGCCACTAAGTTTGCGGCCATTGGCTTTTCAAATGCGTTACGTCTCGAACTCATGCCCTATGGAGTCTATGTGACAACAGTCAATCCAGGACCAATCCGAACCGGATTTTTTGACCAAGCGGACCCAGATGGGACTTATCTTAAGTCGGTTGACCGTTTCCTGCTAGAGCCAGATGCAGTTGCTAAAAAGATTGTCAAGATTATAGGGAAAAACAAACGAGAACTCAATCTACCGATTTTGTTGAACCTAGCCCATAAGTTTTATACCTTCTTTCCTAAGCTAGCTGATAAGTTGGCAGGGGAAACTTTTAATTATAAGTAAAAAGAACCAATGTGCAGGTTGTTGCTAGCCTACATATTGGTTCTTATTATTTTTCAACTATTAAACTGGACTTCTTCTAGTAGATAGTCGATAAAGCGTTCGCCCATCTTAGATAGGCTGGTTTTTTCATGCTGGATATAGACCAGCTCGATAGGGTCATCAATATCCAGTGGGATAGAAACGATATTGTCTCCGTTGAGGTTGCTGTTCAAAATCCCTGTTGCAATGGTATATCCGTCCAGACCAATCAAGAGATTAAAGAGGGTAGCACGGTCGCTGACTACGATGGATTTCTTGTGGTGTTCTTGAGAAAGAATTTCTTCTGAAAAGTAGAAGGAGTTGTGAGTTCCTTGGTCATAGCTGAGATAAGGGAAGTTTTCCAAATCAGATAGTTTGACCTTATCTTTCTTTGCCAGAGGATTGGTCTTGCTGACAAAAATATGCGGTTGCGCTGTGAAGAGATGGTGAGCCAGCAGGTGATTGTCATCCAGCATCTTGGTTAAAACATCACGGTTGTAGCTGTTTAAAAATAGGACACCGACCTCACTACGGAAGTTCTTGACGTCATCGATAATCTCCC
>CAUQVK010000047.1:0-11813 GCA_963521495.1 uncultured Streptococcus sp.
TGAACATTTGACGTCCATCCATTTTAGCACGTTGTTCGATGATTGCAATATCTTGAGTTGCTTCAGCAAACTCTGCTAAAACTTTTGCACCAATCTCTTTATGGGTAATCATACGACCCTTAAAGCGAATAGATACCTTAACTTTATTTCCTTTTTCAAGGAATTTGCGTGCATTGCGAAGTTTTGTATCAAAGTCACCCTTGTCAATAGTTGGACTTAGACGAACTTCTTTCACAGTAACAACACTTTGTTTTTTACGTTGTTCTTTTTGCTTTTTCTGGTACTCAAATTTGAACTTACCGTAGTCCATAATTTTAGCAACAGGTGGTTTAGCTTGGGGTTGAATCAATACTAAGTCAACATTAGCGTTATCAGCCAAAGCTTGTGCTTCACTGAGTGGCTTAATGCCTAACTGTTCTCCTTCAAGACCAATCAAGCGAACTTCACGTACACGAATCTCATCATTGATGAATAAGTCTTGCTTTGCTATGGTTTTCACCTCTTTTGTTTTATTAGAGAAAAACAATAGCGGACTCGTAAATATACAAGCCCGCACGTTATGATAGCGTTTCTTAGAAACTTTTCATCCGTAGGGCCAGGCAACTTAATGTCACAAGGCGAGAAGCTCTCACTTCTGCTTTTCTCAACTTTTATATGATACCAAGTTTTCTAGCTCTTGTCAAGATAAAAAATTATTTTTTTGAAAAGTTTCTGTTTGTATTTTGGCTTGGTTTACGCATCAAAAAGAGAGAACCAAGTTGATTCCCTCTCTATGTTAGTTTTTACTTATTTTCCCTATAGGAAAACTAAGCCTTAAAAACTTCTTTTTTACGTGAACTTCCCCATCTTTCGATAAATAGAATCCCCACTAACAAAAGGATAATCAGGCAAGGAAGTAAGACCATCCCCATGCTCCAATTCAGATTGACATTATCAATTTGCTTAGGTAATCTTCCAGACAAAATCTCCACTGAACGCAAGTAAGTAAAGGGAATCAGATGTGCAATCCTTTGAAGAGGCTGAATTGTTTGGATGCCAAACAATAAGCCAACAATCCCAATGAGTGAAAGAAAGAGGACAGGCATTTTTTGCTTGAAAAAGTAAGCAATCAAGTAGACTACTTCCACAATGACGATAAAGGCTAAGAAAGCTAAGAACAAGCCAGGAAATAACACATCTTGTATCTTTCCAATAGTTACCTCTTGATTCACTAAGCTATAAATCGGGTAGGGATAATCTAACTGTCCAAAACCACTTATCAGACTTCCAACTAGAAAAGAAAATCCACAGATTCCGATAAACAGCACAGTTACATATCCCACTCCAACTCCAAGAGAAGATATTGCAAATGTCACTTTTGAAAAAGGATATAACTGAGCTGTGTCCAGATGATTTTGATATCTTTCTGCAAATAGTTGCGTTAGCATAAAAATAATAGCAATCACAAACAAGGTTGGGATGATAGCCTCTAAAATCCAGACAATCTGATCAATCCCGTGGGTCGGATAATCTAAATTGTGCGCTTTTATGTTCAAGGGATATAAGGCTTGGTAAATCTTTCGCTCGCGGTCAACCCCCATTTTTAGTTCAGAGCTAGAAGTCGGGGTATTTGATATCCTTTCATAATTCTTCTCTTCATCTTGCCACTGCAAATAGTAGGCTTCTTTCCAGCGTCCTTCTTTTAACAAAGCCAGAATTTCTTTCTTTTGAGTCAAAAGATTTTTTTGCGAGTCTAAATTTTCTTTAGCAAACTGGTATTCCTCCGAGCTGGTGTCAGATATTTGGGAGAGTTTCTCTTCATATTCATTGATGACTCTCTCAATTGCTACAAGACGAGTTTCCAACTCTCCCTCCAAGCTGACTGAGTTTGCAGTCCGACTATTGAAATAAAAGGTAACACCGAGTACAGATACAAATAAAGCTAAGATAATCCAGTTTAAGCGACTTTTGAAAACTTTTTTCAATAAAAATAGACTAACATCTTTCATAAACTAAACCTCTTCTATCTGCCCCTGATGAATGGTTACTACTCTATCGCAGACATCAACCAACTCTTCCTTATAGTGGGAACTTAAAAGAACCAGCTGTTCTTGTCTATCGATTTGTGCCAGCCTATCAAAAAACTTCTGTCGATAATACTCATCTAAGCCATTTGTAATCTCATCCATAAGCCAGCATTTCGCCTGACTGAGGAAATACATGGCAATCACCAAGCGTTGCTTCATGCCTAAGGAATACTTGCGAATGGGAAGTCTGACATAGTCCGACATTTCCCAGTAATCAATTTCATCCCTCAAGTTCAGACCTGACTTCCAGATGTTTTTGATAAGACGAAGGTAATCCATCCCACTTAAGTTTTCATCCAGCCATTCAATACTCTCATAATAAAACAAAGAAGGAGAGACTGCGATATTTCCGCTACTTATAGGAATTAAATTGCTAATGGCGCGGAACAGTGTCGTCTTTCCAGAACCATTGATAGCAAGAATACCATAAATCCTACCCTTTTCAAATGTAAAATCAACATCTTGTAAGATGACTTGTCGCGTTTTTAAGGTCACATGAGTAAGCTGCAACATATCTAGCCCTCCTTTTTCTCACTCTTTAAGAATTAATAGCCTCCGCTGAAGTAGTTTATTACCTCATAACGATTGTAATTCCAACCAGAACCAATTTTATATTCAGAATAGCTGTCATAACAATACCATAACAGGGGATTAATATAGTTATATCTCTGGTAATTCATACTAGACCTATAGTAGGTATTCCAATCATATCGATAAGTTTTAAGAACGCTCACAGCAGATATACTGGACTAAAAAAGGCCAATAGATTATAAACTAACTAATTAAACGGTTTTTGCTAATTTTTAATGGTTTTATATTATTAATATTGAAGACGCTTTCATTATATCGTTTTTATCATTATTATGCAACGGGTTTTTAGTTTATTTTACTAATATATAATATTTATCCTTCCTATTGAACGCTTTCGATTTTCCAATTTTTCCAACCTTTAAAGCGTATAGCTCCTTGCTGGTCAGTACGATAAACTTTACTATTGATACCTTCCAGTCGTGTCAAAGTTTCCTGATGGGGGAATTTCGTTCGATTGTTCTTTCCAACTGAAATGAGAGTCATCTCTGGTTTGAGCTGTTCTAGAAAGGCTGAACTTGATGATTTTTTAGAGCCATGTTGGCCAGCTTTCAAAACATCCACCTCTAGGTCAGGATAATGCTTCAGCACGTCCTTCTCTCCTTTTTCCTCCAAATTTCCTGTGAAAAGAAAGTTTTTATCCAAAAGTTTTCCATACAGAACCAGGGAATCATCATAACCTCCATCTCCTATTTTCTTTGGAGATAGGACTTCTAACTGACTTCCAAAAATTGGCAAGTTCTCTCCTGTTGTCACACTGCGCACCTTGGTTTGAGTTGCCTGTAGTTCTGCAACAAATTCCTTCTGTTTTAAACTGCCTTTGGACACTAAAATTTCGCCTACATGGAAAGCCTTGGTCACCTCCAACAAATCTCCAACATGTTCCTTGTCCGTATTTGTCAAAATTAACTGGTCAATCTTGGCTACTCCGCGACTTTTAAGATAGGGAATCAAGCTTCGCTGGGCATTGCTGGTCGTCGTCTTTTCTTGCCATTTTTCGATTTTTTTGCTAGATTCTGCCTTGCCACCTACATCTATGAGAATGGTTTTACCAGTTATATCCCGTAGGAAAATGCTTTCGCCTTGCCCAACATCCAGCATGGTGATTTCATTTTCCAGTGGATGCTTGGTCAAGAAAAAGAGACCCACAATAAGTAAGCTGAAGCCAGCTACTCTTTTGATATTTTTCCTCAAATCATAGACCAAAGCCAAGGAAATTAACAATAAAATTAAAAGCCATGCATTGGGTTGTCCAAAGACTAGAGGCCTACTTGCCACCTGCGAGACCAAGCGAATCATCCCCTCCAACCATTCAAAAATAAAATTAAGCTGAATGACTGGATAGAGAAAGGAAAGGGCAAATAAGATAGACAAGAGCGGTAAGAAGACCAAGTCAAATAGAAAGGAAAAGACAAAGGTCAAAAGGATAGACCAAGGTTGAAATTCCGCAAAATAAAAGGACAAAATAGGCAATATTCCCAAGGAAATGACTAGACTTTCTCTGGCAACAGCCTTGAGCCCCTCTCCTTCTTTACTAGTCATGGTCAAGATAAAAGCATAAGCGCAGGACAAGACTCCTCCTGCAGTCAGGAAAAAGTTGGGCATGATGATAAAGAGTACAAGCACCGTCAAGGCAAAATTATCCAAACCCTTAACGCCATGTTGAGCCAGTAGCTTCTGCAATAGACTGCGAATAACTGATGCTGAAAATCCTGTCAGTCCTGCATAGATAAGGGAAAAGGGATAAGTCAGCCATTTCAACTTTTCTTGGGTCAAGCCCAATCGCAAGAGAAGTTTCTTAAATCCATCCATGAAAAAGCCTACCTGCATCCCCGACAAGGCAAAGAGGTGGATAATTCCTAGACTAGAATAAAGCTCATTCATCTCCTCAAAGTCGGTGTCCAGATATCCTAGCAAGAGACCTGTCATGTAATTGCGCATAGGGTCTGGAAAGTGCGTCTTAATCCAAACTACAGCCTTTCGACGTAAACTGGACAGATTTTCTACTATATCCCAACTGCCAACTTTTTGAAGCGACTGGATTCTTTTGATATTGAGAGTCTGGTAAATTCCCTGAGTCTTCAGATAAGCTTGGTAGTCAAAGCCACCAAAATTTCTCTGCCCTTCTGGCTCTAAAAGTTTTCCTTCTAGTTCCAAATCATGAAGGACTGTTAAAGCTTGAAATTGTTCTTTCTCCTCCTCGGATTGGAGTTTATAATAGACTTGAAAAATGCGGCCATCGGCCTTGCCCCGAAAGGATAGACTATCACCATTAACCTTAATAGTATCAGGCAAAATCCGTACCCTTTCAACAGAATCCGCCAAATGTTGACTCGCTTGACTCTGTTGCCAATTTTGAAACAGAAACCAGAAGCCAAAGATTCCACAAAGCAGTAGAACTTTACTAGCTGATTTCCACGAAAATTGGAAAAAGAGACAGACGAGCAGAAAAACGAAGCCCAATAAAGCAAGATAGGATGCTGAGAAAATAGCGTAGTAAAGCCAAAGCAATAGAAAACTCAGATAAATTAGGGGGGTGGGGATGTTTTTAATCCACTGTAACATAATCTTTTAACTTTTCTATGGTCTTGGCACCAATACCAGAGACTTTCTTGAGTTCATCAACCGACTTGAATTTCCCATTTGCCTCACGATGATCGATAATGTCCTGAGCTCGTTTTCCTCCCAGACCCTTGACCTGCTTGAGTTCTTCCAAACTGGCCTTGTTGAGATTGACCTTCTTTTCCTTGCTCGTCGAAGAAGCCGTCCTAGGACCTGCCTGCTGACTAGCTGCCTCTTCTCCCTTAGTGGGAACGTAAACCAGAGCCTCGTCACTAACTTTCTGAGCTAGATTGAGCGCCTTGCTGTCTGCTTGCTCTGTCAAGCCACCAGCCTTCTGAACGGCATCATTGACCCGACTACCTACAGGCAAGTCATAAATCCCTGGCGATTTAACAGCCCCCTTCACATCTACTGTGATTAGATCTTGTTCAAGGGGTTCTTCCTTTTCTTCCTTCTTCACTTCCTTTTCGGTCGATGAATCCTTAGAAACTGCAGCAACTTCTGCCTGCAAATTCGTTTCCTTGACAGATGTTTGTGAAGCTGGCTTTAGCAGGAAAAATCCGCCTACAAGCAAGCCCAGACCAGTACAGATGACAATGATTTTATACTCTTTGATTTTCTCGATAATTGCTTCCATATTTTCTCCTCTCTTAGATTATTCGTAAGAGGAAGAAAAAACAGTTGAAAATTTCTTCTCAACTGCTTATTTATTTGCAAAATAGTCTTCCTTGGTCAAGACATAATGAACTCTTGTAACGATTCGGCCTTCTTCATGCTGGTCCATACAAGCATATGGTTCTGCATGGGAAAAACGCATGCCTGATTTCTCCATAACCTTTCCAGATGCAGGATTGTCCTTATCGTGAAGGGCAATCAACTTATTCATCCCTATCTTCTCAAAAGCTAGCTCAATCACAGCACGATTGGCTTCTGTCGTCAATCCTTTATTCCAATACTTTTTATTGATAATGTAGCCAATAGCCGCCTTCTTAAGAGCAGAATCAATCTTGTGCAAGTCAATGGTTCCAATAAACTGACCATTGCTTTTTAGTTCTATTCCCCAACGTCCCAAGGGATTGGCCAAGTAGAACTGGGCAATGTTATTCTTGGTTTCTTCCAAGCTTTGATTGGTTAGAAAAGTGTAACGTGTATTATCCTTATCCGAGGCATAGTCAAACATAGCTTCCGCATCATCCAAGGTTACAGGTCGAAGCAATAAACGCTCAGTCTCGACTATTGGATACTGGGATAATTTTAAAAAGATTGATTCCATATATTTCTTCCACTTGAAACCTTTCTAATCTAATACAAGGATATTGAATAAAACATTTAAAAAGCAAATTTATAGTAGATTGAAATAAGATATGAATAAATCGATTAGGAAAGCCAAATTAATTTTTAGAAATATTTTAGCAGTCACAACGTACTGTTCTAGCTTCAATCTACTATAGATTGAGCATTGAGATAACTTTAAGTACAAAAGAACTATCCTTCAGATAGAGGTTGAGGATCTAATTCTTCACTCTCTTCATTTTTAATTGGAGCTGGTTCATAAGCTCGGATAATCTGAGCGACAACTGGATGGCGAACCACATCCTTGGCTGAAAAATGAACAAAGTCAATCTGGTGGATGTTCTTGAGTTTTTCTTGAGCATCAATCAAACCGGACTTGACATTACGTGGCAGGTCAATCTGACTGATATCTCCATTGACAATCATCTTAGAATTAAAGCCTAAACGAGTCAAAAACATCTTCATCTGCATGATGGTCGTATTTTGCGCCTCATCGAGAATGACAAAGGCATCATCCAAGGTCCGTCCACGCATATAGGCAAGGGGAGCAATCTCGATAATTTCACGCTCCATGAGACGAGTTGTTTGGTCTTTGCCCAGAATCTGATACAAGGCATCATAAACAGGTCGAAGGTAAGGATCTACCTTCTCCTTGAGATCACCCGGAAGAAAACCTAGACTCTCTCCTGCTTCCACTGCTGGACGAGTTAGGATAATTCGCTTAACCTGCCCACGTTTAAGGGCAGTCACTGCCAAGGTCACTGCAAGAAAGGTCTTCCCTGTCCCTGCAGGTCCAATTCCAAAGGTCACATCGTGCTGTTTGACACTATCCACATAAAGCTTTTGACCTAGAGTTTTGACACGAATAGGCTTTCCTGTATTGTCCTTGATAATTTCTTCTTCATAAAGGGCGACAAACTTGTCGATTTCATCGTTTTTGACCATGCTAATTGCAGTCACCACATCTGGCGTACCAACGGTCATCCCACGGTTCACCAAGACCATCAAAGCCTGAATAACCTGACGGGCTTCCTCACAGGCAGTCTCTTCTCCCAAAACCTGTACAATCTCTGTGCGTGCATGAATGATAACATCTAGTTCCTCTTCCATCAAACGAAGGTGGCGCTCATTGGACCCAAAAAGATGAAACAAATCATCTGGGTGGCTCAATTGAATGTCTATTGAATGTTCCTTCAAACAAAGAACCTCTCTAATCCTTTTATTTCTTTTTATTATAGCAAAGGGGTGGAGAAATTACTAGCCCAAACCCAGTGAATCATGCTAGTGTTCTAAGTATTCTTGCCAGATAGCGTCAAAGTCTCCTAGGTTAAAAGAGAAACTAGCGTGCTCCTCCAAAAAGCGACTCACCTCATCAAAATCATCTGTGTGTTTTGGGAAGGCTGACTCTTCAAAAGCGAGGTCTGCTAGAATAGCTTTGGGACTGTTACTTTTAGGATTGCGCTCGGTCATGAGCCAAGTGTAAAATGATTTTCTCATAAGTCTCCCTAGATCAACTCTGTCCCAAACTGGTCTTGCTTGATTTTACCAGCCTTCATCAAACCACCGAGTGCTTTCTTGAACTGACCTTTAGAAATACCAAAGGTTGCCTTGATGTCATCAGGAGATGACTTATCATTTAAGGTCATGAAACCGCCATTGCTTTCCAAATAGGTCAAAATCATCTGGGCATCATTTTCCAACATTTCAAAAGAACGTGGTTTGAGGGAGAGGTTCAAGGTACGGTCCACTTCACGGAAACCAATAACTCGCGCATCTAATACTTGCCCCAAACGTGGCTCTGCGTAACGTTCGCTAGGATGGATAAAACCAAGCATGTTATTTTCTGGCAGATAGACAAAGGTCCCTGAAAGCTTGAGACGATAAACAATGGCTGGCCAGTTTTGGTTCTGCATGTTGTTGTAGGCAGGACGAGCCAGACGTTGGAAGTCTTCTTGATAAGCCAAGAGTCCCCAGATACGGTCTTTCTTGTCCACTTCAAGACGGATGTAGAGTTGGTCGCCCTTCTTAGGCCAGAGTTCCTTGAGCTCAGGGAGAATATCGAGTGACACAACGATTTCCTTGTCAGGAAGGCCTGTATCCACAAAGACACCCAAGTCCTTACGAACCTCTGTAACACGGCCCCAACCAAATTGATCCTGAGTTGCAGTCACTTCTAGAGTGGTCAAGCGGAGTTTTTGCTTCATATCCGTGTAGGCAAAACCTTTGACCGTATCCCCTACTGTATGTTGACCTTCTTCCTTAGCAAGAGCATAGGTTTGACCATCCTTTTGCACAAAGTAAAAACGGTCATTTTCATCGATGATGAGTCCAACGATAAAACTTGCAAGATTTGTATTCATATTTCCTTCTTTCGAATAAAACTCAGCCAGCAATGCCAACTGAGTTTTTCTGTTTATTTCTTAGACTTCCAAGATTTCTTTTTCTTTATTGGCAGTCATGTCGTCGATGTGTTTAACAGCATCGTCTGTTGCTTTTTGAATATCTTTTTCAAGAGTCTTCAATTCGTCTTCAGTGATTTCTTTTGCTTTTTCTTGTTTCTTAGCTTCATCCATAGCATCACGACGGATATTGCGGACAGCCACTTTAGCATTTTCGCCGACCTTCTTCACTTCTTTAGCAAGGTCACGACGAGTTTCTTCTGTAAGAGCAGGGATAACCAAACGAATCACAGAACCATCGTTAGCTGGTGTGATACCAAGATCAGAAGCGTTCAAGGCACGTTCGATGTCTTTCAATGAAGACTTGTCAAATGGTGTTACCAACAAAACACGCGCTTCTGGAATCGTAATTGAAGCGATTTGGTTAAGAGGAGTTTCTACTCCATAGTATTCTACATGTACACGGTCAAGCAAGCTTGCATTGGCACGACCAGCACGGATACCACCAAATTCACGAGCAAGTGATTGGTGAGACTGGGTCATTCTCTCTTTAGCTTTTTCAATAATTGCGTTAGCCATAATCTTTCTTATTCCTTTTCTTCGATATTATTTGAAACTGTTGTTCCGATATTTTCACCAAATACGACACGTTTGATGTTGCCTGGTTGGTTCATGTTGAAGACAACCAAGTCAATGTCGTTATCCATTGAGAGGGTTGAAGCTGTTGAATCCATGATACGAAGTCCTTTGTTAATAACATCACGGTGGGTCAATTCTTCAAATTTAACAGCTGTCTTGTCCTTCTTAGGATCAGCATTGTAAACACCATCTACGCCATTTTTAGCCATGAGGATGGCATCTGCTTCGATTTCCGCTGCACGAAGTGCCGCTGTTGTATCTGTTGAGAAGTAAGGTGAACCAATTCCGGCACCAAAGATAACGATACGGCCTTTTTCAAGGTGACGAAGGGCACGTCCACGTACGTAAGGCTCTGCCACTTGTTGCATGGCAATAGCTGTTTGCACACGTGTATCAACCCCAACTTGTTGCAATGAATCTGCCATCACAAGAGCATTCATAACAGTCCCAAGCATTCCTGTGTAATCTGCCTGAACGCGGTCCATTCCTGCTTCTGCAGCAGGTTCTCCACGCCAGAGATTTCCTCCACCAATAACAAGGGCAATTTCGATACCTAAGCTATGAACTTCTTGAATCTCTTTTGCGATTGTTTGAACTGTTTGGATATCAATCCCTACGCCACGTTCACCGGCAAGGGCTTCACCTGATAACTTGATTAAAATACGTTTATACTTGGGATTCGCCATTTTCACTCTCCTTTTTTTATCCTACCTATTTTATCACAATTTCTAAGATTTTTATAGTATCATGAGCAATTCTTTCAAAAAAATTAGACAGTCAAAAATTCCTCTAAATCGGCAAGGGCACGCTCTGCAATTTTTTCATAACGAGCCCTCTTATCACAGATACGCTCGCCTTCCAACTCCTTGATAATACCGAAATTGACATTCATTGGTTGGAAATGTTTGCTGTCCGCATGGGTGATGTAATGAGCTAAGCTTCCAATCGCTGTTGTCTCTGGGAAAATAGCCTCGCTTTCTCCCTTGAAAAGACGAGCCGCGTTAATTCCCGCAACTAATCCTGACGCCGCTGATTCAACATAGCCTTCCACACCCGTCATCTGACCAGCAAAGAAGAGATTTGGTTGTTTCTTAGAACGGTAAGTCTGTTCAAGAAGATTTGGTGAATCCATGTAAGAATTGCGGTGCATGACACCATAACGAACAAACTCCGCATTTTCAAGGCCTGGAATCATTTGGAAGACACGCTTTTGTTCTCCCCATTTGAGGTGGGTCTGGAAACCAACAATATTGTATAGGCTACCAGCTGCATTGTCCTGACGAAGTTGCACAACCGCATAAGGTGTTTTGAATTCGCCGTCACGAGGTCCTGTGTAGTCGTCCGGATACTCAAGACCCACTGGTTTCATAGGTCCATAAAGCATAGTTTTAATGCCACGCTTGGCCATGACTTCGATAGGCATACAGCCTTCAAAATACTTTTCTTTTTCGAAAGAATTAAGCAGAGCTTCTTCCGCATTGACCAAGGCTTCATGGAAATCCATAAATTCTTGTTTGGTCATTGGAGCGTTGAGATAGGCTGCTTCTCCCTTATCATAACGAGATTTAAGATAGACCTTGCTCATATCGATGGTATTGACATCGATAATAGGCGCCGCCGCATCGTAGAAATAGAAACCAGCACCGTCATTAAGGGCATGAATCTTTTCAGCCAGGGCATCGCTAGTCAAAGGACCAGTCGCCACAACTGTAATAACATCTGTCGGCAATTCTGTAATTTCATCACGAACCACTTCAATCAAGGGATGATTGGCTACTTTTTCGGTCACCATTTTGGAAAAACCTTCACGGTCCACTGCAAGGGCTCCGCCTGCAGGAACACGTGTATCCTCAGCAGATTCCAAGATAACAGAACCCAAGCGACGCATTTCTTCCTTGAGGAGACCAACAGCATTGGTCAAGGCATCCCCACGCAAGGAATTAGAACAAACTAACTCTGCAAAATTATCTGTTTTGTGCTGAGGTGTTGACTTAACACCACGCATTTCATAAAGTTTAACTGGAATACCACGTTCTGCAATTTGGTAAGCTGCCTCAGAACCTGCCAAACCAGCACCGATAACATTGATATAAGATTGAGACACGACACTAATACCTCTTTGGGAGTGTGAAAACAAGATTCACATTAAAAAAGCTAACCTAACTTACTTCGCTTTCGAATTTCCTGGCTCAGGCTGAAAAAGTCCACAGGACTTACTTCGCTTTCGAATTTCCTGGCTCAGGCTGAAAAAGTCCACAGGACTTAC
>CAUQVK010000048.1:0-11632 GCA_963521495.1 uncultured Streptococcus sp.
GACTCAAAATTAAAAAGCTAGAGTTCCGCAATTGGAAATCTCTAGCTTTTTTGTGACTGAGAACTATTTTGTCTCAGGCTCTATGATTTGGATGGAAAAAAAAGGGGAAATTTGATAAGATAGGGATATGGATTTTGAAAAGATTGAACAAGCTTATGCTTATTTACTAGAGAATGTTCAAGTTATCCAAAATGACTTGGCGACCAACTTTTATGACGCCCTGGTGGAGCAAAACAGCATCTATTTGGATGGTGAGACTGAGCTAAATCAGGTCAAAGAGAACAATCAGGCCCTTAAGCGTTTAGCGCTTCGCAAAGAAGAATGGCTCAAGACCTACCAGTTTCTCTTGATGAAGGCTGGGCAGACAGAGCCCCTACAGGCCAATCACCAGTTTACACCAGATGTTATTGCCTTACTTTTGGTGTTTATTGTGGAAGAGTTGTTTAAAGAGGAGGAAATTACTATCCTCGAAATGGGTTCTGGGATGGGAATTCTAGGCGCTATTTTCTTGACCTCGCTTGATAAAAAAGTGGATTACCTGGGAATGGAAGTGGATGATTTGTTGATTGATTTGGCAGCTAGCATGGCAGATGTGATTGGTTTGCAGGCTGGTTTTGTCCAAGGAGATGCTGTTCGTCCACAAATGCTCAAAGAAAGTGATGTGGTCATCAGCGACTTGCCTGTTGGCTATTATCCTGATGACGCCGTTGCGTCGCGCCATCAAGTTGCTTCTAGTCAAGAACATACTTACGCCCATCACTTGCTCATGGAACAAGGACTTAAGTATCTCAAGTCAGATGGATACGCTATTTTTCTAGCTCCGAGTGATTTGTTGACCAGTCCTCAAAGTGATTTGTTGAAAGGCTGGTTGAAAGAGGAGGCAAGTCTGGTTGCCATGATCAGTCTGCCTGAAAATCTCTTTGCCAATGTCAAACAATCTAAAACTATTTTTATCTTACAGAAGAAAAGTGAAATAGCAGTAGAGCCTTTTGTTTATCCACTTGCTAGCTTACAAGATGCAAGTGTTTTAATGAAATTTAAAGAAAATTTTCAAAAATGGACTCAAGGTACTGAAATATAAAATAGATTTTGTTATAATAGATGAAAACGCTTAAAAAGGGGTATCATGTTATGACAAAAACAATTGCAATCAATGCAGGAAGTTCAAGTTTAAAATGGCAATTATATTTAATGCCAGAAGAAAAAGTATTGGCGAAAGGTTTGATTGAACGTATCGGTTTGAAAGATTCAATTTCAACTGTAAAATTTGATGGCCGTTCTGAACAACAAATTTTGGATATCGAAAATCACACACAAGCTGTTAAAATCTTATTGGATGACTTGATTCGTTTCGATATTATCAAGGCTTATGATGAGATTACAGGTGTTGGACACCGTGTTGTTGCAGGTGGAGAATATTTCAAAGAATCAACAGTTGTTGAGGGAGATGTTTTAGAAAAAGTTGAAGAGTTGAGCTTGTTGGCTCCTCTCCACAATCCAGCCAATGCAGCAGGTGTTCGTGCCTTCAAGGAATTGTTGCCAGACATTACCAGTGTAGTTGTTTTTGATACTTCATTCCACACAACTATGCCAGAGAAAGCTTATCGCTACCCTCTACCAACAAAATATTACACAGAAAACAAGGTTCGTAAATATGGTGCCCACGGTACAAGTCACCAGTTTGTAGCAGGAGAAGCTGCAAAACTCTTGGGACGTCCATTAGAAGACTTGAAATTGATTACTTGCCACATCGGTAATGGTGCTTCTATTACAGCTGTTAAGGGTGGTCAATCTGTTGATACTTCAATGGGATTCACTCCACTTGGTGGTGTGATGATGGGAACTCGTACAGGGGATATTGACCCAGCTATCATTCCTTACTTAATGCAATATACAGAGGACTTTAACACGCCTGAAGACATTAGTCACGTTCTTAATCGTGAATCAGGACTCATGGGGGTTTCAGGTAAATCTAGTGATATGCGTGATGTGATTGCTGCTATGGAAGAAGGGGATCACGATGCCACTTTGGCTTATGAAATGTATGTTGACCGTATCCAAAAACATATCGGTCAATACCTTGCAGTCCTAAATGGAGCAGATGCTATTATCTTTACTGCAGGTATCGGTGAAAATGCTGCAAACGTACGTGAAGATGTTATCTCAGGTATCTCTTGGTTTGGCTGTGATGTTGATCCAGAAAAGAACGTCTTCGGTGTGACAGGAGACATCTCAACAGAGGCAGCGAAGATCCGTGTATTGGTTATTCCAACAGATGAAGAATTAGTCATTGCCCGTGACGTTGAACGCTTGAAAAAATAAGTAAAACTAGAAAAAATATTTAGTACAAGGAGTTGGGAAAGAGATTTTTCCAGCTTCTTTTTATGATGAAATTGTCCAAAACCTTGCTATGATTGGCTTTTTTGAAAAATATGGTATAATAGTAGTAATTTAATAGATGGAGTTGAGTTTTGAAGAAAAACTTTCGTGTAAAAAGAGAGAAAGATTTTAAGGCAATTTTCAAGGAGGGGACAAGTTTTGCAAATAGAAAATTTGTGGTCTACCGATTGGATAACCAAAAAAACCATTTTCGAGTAGGACTTTCCGTCAGTAAAAGACTAGGGAATGCAGTTATTAGAAATCAAATTAAGAGACGAATTCGGCACATTCTACAGAATGCAAAAGGGAGTCTGGTAGAAGATGTAGATTTTGTTGTCATTGCTCGAAAAGGGGTTGAAACCTTGGGATACGCAGAGATGGAGAAAAATCTACTCCACGTATTAAAATTATCAAAGATTTACCAGGAAGGAAATGGGAGTGAAAAAGAAACTACAGTTGACTAGTTTGCTAGGACTGTCTCTATTGATCATGACAGCCTGTGCGACTAATGGGACAACTAGCGATATTACAGCCGATTCGGCTGATTTTTGGAGTAAATTTGTTTACTTCTTTGCGGAAATCATTCGCTTTTTATCATTTGATATCAGTATCGGAGTGGGGATTATTCTCTTTACGGTCTTGATTCGTACAGTTCTTTTGCCAGTCTTTCAAGTGCAAATGGTGGCTTCCAGAAAAATGCAGGAAGCTCAACCACGTATTAAGGCGCTTCGAGAACAATATCCAGGTCGAGATATGGAAAGCAGAACCAAGCTAGAGCAAGAAATGCGTAAAGTCTTTAAAGAAATGGGTGTCAGACAGTCAGATTCTCTTTGGCCGATTTTGATTCAGATGCCGGTTATCTTGGCCTTGTTCCAAGCTCTATCAAGAGTTGACTTTTTAAAGACAGGTCATTTCTTATGGATTAACCTTGGTGGTGTGGATACAACCCTTGTTCTTCCGATTTTAGCAGCAGTATTTACCTTTTTAAGTACTTGGTTGTCTAACAAAGCCTTGTCTGAGCGTAATGGCGCTACGACTGCGATGATGTATGGGATTCCAGTCTTGATTTTTATCTTTGCAGTTTATGCGCCAGGTGGAGTCGCCCTATACTGGACAGTGTCTAATGCTTATCAAGTCTTACAAACCTATTTCTTGAACAATCCATTCAAGATTATCGCAGAGCGCGAGGCTGTAGTACAGGCACAAAAAGATTTGGAAAATAGAAAAAGAAAAGCCAAGAAAAAGGCTCAGAAAACGAAATAATAAGGAGGAATCTGGTAATGGTAGTATTTACAGGTTCAACTGTTGAAGAAGCAATCCAGAAAGGATTGAAAGAATTAGATATTCCAAGAATGAAGGCTCATATCAAAGTCATTTCTCGTGAGAAAAAAGGATTTTTTGGATTGTTTGGGAAAAAGCCAGCTCAGGTTGATATCGAGGCGATTAGTGAAACTACGGTTATTAAGGCCAATCAACAAGCAGTAAAAGGTGTTCCAAAAGAAATAAACGAAAAAAATGAGCCGGTAAAAACGGTTAGTGAAGCGACTGTAGACCTTGGTCATGTAGTTGCAGCAATTAAGAAAATTGAAGAAGAAGGCCTAGGGATTTCTGATGAAGTCAAGGCTGAAATCTTGAAAAATGAAAAACATGCCAGCACTATCTTGGAAGAAACTGGTCACATTGAGATTTTAAATGAATTACAACTTGAAGAAACTGCTCTCGAAGAAGTAGTAGAAACGCCTATTATTGAAAGCCAAACTGAGCAAACTGAAAGTCAAGAACTAGAAGACTTGGGCTTGAAGGTTGAACCTAGCTATGATATTGAAGAAGTTGCTGCAGAAGTTATGTCTTATGTTCAAAATATTATCGATGATATGGATGTTGAGGCCACACTTTCAAATGATTATAACCGTCGTAGCATCAATCTACAAATTGACACCAACGAACCAGGTCGTATTATCGGCTACCATGGTAAAGTTTTGAAGGCCGTGCAACTGTTGGCTCAAAATTATCTTTATAACCGCTATTCAAGAACCTTCTACATTACAATCAATGTCAATGATTATGTTGAACACCGTGCAGAAGTCTTGCAGACCTATGCGCAAAAATTGGCGACTCGTGTTTTAGAAGAAGGACGCAGTCATCAGACAGATCCAATGTCGAATAGCGAACGCAAGATTATCCATCGTATTATTTCACGTATGGATGGCGTGACTAGTTACTCTGAAGGTGACGAGCCGAATCGCTATGTCGTTGTAGATACAGAATAAGTAAAATCAGGGTTCTCCTGATTTTTTGCTAGCTAGAGGAGATTAAACTGATGTTGAATAAGATAAGAGACTATCTAGATTTTTCAGGTTTGCAGTACCGTAATCCTGATAAAGCTGGAGAAGAACGGGAGAAGATGCTGGAATTACGCCACAAAGGCCAAGAGGCCCGAAAGGCTTTTACAGAGCTAGCCAAAGCCTTTCAAGTAAGCCATCCAGAATGGCAACTCCAACAGACTAGCCAGTGGATGAACCAAGCGCAGCGCTTGCGACCACACTTCTGGGCTTATATACAGCGTGAGGGGAAAGTGACAGAACCAATGCTGGCCTTACGTTTGTACGGGACATCTACTGATTTTGGAATTTCTTTAGAAGTCAGTTTCATCGAGCGCAAGAAAGATGAGCAAACTCTAGGCAAGCAGGCCAAAGTTTTAGAAATTCCAACCGTTGAAGGGATTTATTATCTAGTCTACTCTGATGGCCAAAGTCAACGGTGGGAGGCGAACGAAGAAAATCGTCAAATTTTAAGAAATAAACTATACAATCAGGAAGTCCGAAAAGTTTTAGTTAAGACAGATGTTTCTTTTATTGAAAATCAATCATTAGAAGTGATTTTAGAAAAATTAGAAGATGCTTATGAACGCTTACTTCCCTACTATCAGGCGACTAGAGAGTAGAAAATAAATGACTTATATAGAGTCGAATTGTTTGATTGCTATTCTATGTATTTTTTCATATAATAGTAAAATAGAATGTGTGATTCAATAATCACCTCAAATAGAAAGGAAATTCTATGTCAAATCTATCTGTTAATGCAATTCGTTTCCTAGGTATTGACGCCATTAATAAAGCCAACTCAGGTCACCCAGGTGTGGTTATGGGAGCGGCTCCGATGGCTTACAGCCTCTTTACAAAACAACTTCGTATCAATCCAGCTCAACCAAACTGGATTAACCGTGACCGTTTTATTCTTTCAGCTGGTCATGGTTCAATGCTTCTTTATGCCCTTCTTCACCTTTCTGGTTTTGAAGATGTCAGCATGGATGAAATCAAGAGCTTCCGTCAATGGGGTTCAAAAACACCAGGTCACCCAGAATTTGGCCATACAGCAGGAATTGATGCTACAACAGGTCCTTTAGGTCAAGGGATTTCAACTGCCACTGGTTTTGCCCAAGCAGAACGTTTCTTGGCAGCCAAATATAACCGCGAAGGCTACAATATCTTTGACCACTATACTTACGTTATCTGTGGAGACGGAGACTTGATGGAAGGTGTCTCAAGTGAGGCGGCTTCATACGCAGGTTTGCAAAAACTAGACAAGTTGGTTGTTCTTTATGATTCAAATGACATCAACTTGGATGGTGAGACAAAGGATTCCTTTACAGAAAGTGTTCGTGACCGTTACAATGCCTACGGTTGGCATACTGCCTTGGTTGAAGATGGAACAGACTTGGAAGCAATCCATGCTGCTATCGAAACAGCTAAAGCTTCAGGCAAACCATCTTTGATTGAAGTGAAGACTGTTATTGGATACGGTTCTCCAAACAAACAAGGAACTAATGCTGTACACGGTGCTCCTCTTGGAGCAGATGAAACTGCAGCTACTCGTCAAGCTCTCGGTTGGGACTACGAACCATTTGAAATCCCAGAACAAGTATATGCTGATTTCAAAGAACATGTTGCAGACCGTGGTGCATCAGCTTATCAAACTTGGACAAAGTTAGTTGCTGATTATAAAGAAGCTCACCCAGAATTGGCTGCAGAAGTAGAAGCCATTATCGATGGACGTGATCCAGTTGAAGTGACTCCAGCAGACTTCCCAGCTTTAGAAAATGGTTTCTCTCAAGCAACTCGTAACTCGAGTCAGGATGCCTTGAACGTTGTGGCAGCTAAGTTACCAACCTTCCTAGGTGGATCAGCTGACCTAGCTCACTCAAACATGACTTATATCAAGACTGACGGACTTCAAGACGATGCCAATCGCTTGAACCGTAACATTCAGTTTGGTGTTCGTGAATTTGCAATGGGAACGATCTTGAACGGGATGGCCCTTCACGGTGGACTTCGTGTATACGGTGGAACTTTCTTCGTCTTCTCTGACTATGTGAAGGCAGCTGTCCGCTTGTCAGCCTTGCAAGGACTTCCTGTGACTTATGTCTTTACCCACGATTCAATCGCAGTTGGAGAAGACGGTCCAACGCATGAACCGGTGGAACATTTGGCAGGTCTTCGTGCTATGCCAAATCTGAATGTTTTCCGTCCAGCAGATGCGCGTGAAACGCAAGCAGCTTGGTACCTTGCAGTGACAAGTGAGAAAACACCAACTGCCCTTGTCTTGACCCGTCAAAACTTGACTGTCGAAGAAGGAACAGACTTCGACAAGGTTGCAAAAGGTGCCTATGTTGTCTATGAAAATGCAGCAGATTTTGATACCATCTTGATTGCGACAGGTTCAGAGGTTAATCTTGCTGTCTCAGCTGCCAAAGAATTGGCTAGTCAAGGTGCAAAAGTCCGCGTAGTCAGCATGCCATCTACAGATGTCTTTGATAAACAAGATGCAGCATACAAGGAAGAAATTCTTCCAAATGCAGTTCGCCGTCGTGTTGCAGTCGAAATGGGTGCAACTCAAAACTGGTACAAATATGTTGGTCTAGATGGTGCTGTTCTTGGTATTGATACCTTCGGAGCCTCTGCACCAGCACCAAAAGTATTGGCAGAATATGGCTTTACAGTTGAAAATCTTGTAAAAGTCGTTCAAAACTTGAAATAATTCTAAAAATCAGGGCGCAAGCTCTGTTTTTTTCTTACTAGAAAAGCAAGGTACAATCTTGTAAAAGTACATGAAATTTGATATAGTAGTCCTATGTAAAAGATAAAGGAGAAAATAATGACATTTTTAATCATGTTCGTTGCCATGCTAGGCTTGATGTTCTTTATGCAACGTTCTCAGAAGAAGCAAGCGCAAAAGCGCATGGAAAGCTTGAATAAACTACAAAAAGGTTATGAAGTGATTACAATTGGTGGTTTGTATGGAACAGTAGACGAAGTAGACACAGAAAAAAGAACGGTGGTCTTGGATGTAGATGGGGTTTACTTGACTTTTGAACTAGCTGCTATCAAGACAGTATTACCACTTAAAGAAACAGCTTCACTCGAAGGCGCAATTGAAAAATAAGACGGGATCACTAACTCCCGTTTTTCTATAAAAGAAAGGAAATGGGATGAAAAAACTAGTCTTTGTCTGTCTGGGAAATATTTGCCGCAGCCCTATGGCCGAGTTTGTTATGAAATCAATGACAGATAATTATGAAATCCAAAGTCGAGCGACTTCCTCTTGGGAACATGGCAATCCGATTCATAAGGGAACTCAAGGAATTTTTCAACAGTATGAGATTCCTTATGAAAAAGGCAAGACATCGCTTCAGATTAGTAAGGAAGATTTTGAAGACTTTGATTATATTATCGGCATGGATGCTTCAAATGTTTCTGACTTACGTCAGATGTGTCCAGCAGACTGTCAAGATAAGATTTACTCATTTGCATCTGAAAGTGTTCCAGATCCTTGGTATACAGGAGATTTTGAGGAAACCTATCAGCGTGTTCAAGAGGGTTGTCAAACTTGGTTAGAACGTTTAGAAAAGGAGAGTGAAGATGGAAAATCTTAAGAATTTTTACGACAAGTATCGTGTCTATCTGACTCGTCCACGTTTAGAGCTTTTAGCAGTAGTTGCGATTGTTTTTTGTGCTCTACTCGTCTTTTTTCTAAATATTCCCGGAAAAGGTGTTCTAAAGCTTGATAATGGAACGATTGTTTACGACGGCAGTCTTGTCCGTGGTAAAATGAATGGGCAAGGAACCATTACCTTCCAAAATGGAGACCAATATACAGGTGGTTTCAACAATGGAGCCTTCAACGGAAAAGGTACCTTTCAATCTAAAGAAGGCTGGACCTACGAAGGTGATTTTGTAAATGGTCAGGCTGAAGGAAAAGGGAAACTAACAACAGAACAAGAAGTCGTTTATGAAGGGACTTTTAAACAAGGCGTTTTTCAACAAAAATAAGGCCTCCTTATCAAAGGAGGTATTGTTAGAACACATAAGTAAGCGCTTACTTGCAAATCCTTTTCTTTCCAAGTCCCTCTTCCAAGCAAGTTTGTGAAATAAAAAATATTTGAAATAAATTTCACAAACTCTAAAGAAAAAACCTAATAAGAAAGGAAAATGAGAAATATTTCACAATATTTAAAAAATTCTTTGTGAAATGTTTATGAAACTGTTTACAAAGTTGAAATAATGCGTTATAATAAACTTGTGAAAAAATTAACAAAGGATTAAATCCTTGAAAGCTATGGAGGAAAATATGGCTGATAAAAAAACTGTGACACCAGAAGAAAAGAAACTCGCTGCTGAAAAGCATGTCGATGGCTTGGTGCAAAAAGCTTTAGTTGCTCTTGAAGAAATGCGTAAGTTGGATCAAGAGCAGGTTGACTACATCGTTGCTAAAGCTTCAGTGGCAGCTTTGGATGCCCACGGGGAATTGGCTTTACATGCCTTTGAAGAAACAGGACGTGGTGTATTTGAAGATAAAGCAACTAAGAACTTGTTTGCTTGTGAACACGTAGTAAACAACATGCGCCACACTAAAACAGTTGGCGTTATCGAAGAAGACGATGTAACAGGATTGACTCTTATTGCTGAACCAGTTGGTGTTGTTTGTGGTATCACTCCTACAACAAACCCAACATCAACAGCAATCTTCAAATCATTGATTTCATTGAAGACACGTAATCCAATCGTCTTTGCCTTCCACCCATCAGCTCAAGAATCATCAGCTCACGCAGCTCAAATCGTTCGTGATGCTGCGATTAAAGCAGGAGCTCCTGAAAACTGTGTACAGTGGATCACTGAACCATCTATGGAAGCAACTAGTGCGCTTATGAACCACGAAGGTATTGCAACAATCCTTGCAACAGGTGGTAATGCCATGGTTAAAGCTGCATACTCATGTGGTAAACCAGCTCTTGGGGTAGGTGCCGGAAACGTTCCAGCTTATGTTGAAAAATCAGCTAACATCCGCCAAGCTGCACATGATATCGTCATGTCTAAATCATTTGACAACGGTATGGTCTGTGCATCTGAACAAGCGGTTATCATTGATAAAGAAATTTACGATGAATTTGTAGCAGAGTTCAAATCTTACCACACTTACTTTGTAAACAAAAAAGAAAAAGCACTTCTTGAAGAGTTCTGCTTCGGCGTGAAAGCAAACAGCAAAAACTGTGCTGGTGCAAAATTGAACGCTGACATCGTTGGTAAACCAGCAACTTGGATTGCAGAACAAGCAGGATTTACAGTTCCAGAAGGAACAAACATTCTTGCTGCAGAATGTAAAGAAGTTGGTGAAAATGAGCCATTGACTCGTGAAAAATTGTCACCAGTTATCGCAGTTTTGAAATCTGAAAGCCGTGAAGATGGTATTACTAAGGCTCGTCAAATGGTTGAATTTAACGGTCTTGGGCACTCAGCAGCCATCCACACAGCTGACGAAGAATTGACTAAAGAATTTGGTAAAGCTGTTAAAGCTATTCGTGTTATCTGTAACTCACCTTCTACTTTCGGTGGTATCGGGGACGTTTACAATGCCTTCTTGCCATCATTGACACTTGGATGTGGTTCTTACGGACGCAACTCAGTTGGGGATAACGTTAGTGCCATTAACCTCTTGAATATCAAAAAAGTCGGAAGACGGAGAAATAACATGCAATGGATGAAACTTCCTTCAAAAACATACTTTGAACGTGATTCAATTCAATACCTTCAAAAATGTCGTGACGTTGAGCGTGTCATGATCGTTACTGACCACGCTATGGTAGAGCTTGGCTTCCTTGATCGTATCATCGAACAACTTGACCTTCGTCGCAATAAGGTTGTTTACCAAATCTTTGCTGATGTAGAACCAGATCCAGATATCACAACTGTAAACCGTGGTACTGAGATTATGCGTGCCTTCAAACCAGATACAATCATCGCTCTCGGTGGTGGATCTCCAATGGATGCTGCTAAAGTAATGTGGCTTTTCTACGAACAACCAGAAGTGGACTTCCGTGACCTTGTTCAAAAATTCATGGATATCCGTAAACGTGCCTTCAAATTCCCATTGCTTGGTAAGAAGACTAAATTCATCGCGATCCCAACAACATCTGGTACAGGATCTGAAGTAACACCATTTGCCGTTATCTCTGATAAAGCAAACAACCGTAAATACCCAATCGCTGACTACTCATTGACACCAACTGTGGCAATCGTAGACCCTGCCTTGGTACTGACAGTTCCTGGATTTGTTGCTGCGGACACTGGTATGGACGTATTGACCCACGCGACTGAAGCTTACGTATCACAAATGGCTAGCGACTACACTGACGGTCTTGCACTTCAAGCCATCAAACTTGTATTCGAAAACCTTGAAAGCTCAGTTAAGAATGCAGACTTCCACTCACGTGAGAAAATGCATAACGCTTCAACAATCGCTGGTATGGCCTTTGCTAATGCCTTCCTAGGTATTTCTCACTCAATGGCCCATAAGATTGGTGCGCAATTCCACACAATCCACGGTCGTACAAATGCTATCTTGCTTCCATATGTCATCCGCTACAACGGTACACGTCCAGCTAAGACAGCAACATGGCCTAAGTACAACTACTACCGTGCAGATGAAAAATACCAAGATATCGCACGCATGCTTGGACTTCCAGCTTCTACTCCAGAAGAAGGTGTGGAATCTTACGCAAAAGCTGTCTACGAACTTGGTGAGCGCGTAGGTATCCAAATGAACTTCAAAGCACAAGGAATCGATGAAAAAGAATGGAAAGAACATTCTCGTGAATTGGCCTTCCTTGCTTATGAAGATCAATGTTCACCAGCTAACCCACGTCTTCCAATGGTTGACCATATGCAAGAAATCATCGAAGATTCTTACTATGGTTACA
>CAUQVK010000049.1:0-11456 GCA_963521495.1 uncultured Streptococcus sp.
GAGAACAGCAATTAGCAAAATCAGAACCTTTGAGAAGAATCTCAGAGGTTTTTTGCTTGCATATTTAGGATATGAGTTGCAAAATAAAAACATAGTGATATAATTAACATAAAAAATCCTAAGGAGGAACTACAATGAAAAAAATCACACTATTTAGTTTGTCTCTAGCAGGTTTAGCCTTACTGGCTTTCCCTCATTCAGGAAAGGCCTTCGAGCTTGAAGAAGAGTGGGTTATTAAGGGTGGTGTTAAGTATCAAGATGGCAAAATTCTACGATTTGAAAATGGACATGAAGTAGATATCAAAGTCTTAGATTTGCCAAAAACTGAGAAAATCGAGTGGAAAGTTACTTTAAATGGTCAAGATCAGACTGTCAATTTTCTAGGTCAAGAAAAGGACAAGTCTATGGTCGGTACAGAGGGGCGTTACCTGAATTTCTATGTTCCTTATGGCTATAGAGGAGATATCAAGGTAGAAGCCAAGAGCGGAAATGAAGTAAAGACCTGGTCCACTAAAGTAGTTGATGATGTATATAATGACGGTGGAAAGAGTGGTTACTACCGTATTGAAGAATCAAATGATCAATACACTTACCTCGATGCTAAATGGGATTATCAAACCAAGACTTACACTGCTACCTTACCAGAGACTGTCAATGGTCAAAAAGTCTTTGCTTGGGCAGAGGAGTATGGTAGTATTAAACTTGTAAAACCAGGGATTATCAGTCATAAATATGATGATGGAGGAGTCTTCAGAGAACTTTATCCGATTGTAAAAGCAGAAAGCTGGCTAAATCTAAAAAATAATCACGGTGAAACCTGGTACTATCAAAAACAAGGGCAATTAGTTCAAAATGCTTGGGTTAAGGACAATGGAAACTGGTACTTTATGAATGATAAAGGAGTCATGTTCAATCAAACTTGGCTTCATCAAGGTAGCAACTGGTATGCCTTTAAATCATCAGGAGCTATGATTGCGAGTGACTGGCTTTACGATCAAGGCAAGTGGTACTATTTATCAACTTCAGGAGCCATGAAAGCAAGCACTTGGGTTTATGACAAGGGAGAATGGTATTATGTAAGTTCTTCTGGTGCCATGCTAGCGAATGATTGGGTCAAAGATAATGGCAAGTGGTATTATCTAGCTTCATCAGGTAAGATGCTTCGCAATACCTACACACCTGATGGTTACTACGTTGGCAACTCAGGTGCCTGGCAATAAGAATAATACTCTTCGAAAATCTCTTCAAACCACGTCAGCTTCATCCACAACCTCAAAACAGTGTTTTGAGCTGACTTCGTCAGTTCTATCTACAACCTCAAAACGCTGTTTTGAGCAACCTGCGGCTAGCTTCCTAGTTTGCTATTTGATTTTCATTGAGTATAAGAAGTCCTTTTCCTTCAAGGAAGAGGCTTTTTACTTGCTTTTTTGCTGCTTCCTCATTTGTCCTAAAGCGTTTTTTGTGTTAAAATGAATGGTATGAAAGCTAAAAAAATGTGGATGGCAGGTCTGGCCCTGCTTGGTATTGGGAGCCTTGCCCTTGCTACGAAAAAAGTTGCAGATGACCGTAAGCTCATGAAGACTCAGGAAGAGTTGACAGCGATTGTGCGAGACCATTTTTCAGATATGGGGGAAATTGCGACCCTCTATGTTCAAGTTTATGAAAGCAGTCTAGAGAGCTTGGTTGGTGGCGTCATTTTTGAGGATGGCCGTCATTATACCTTTGTCTATGAAAATGAAGACCTAGTCTATGAGGAGGAAGTCTTATGATACAACCAGCAAGTTTAGAAGAATTGGCATCTTTAGTAGAAAAAGATGGCAAGAAGGTCTTTCTTTTTGTGGCGGACTGGTGTGGCGATTGTCGTTATATCTATCCTGCCTTGCCAGAAATTGAGGAGACCAATCCAGAGTTCACCTTTATTCGAGTGGATCGAGATCAGTATATGGATCTAGCTAAACTCTGGGATGTTTATGGAATTCCTAGCCTTGTTGTTCTAGAAAAAGACAAGGAAATCGGCCGTTTTGTCAATCGCGACCGTAAAAGCAAGCAACAAATTAACGACTTTTTAGCAGGACTGAAATAGGAGAAAAAGGAAACAATGATTTTTACATATAACAAAGAACATGTCGGCGATGTCCTTATGGTCATCGTGAAAAATAGCGGAGATGCTAAACTGGATGTGGAGCGCAAAGGCAAGGTAGCTCGTGTCTTTCTAAAAGAGAATGGAGAAACAGTAGCTTGGAATATTTTTGAAGTTCCAAGTTTATTTGAAATTGCAGAGCGCGGTCAAGTCTTTTTGTCAGATGAGCAAGTAGCACGTTTGAACCAAGAGTTGCAGGCGGAAGGTTTTGCAGAAGAAATTGTCAATGACAAGGAACCTAAGTTTGTTGTTGGTGAAATTGTCGAGATGGTAGCTCATCCAGATAGTGACCACCTCAACATCTGCCAAGTTGCAGTCGCAAGTGACAAGACAGTGCAAATCGTTGCAGGGGCTCCTAATGCGCGTCTTGGGTTGAAAACCATTGTAGCTCTTCCTGGAGCAATGATGCCAAAAGGCAATCTTATTTTCCCAGGCGAACTTCGTGGTGAAAAGAGTTTTGGCATGATGTGCAGTCCTCGTGAATTGCATTTACCAAACGCTCCGCAAAAACGTGGTGTTATTGAATTATCAGAAGACCAAGTTGTCGGAACTCCATTTGATCCAGCTAAACACTGGACTGCCTAAGAAGTTGTTAGTATCTGATAGACCAGCTAGAAGGAAATAAGATGGCAAAAAATGTAGTGATTACAGGGGCGACATCAGGAATTGGTGAAGCGATTGCGCGTGCTTATCTAGAGCAGGGTGAGAATGTTGTTCTAACCGGACGACGGACAGATAGACTAGAAGCCCTCAAGTCGGAGTTTGCAGAGGCCTTCCCGAATCAAACTGTCGGGACCTTTCCGCTAGATGTGACGGATATGGCTATGGTAAAGACTGTCTGCTCTGATATTCTAGAAATGGTAGGGCGGATTGACATCTTGGTCAACAACGCCGGACTGGCTCTAGGTTTAGCCCCCTATCAAGATTATGAAGAGTTGGATATGTTGACCATGTTGGATACCAATGTTAAAGGTTTGATGGCAGTCACTCGCTGTTTCTTGCCAGCAATGGTAAGAAACAATCAAGGACATATCATCAACATGGGCTCAACTGCAGGAATCTACGCCTATGCTGGTGCCGCTGTTTACTCAGCTACCAAGGCAGCAGTTAAGACCTTTTCAGATGGTCTGCGAATTGATACCATCGCAACGGATATCAAGGTGACGACCATTCAGCCTGGAATTGTCGAAACAGATTTTTCGACGGTACGTTTTCACGGTGATAAAGAACGAGCTGCGTCCGTTTACCAAGGAATAGAAGCTTTGCAAGCTCAGGATATTGCAGACACAGTAGTCTATGTGACCAGTCAACCTCGTCGTGTGCAGATTACAGATATGACCATTATGGCCAATCAACAAGCGACAGGTTTCATGGTTCATAAAAAATAAAAAATTTTTTCTCGAAAAGTTACAAATTTCTGTAACTTTTTTTGATTTCCTACGAATAGATAAGTAGGAGGAAGAAAATATGTATAATAAAGTTATTCTTATTGGACGTTTAACGTCTACACCAGAATTGCACAAAACCAACAATGACAAGTCAGTAGCGCGAGCAACTATCGCTGTGAATCGTCGATACAAAGACCAAAATGGCGAACGTGAAGCTGATTTTGTTAATATGGTCCTTTGGGGCAGACTAGCAGAAACATTGGCCAGCTATGCAACTAAAGGCAGTCTCATTTCCGTTGATGGAGAATTACGTACCCGTCGTTTTGAGAAAAATGGCCAGATGAACTACGTGACCGAAGTACTTGTTACTGGATTCCAACTCTTGGAAAGTCGTGCTCAACGTGCCATGCGAGAAAATAACGCTGGGCAGGATTTGGCAGATTTGGTTCTGGAAGAGGAAGAATTACCATTTTAAACATTGAAAAGTCTGAGTTGTTCTCAGGCTTTTTTATAATGTCTAAATGTGTTACAATGAACTAGTTGAAACTTTTTGGAGGTTGGAATGAGTAGAGAATATACAAGAACAATCGTCAAAATTATATTTTGTACAGTAGTCGTATTTGTTTTTGCGATTTATACTCATGTGAGTCAGACAGATCCTATTCCGGGACAAATAAAAGTTGGAGCGACTTATATGACGATGAATAGTGAATTTTATAGACATTTACATAATGAGATTCAACGCTATTCTGATTCAGAAGGTCAGATATTGTATACTCGGGATGCAGAGATGAGTGAAGAAAAACAGAGTAAACAAATTGATGAGTTTATAGAGAAGCGAGTGAATGTTATTGTTATTAATCCGGTTAAGAGTGATAGCGAGCAAATTGTAGAAGCGTTAAGTAGGGCAAAGAATTTTGGAATTAGAGTTATAGCAGTAGATAGTCAGTTGAATAATATAAAAGTTGATACGAGCATAGTTTCTGATAATTACCATGCTGGGATATTAATTGCCAAGGATTTGATGAAACGTACCTCAAATGCTCATATTCTTTTGTTAACGCACAAAGATGCTTTATCAGCTAATCAGAGAATAACTGGTTTTTTGGATACAATAAAATCAGAAGAACATTATCAAATTACCTCAGAAAGAGAAACGGTTGGTCAAACAGAGTATGCTATGACTACTGTAGGTGATGCGTTATCTGAAGGTTTACAATTTGATGCTATAGTGGCTTTAAATGATAGAGCAGCTATAGGAGCTTTAGCAGCAATTAAAGAATTGAAAGTAACTTCAAAAAAACTTATTTACGGAATAGATGGTTCACCAGATATGAAGCATTTATTAGCTACAACAGATGAAGTTACGGGAACGGTTGCTCAATTTCCATCTCATATGGGTAGAAAAGTATCGGAAACAATAGATTTATTAGTAAAAAAAGAAGAAGTTGAAGAATTATATACTATACCTGTACAATTTGTTGATAAAAATAATATAATTCAGTTTGATATTAATGGGTGGCAGTAATGAAACAGGTAAAAGGTGTCCAGTACTCTATAATTTTGCTTTTGTTAATTAATTTTCTAACCATTATATACAATGGAGCTTTGTATATACAGATTACAAACTATGTAATTTCAAAGGGACAGATGATACTCTTATTGGGAGAATTAAACAATATTTCAAAATCACCTGACCAGATTTTTTGGTATTCAATTATTTTTTTTGTCGGTATTATTTTTATATCTACCTATAAAATGTATTCAACTGAGAAAAAGTGGCCAATTTTTTCAAAATGGAATTTGTTTGAAATAGTATTAATGATTGGTGTTATATGGTCACAAAATCTGTCATACAATGGAATAATATTATTAGTTTTTGCTGATATATTCTATAGTTCAAGAGAGTTTCAAGACTCTGATAGTAAACGTTCTTGGATTATTTTTATTTTCTTGAGTTTTTTAATATTACTTTTAACCGACTATGAAATCTTGTCTCTATTTATAAAAGTTCCATCTCTAGCTACCTATATCCAATTTTATCCATCTTCCATACGAGGTATAGTGTTATTTTTAGAAAATGCATTGACATCATTAAATGTTATTATTTTCATCATCTCTTTATTGTCTTATATCCTATACGTGATTAAAGAACATCATAATATTGAGGAAGAGCTTAAAATGTTATCTAGAGTCAACACTGAATTGAATCATTACATATCGTTATCAGAGAAAATCGCTGAAGATCGAGAAAGGAAAAGAATTGCTCGAGAAATTCATGATACTCTAGGGCATGCGTTGACAGGGATTTCAGCAGGGATTGATGCTGTTTCTGTACTAATTGATGTTCATCCTATCCGTGCTAAAGAACAGTTGAAAAATGTTTCAAATGCAGTTAGAGAGGGGATAAAAGATGTTAGGGGATCATTACAGAGACTGAGACCAGGAGCTTTGCAAAATAATGGTTTAAAAGATGCTCTAATATTAATGATTAGTGAGTATGAGTCTCTATCAAAACTCTCTGTCGATCTAAAATATGAATGGGGGAATATTGATTTAGATGTTATGCAGGAAGATACTATTTTTAGGATTATACAAGAATCTATGACAAATTCTGTTCGTCACGGACATGCTAGTAAAATGAGCATTCACTTTATGAGTGAGGATAACAACATAATAGTTTTGCAAGATAATGGAATAGGTTTTGACGACTTACAAATTGGGTATGGCTTGAAACAAATGAGAGAGCGAGTTTCTATTTTAGGTGGTTCTATTCATTTTGAAAATAGGGAAGGATTTTACACTAAAATAGTTTTTCCAAAAATAGGAGGTGAAGTATATGATAAAGGTAATGATTGCAGATGATCAGGCGTTAATTAGAGAGTCCTTGCAGATTATTTTATCAGTATATGCTGATATTGATGTTGTATCTGTTGTTGGTGATGGTATCGAAGCTATGGATAACATTATGGCTGTAAAACCGGATATAATTTTAATGGATATTAGAATGCCCAGAATGGACGGAGTATTGGCTACAAAAGAAATCAAAAAACGTTTTCCAAATATAAAAATTATAATCTTAACAACATTTGATGACGACGAATTCATTTTTAGTGCTTTAAAATATGGTGCATCTGGCTATTTATTAAAAGGAGTTTCAACAGACGAGTTATATCAAGCCATTCAGACAGTGTATAAAGGTGGAGCTATGATTAATCCTAATATAGCCAGTAAGGTATTTCAATTGTTCTCGCAGATGGCACAGACCAATTTTTCTATTACTGTGAAGGAAGAGAATATTGAAAATATATCACTGACAGAATGGAAAATTATTCAGCAAGTGGCATTTGGAGAATCAAATAAGGAAATTGCCAGTAATCTTTTTTTATCCGAGGGAACAGTGCGCAATTACCTTTCTATCATTCTTTCAAAACTAAATTTGAGAGATAGGACACAGTTAGCCATATGGGCTGTACAAACAGGTGTGACACAAAAGAATTTTTCGAAGGAAATTGATAAATGAAAGTAAAGCAATTGTTTCTAGCGATACTGTTTGTGCTAAGTTGTTTGAGTTTATTCCTTATTTGGGAAAACAAGCAGATAAAGATTATTAGACTGGGTTTTTATTCTGATTCTAGTTGGGGAATTCCTACAGGGAATAACAGCTATGTACTAGATGAGGCTATTAAGAAATTTGAAGAGCTTCATCCAGGAGTTAGGATTGTATATGATTCAGGTATTCCCAAGGAGGAGTATTCTAATTGGATTTCAAGTCAAATTTTAAAAGGTTCTGAACCAGATGTCTTTCTATTATCAAGCGACCAATTATCTTTATTTGCATCAAAAGGTATTTTAAAAAACCTAAATTCCTATCTGTCTCAAGAAGATGCCTCTAATTTCTATGATGTATCTTTGCAGGCAGCAAAATACGGAGATGATTTATACGGTCTTCCATATGAAAGCAATCCCATGTTGATGTGTGTAAATCAAGATTTACTTTTAAGAGAGGGCATTGAAATTCCTAAAGTAGGGTGGACACTGAAAGATCTATATGAGATTAGTAAAAAAATTACAAAAGATACCGATGGAGATGGAATCGTTGATCAATTTGGGATAACAGGATATAGTTGGAAAGAATCTCTAGCAGCTTTTGGCGTCACTATTTCTGAGAGTGGTATTCCTCGTATAGATTCGTCAGAAATGAAGGATGCTTTATCCTATATAAGGGGATTGAATCAATTAAACGGACGCTACAAAGTAACCTATAAAGATTTTGATGAAGGCCATGTGGCCTTTTATCCAATGAGTTTGGCACAATATCGCACATACAAACCTTTTCCTTATCATGTGGCCAAATATACAAATTTTAACTGGACATGTATTTCATTGCCAACGACAAAGGAAGACATTCGTTCTACTGTAACAGATACTTCCTTATACGTGGTTTCTTCGCGTGCTCGCAATTCAAAACTTGCCGTATCGTTTATAGAATTTTTAACAAATAATCGTGAAATTCAACAAAATTTATTTAACAAGGGTCAAGGAAGCTCAGTGTTACCAGAGGTAGTAACTAGTTTGAAGAGTGAAGAGTTGATGAAGAAAGGAATGATTGGTCAAAATGCCTTAACGACTACTTCACTGGATTATATAATGAAAAATTCAATTACAACTATTTCAAAAGGGATAGATTCAAAATCATTGGTTGGAATAGAAGAAAGATTAGAAGCATTATCTATGGATGAAAATAACACGGATATTGAAGGTAGTCTTATTAAGTTACAAAAAGAACTAGATATAGGAATTCTTAAATAGATATCAAGATTATTATTTCTTAAATAATACGAACATGGCAGATGTCTTTATTGACATTTGTCATTTTTTTATTGACATTTATCAATAAACTTTTGTGACATTTAACAATTATAAAGTGAAGATAAGGATGATAGAATGAAATCAATAAAAGGAGGGAAATATGAAGTATTTGATATTAGTCAGTCATGGAGGACTCGCAGAGGGATTGAAATCATCTCTTTCTATGTTTGCTTCGGATAAGGTAGATGATGTCATAGCAATTGGCTTAAAAGATGGAGAAAGTCTTGCAGGTTTTTCTGTAGAGGTCAAGAATGTTATTGCATCTCTGGATGAAAATGATTCGGTTCTTGTTTTAGCAGATATTGTTGGGGGAAGTCCTTTAACAACTGTTGCAACAGTATTAGAAGAATTTGGAAAATTAGAGAATGCAACTATTTTGGGAGGTATGAACTTAACAATGGCACTTACAGCAGTGGTGATGAAAGACATTCTGACTGGAAGTGAACTTGTTTCTACGATATTAAACGAATCATCATCGGCTCTACAAGAATTTGAAGTCGGATCAGATGATAATCTTAATGAAGAAGACGATATTTAGTTATATAAGGAAAGGGATAAAAAATTATGGTAGTAACATTTGTACGAATTGACGATAGAATGATTCATGGACAAACAGTCACTAGATGGGCAAAAGAACATCCATGTGATGGATTAATTGCAGTAAATGACGCTGCTGCATCTAATAAGGTTTTAATTCAGGCATATAAAGGTGCGTCAGATAAAAAAACATTTGTTTGGACAAAGGAAGCGTTTAAAGAAAAATCATCTAAAGTAACAGAATCGGATAGTAGATATTTTTTGATTACTAAGAATCCAATTGATATGAAAGAAATTTTAGTAGACCAGGGCTTTATTCCAGGAGATGTTAAAGAAATTATTGTAGGACCTGCTAACGATAGACCAGGTGCTATCAAGTTGGGAAATAATCAATCAATTACTCAAGAGGAAGCAGTTGCACTAGAAGCAATTGAAAAAGCAGGATATAAAGTTAGATTCCAATTATTACCAGATGTATCTATTGGCTATTGGAGTGATTTTAAATCAAAATTTGGATTTTAATAATGAAATAAGGAGACAAAATGATGGAAATTTCTTGGATTCAAGCAGCTCTTTTAGGATTGTTTGCAAGTTTAGCATCGATGCCAGGTATGGGGGGATCCAGTATTGGTAACTATACTTTGGGGCGTCCATTAGTTGGTGGTTTAATTGTAGGTTTAATATTAGGAGATATAACAACAGGGGTAATCGTTGGTGTGGCTTTACAGGTATTATATATTGCCTTAGTGACACCTGGTGGAACTGTATCTGCCGATGTACGGGCAATTTCTTATATCGGAATTCCGTTATCTGTCCTATTTGTTCATGCAAATAATATTTCAGGTGAAGTAGCGATTGCAGCAGCAGCAGCGCCAATTGGAGCCGCGGTTGGAACAATTGGAACTGTTTTATTCTATGGTACAGCTACTATGAACTTGCTTTGGCAACACATTGGATGGAAAGCTGTAGAGAAAGGTGATTTTAAGAAGTTATATGCTGTTGATTGGGTATATCCTTGGATTTCACATTTTATCTTTTCTTTCTTACCAACAATGATTATTACAAAATTTGGACCAGATATGGTTGATCTTATGAAAGTATATCTTCCGATGGATGGTTTTGTAATGAAGTCTCTATTTACTGTAGGAGCACTCCTTCCATGTGTGGGTATTGCAATACTTTTGAAACAAATTGTTACAAAAACAACAGACTTTATTCCTTTCTTTGTCGGGTTCACGTTAGCAAAATCTTTAGGCTTGAACTTAGTAGCAAGTGGTGTTGTATCATTAATTTTTGCAGTAATTTATTATGAATTAGAAGTTATTAAATCTGCCCGTACGACAGCAGTTGTCAGTGATATGGGATTTGATGAAGAGGAGGATATTTAGAATGAGTCGAAAAAAAATATCAAGAAAAACATTGACAAAATCATTTCACCACTGGTTCTATGGACATCTGACATGTTTTTCTCAAGAACATATGCAAACTTTTGGATATTTAACTTCTATGCTTCCAATTGTAGAAGAAATGTATGATACTAAGGAAGAACAAAAAGAAGCTATGCAAACATACACAGCATTCTTTAATACTGAGCCACAGCTGGGTTCTCTAGTAGTTGGGATAACAGCTGGTTTGGAAGAAGCGCGTGCAAATGGAGATGCCGTAGATAGTGAGACCATCAATGGAATGCGAGCCGGTCTAATGGGGCCTATTGCAGGTATTGGAGATTCACTTATTGTAGGAACATTAATTCCTGTTCTTTTGGGGATAGCTCTAGGTCTTTCTAAAGGAGGAAATATTTCTGGTGCAATATTCTATATTATTGCATGGAATCTATTAGTCTATCTTGGAATGCGTTTTGCTTATTTTAAAGGATATGAACTTGGAGATAAAGCAGTAGAATTTTTAGTAGGTCCTAAAGGTCAGGCGCTAAGAAAAGCAATTAGTGTTGTTGGTGGTATGGTTATAGGAGCTGTTGCAGCAACTTGGGTATCTGTCACTACGGCGCTAGAGCTGAAAAATGGAGATGGAGAAACATTTTTAAACTTACAAGAAAAGATTGATGGTGTTTATCCAGGTCTTTTAACAGCAGGTTTTATTGTTCTATGTTGGTGGCTGATGGCTAAAAAGAAAGTTTCTCCAAATTGGGTGATGCTATTATTGGTAGTTATTGCACTTGTAGGAGTAGCCTTAGGATTTTTCAATCCAGGATTGAAATATTAATAGTATGTAAAAAAGCAACGGTTTATAATCGTTGTTTTTTATATATGCGTAATATAAGGATTTAGAGTTTCGGTATTTTTATAAAAGAATTAACGAAAATGCTAATTCCATAAATCATGTTCGTTAAAATTCTACATTATTAAAGTGCAAAATTAGGATAAAGAAATTTATCTATTCATCCTCAGAAAGTCAGACTTTTTCCTTGACTATTTCTGACCAAGTGATACAATAGAACTATAATTTAGCACTCAGGTATAAAGAGTGCTAATAATATCTATCTCATTATGGAGGAAATC
>CAUQVK010000050.1:0-11389 GCA_963521495.1 uncultured Streptococcus sp.
GGGTAGCCTTTCGCTACCGCAATCTAGTCGGAACAGTTCTCTTTGGAGTGGTCTTGATTGCCGTCTTGCGTCTGGTCTTTTAAATCAGCCATAAAGAAAACCTATCACAGAGATAGATATCATATAATGGCGTAAATGCTCTTTTTCTGTTAAGATTATAAGGTATTCTATTTTGGAGGAAATGACATGAAAAAAATCGTTAAATACTCATCTCTTGCTGCCCTAGGGCTTGTTGCTGCAGGTGTGCTTGCGGCTTGCTCAGGTGGTGCTAAGAAAGAAGGAGAAGCAGCCGGTAAGAAAGAAATTATTGTTGCAACCAATGGATCACCAAAGCCATTTATCTATGAAGAAAATGGTGAATTGACTGGTTATGAGGTTGAAGTAGTTCGCGCTATCTTTAAAGATTCTGACAAGTATGATGTCAAGTTTGAAAAGACAGAATGGTCAGGTGTCTTTGCAGGACTTGACGCTGATCGCTACCATATGGCTGTGAACAATCTTAGTTACACTAAAGAACGTGCGGATAAATACCTCTATGCAGCACCAATTGCCCAAAACCCTAATGTCCTTGTAGTGAAGAAAGATGACTCTAGTATCAAGTCTCTCGATGATATCGGTGGAAAATCGACAGAGATTGTTCAAGCTACTACATCAGCTAAACAGTTGGAAGAATATAACAAACAACACGCAGATAACCCAACTATCCTTAACTATACTAAGGCAGATTTCCAACAAATCATGGTACGTTTGAGCGATGGTCAATTTGACTACAAGATTTTTGATAAAATCGGTGTTGAAACAGTTATCAAGAACCAAGGGTTGGACAACTTGAAAGTCATTGAACTTCCAAGCGACAAACAACCTTACGTTTACCCACTTCTTGCTAAAGATCAAGATGAGTTGAAAACCTTTGTAGACAAACGTATCCAAGAACTCTATAAAGATGGAACTCTTGAAAAATTGTCTAAACAATTCTTTGGAGACACTTATCTACCCGCAGAAGCTGATATTAAATAATTTCTTGAAATCATCCATTCTGAGTAAGATGGGTGATTTCTCAGTTTTTAGGGATATAGTTTTAAACTATATATCTGTCTATCTAATAACAATTTGTGAAATCAAACAAATTGTGAGATACTAGTACGGTATTATTTTTAAGGAGAAAGAATCATGAAAATTAAAAAATGGCTCAGTGTAGCAGCCCTTGCTACAGTCGCAGGTTTGGCTCTTGCAGCTTGCGGAAATACAGAAAAGAAAGCAGATAACGGAACAGTTGTTAAAATCGCAACAGTGAACCGTAGTGGTTCTGAAGAAGCTCGTTGGGATAAAGTCCAAGAATTAGTCAAAAAAGACGGTATTACTTTGGAATTTACAGAGTTTACAGACTACTCACAACCAAACAAGGCAACTGCTGATGGTGAAGTAGACTTGAATGCTTTCCAACACTATAACTTCTTGAACAACTGGAACAAAGAAAACGGGAAAGACCTTGTAGCGATTGCTGATACTTACATCTCACCAATCCGTCTTTACTCAGGATTAAAAGGAAGTGACAATAAGTACACTAAAGTCGAAGACATCCCAGCAAATGGAGAAATTGCTGTACCAAATGATGCTACAAACGAAAGCCGTGCACTTTATTTGCTTCAATCAGCTGGCTTGATCAAATTGGATGTTTCTGGGACTGCCCTTGCAACAGTTGCAAACATTAAAGAAAATCCAAAGAATTTGAAAATCACTGAATTGGACGCTAGCCAAACAGCTCGTTCATTGTCATCAGTTGATGCTGCAGTTGTAAATAACACCTTCGTTACAGAAGCAAAATTGGACTACAAGAAAGCACTTTTCAAAGAACAAGCTGATGAAAATTCAAAACAATGGTACAATATCATTGTTGCTAAAAAAGATTGGGAAACTTCACCTAAAGCTGATGCAATCAAGAAAGTCATTGCAGCTTACCACACAGATGAAGTGAAAAAAGTCATTGAAGAAACTTCAGACGGCTTGGATCAACCAGTTTGGTAATAGGATATTAGGAGGTGGGAGAAATGTTCCACCTCTTGCTTTTATATTAGGCTTTCCGTTTAAAGAAATTGACTGTGTAAGAGATGGGAAAGTGTAGGAAGGGAGAGAAAAAATGGTATTTCCTAGTGAACAAGAACAGATTGAAAAGTTTGAAAAGGATCATGTAGCCCAACATTACTTTGAAGTTTTGCGTACCTTGATTTCTAAGAAATCGGTCTTTGCCCAGCAGGTTGGACTTAAGGAAGTCGCAAATTATCTGGGTGAGATTTTCAAGCGTGTTGGGGCTGAAGTGGAGATTGATGAGACTTATACGGCGCCCTTTGTCATGGCTCATTTCAGGAGTTCGCGTCCAGATGCTAAGACCTTAATTTTCTATAATCACTATGATACAGTGCCAGCAGATGGAGACCAGGTGTGGACAGAGGATCCCTTTACTCTCTCCGTGCGTGATGGCATCATGTATGGGCGTGGGGTTGATGACGACAAGGGTCATATCACAGCTCGTTTAAGTGCGTTGAGAAAATATATGCAGGACCATGATGATTTGCCTGTCAATATCAGTTTTATCATGGAAGGGGCGGAGGAGTCTGCTTCTACAGATCTGGATAAATATCTAGAAAAACATGCGGATAAACTCCGTGGTGCTGATTTGTTGGTCTGGGAACAAGGGACCAAAAATGCCTTGGAACAGCTTGAAATTTCTGGTGGAAATAAGGGGATTGTGACCTTTGATGCCAAGGTGAAAAGCGCTGATGTGGATATCCATTCTAGTTATGGTGGGGTTGTGGAATCAGCTCCGTGGTACCTCCTTCAAGCCCTACAGTCTCTTCGTGCAGCAGATGGCCGTATCATGGTTGAAGGTTTGTATGAAGAAGTCCAAGAGCCAAATGAACGAGAATTGGCCTTGGTGGATACTTATGCCCAACGAAATCCTGGGGAAATCAGCCAGATTTATGGTTTGGAATTGCCTCTCTTACAAGAGGGCCGTGTAGCCTTTCTAAAACGTTTCTTTTTTGAACCAGCTCTTAATATCGAAGGAATTCAGTCAGGTTATCAAGGGCAAGGAGTTAAAACAATTTTGCCTGCAGAAGCAAGCGCTAAGTTAGAGGTTCGTTTGGTTCCTGGCTTAGAACCGCATGATGTTCTGGAAAAAATTCGGAAACAGCTAGACAAAAATGGCTTTGATAAGGTAGAATTATACTATACCTTGGGAGAGATGAGCTATCGAAGCGATATGAGCGCGCCAGCCATTCTCAATGTAATCGAGTTGGCCAAGAAATTCTATCCACAGGGCGTTTCAGTCTTGCCGACGACAGCTGGGACAGGGCCTATGCATACGGTCTTTGATGCCCTAGAGGTGCCAATGGTGGCCTTCGGTCTAGGAAATGCCAATAGCCGAGACCACGGTGGAGATGAAAACGTGCGAATCGCCGATTACTACACCCATATTGAATTAGTAGAGGAGCTGATTAGAAGCTATGAGTAGAGATATTATCAAGTTAGATCAGATCGATGTGACTTTTCACCAAAAGAAGAGAACCATCACAGCGGTCAAGGATGTGACCATTCACATCCAAGAAGGGGATATCTACGGAATTGTTGGATATTCTGGAGCAGGGAAATCAACCCTTGTACGGGTAATTAACCTCTTGCAAAAACCATCTGCAGGCAAAATTACCATTGATGACGATGTGATTTTTGATGGCAAGGTGACCTTGACGGCAGAACAGTTGCGTCGTAAACGTCAAGATATTGGAATGATTTTCCAGCATTTCAACCTGATGAGCCAAAAGACAGCAGAGGAGAATGTAGCCTTTGCCCTTAAACACTCTGGACTCAGCAAGGAAGAAAAGAAGGCTAAAGTAGCCAAGTTGTTGGACTTGGTTGGCTTGGCAGACCGTGCTGAAAACTACCCTTCACAACTATCTGGAGGGCAAAAACAGCGTGTGGCCATTGCGCGTGCCTTGGCAAATGATCCAAAAATCTTGATTTCAGATGAGTCAACTTCTGCCCTTGACCCTAAGACAACCAAGCAGATTTTGGCCTTGTTGCAAGATTTGAACCAAAAATTAGGCTTGACTGTTGTCTTGATTACGCATGAAATGCAGATTGTCAAAGACATTGCCAACCGTGTGGCAGTTATGCAGGATGGGCATTTGATTGAAGAGGGTAGTGTTCTTGAAATCTTCTCAGACCCTAAACAACCTTTGACTCAAGACTTTATCTCAACAGCTACAGGTATTGACGAGGCCATGGTCAAGATTGAGAAGCAAGAAATCGTGCAACATTTGTCTGAAAACAGCCTTTTGGTGCAGCTCAAGTATGCGGGTGCTTCAACAGACGAGCCACTTTTGAATGAATTGTATAAGAATTATCAAGTAACAGCCAATATCCTCTATGGAAATATTGAAATCCTCGATGGCACTCCTGTAGGAGAATTGGTTGTGGTCTTGTCAGGTGAAAAAGAAGCGCTAGCAGGTGCCCAAGAAGCCATTTGTCAAGCTGGTGTGCAGCTAAAAGTATTGAAGGGAGGACAGTAAGATGGGATCATTGTTTCAAACCTATTTACCAAATGTCTATAAAATGGGCTGGGCTGGTCAAGCAGGCTGGGGAACAGCCATCTATCTAACTCTTTATATGACAGTTCTTTCTTTCATCATCGGAGGGTTCTTGGGGCTTGTTGCAGGGCTCTTCCTTGTCTTGACAGCGCCAGGTGGTGTTTTGGAAAATAAGGTTGTCTTCTGGATTTTAGACAAGATTACTTCCATTTTCCGTGCGGTTCCCTTTATCATCCTCTTGGCTATCTTATCGCCACTTTCTCACTTGATTGTTAAAACAAGTATCGGGCCAAATGCAGCCCTTGTGCCACTTTCTTTTGCAGTCTTTGCCTTCTTTGCCCGTCAGGTGCAGGTTGTCTTGGCTGAATTGGATGGCGGTGTCATTGAGGCGGCTCAAGCGAGCGGAGCGACATTCTGGGATATCGTAGGTGTTTACCTATCAGAAGGTCTTCCAGATTTGATTCGTGTGACGACTGTGACCTTGATTTCCCTTGTTGGGGAAACAGCTATGGCTGGTGCGGTTGGAGCCGGCGGTATTGGTAACGTAGCCATCGCTTATGGATTTAACCGTTACAATCACGATGTGACTATCTTGGCAACCATCATTATCATTTTGATTATCTTTGCAATCCAATTCTTGGGAGATTTCTTGACTAAGAAATTGAGTCATAAATAAAAAGAGCCGTGTGGCTCTTTTTTAGTGATTAGATTTTCTGTGCAAATTTTTTACTTAAGGCTTGTCCAATCAAAGCACCTAATAGGGCTCCAATGACAACACTTGCGATAAATAGAAGGATGGTTCCAGGATTTGGTGCGACCATGATACGGTCGATATATTCTTGCGATTTCCCTCTTGCTAGAAGGGTTGCCATATAGGCTTGGGGTGTAATCCACATGAGTAGAATTGGTCCTGATGTGCTGAAAGCAAAAATAACAAAGGATAGGAAATTCTTAGTTTGGTCCTTGTATTTTCCTAGGCTAGCTACTCCATCTGCTAGGAGACCACAGATAATTCCAGGAAGGAAGGCGCCGGCACCGTGTTTAGTCCCCAAGAAAAAGAGGGTAATGACAAGGCCGATAGTGGTAATAGCTCCAAAGCGCGGAACTTTTGCGACTAGGATCATATAGACGCTACCGCCGACAAGGGCAGTAAAGGCAGGCGCATAAAACATGTTTCCAGTTTGGTCAAAGAGATTGCCCAAAAGGACACCAATCCCCATGCAGAGGAAGTAAAGAACTGCAAAAAGCAGTGTAGTTAAGATAGATTTTTTCATGAATTGTCTCCTGATAATTTTTTCACAATTCTCATTTTACCACGGTTTTGTGGGATTGTAAATGGGAAGAAAGTGTTATTGTTTGCTTGTCAAACTAAATTGTTTATAGATTTGTTAATAGTAGATGATTAGATCGTTTTATTGTAAGGCTTAAACAAATTCAATCTTCGCATATCTGCTGAATAAACGACGCATTAAGGTTATCAGTAACTTTTGCTTTCAACTAGTGATAGTATAGAATATATTTGTTATGCTGTTGGTTACAGTAATGTTGGATATTTTTATAAAGTCTTTCGGAAATTGTGCGAAAAATCCCCCAAAGTCTACTAAAAACAGATAGAAATAACATTGTAAGATTTGTATTCCCATATAAATGATGCTATAATATTATTAATAATATCAGGAGGTTCTATTATGAAAAAGAAACCGATTTATCTATGGGTCTTGCTAATTTTATCAGCTCTCTTTTCAGCTTCGTCACTGTATGGAATGTTGACGCCATTACCTAGCAAAGAAGCCTTTCGTGCGGCTCACCCACAAGCTGGGGGTATCAATGCTCAGCAGTTAGAAGATACCATTAATTATAGCTATAAAGTGGCAGAATCTTATCATTCAATTTTTAACAGTGTCTTGATTGTTCTTTCGGCTATTTTAGTTGGAGTAGCTATTGTTCTCCTAGTTCGTAAGAACTTGCAATATGCAAACTATGCTTATGTTGGCTATGTTTTGTTAGCCATTATTGGTTCGATTTATAGTTATGTGAGTTTACAAGATGCTGTACAGTTAGTTCGAGATGAGACTATGCGTTTGGGAATCAGTGTTGGTAGCAAAGCGGTAAGTATTTTCTATATCGTCATCAATGTTCTTTTCCTAGCTTTGGTCTTTTATAAGATGTGGCGTCAGCAAAAAGCTTTGTTGGAAGAAGAGGAAGAAGTCGCTTAAGAGTTGACAAAAAATAACTATCAAGTTACAATCTTGGTAGTTATTTTTCGATTATCAAATGAAATGATGGAGGTGAAGATGAAAACAATTTCTTTGGTTTATATTAGTCTAAGTGGGAACACTGAAAGTTTTGTGACACGTTTAAAAGACTATCTCTTGTCCCAGTATGAGGGGATTGAAGTTCAAAAAATTCATATCAAGGATTTGGTTAAGGAGGGGAAAGCCTTCTTTGAAATGGATCATCCCTATGTTGTATTTTTACCAACCTACCTAGAGGGAGGAAATGGTGTGGACAACGGAGATGTTGAGATTTTGACGACCCCAGTGGGTGATTTTATTGCCTATGGAGACAATGCTAGCAAGTGCTTTGGAATAGTAGGTTCAGGGAACCGTAATTTTAACAACCAATACTGCCTGACAGCTAAGCAATACAGTCAGCGTTTTGGTTTTCCTGTATTGGCAGACTTTGAAATGCGAGGTATGCTGGGAGATATCAAGCATGTCGCAACTATTATCGCAGATTTGTATGAGTTGGAAAGTTAAGCTTAGGCTTGGCTTTTTTTATTATCTTAGGCAGTTTTATCAGAACCCTTACTTTTTATGGGCTAAAAGTTGATTGATATGGTCTACTTTTTTTGATGCTCTTTTATAGGAAATAGTCCAAATGATGAGGTAGACAATTGCAAACTCAAGGATGAGCTGGAGGTAGAAAATCCAGTGAAAAGGAAACCAACCTGCTAGGGTGGCTAGTGGGATAAAGCCTACTAGCATGAGGAAAAAATGAGTCAGAGTGGCACGAAGCATGCTCCAGTCACGCTTGAACAAGCGATTGCCAAAGTTGAAGAGAATACCGATGGATGCCCAGATAACCAGACAGTAGAGCAAAACCAGAGCACCGTGAACCTTATGTTGAGTCATCACTTGGCCGACGAGAGACTCGGAACTTAGTGGGGCGTAGGTATTTGGGGAATACATAAGTGAAAAGATGATAGAGAGGATGATGCCGATAAGAACACCAGCAGTTGCATTGTGAAATACTTGTTTTTTCATAGTTCTAATTTCTCCTTGATGGTTTTTAGATAACGGCGTGAAGAGTAGGTGAAGCTTTCGTTTTTTAGAAAGATTTCTACCAGACCGTTTGGGGTTAGCTTGAGATGAGAGATGGCGTTGATATTGACGATTTCAGATTGGGAAATTTGGATAAAATTGCTTGGCAAGAGTTCAAGGACTTGATAGAGTCGCAAATCAATGTTGTAGGTCTGACTTGCCGTTTCTGCTAGAATCTTCCGATTCTCGATATAGAAGCGTTGAATATTGCCAATCTTAACTAGATAGACCTGATCATCAATTTTTCCTTTGATTTTTTCTTTTCGGTCCAGATTTTCTGCAAATTCGATGACTTTCTGGACTTTATCTGTCGGCTGAGGTGCTTGAACAATCAGCTTTTCCTCTTCGTAAGTTTCACTAATCTGTAGTTCTACTTTCATAAATTTCTCTCCTTGTTTTTCATACAAAATTGTGATCACTTCTTGTACACCTTTATTAAACACTATTTTTCAGCCCCTTGCAAGATACTTTGTCTATGTGGAGGGATTTGATTCCTATGTGGCGCTTGCTTTTCTGTCCTATCTGAAATATGGTATAATAGCACTAATCAATTTCTAGGAAAATAGATACAGAAAGGGGCTGAAAGATGTCTCATATTATTGAATTGCCAGAGGTGCTGGCAAACCAGATTGCAGCTGGAGAGGTTATCGAGCGTCCAGCTAGCGTTGTTAAGGAGCTGGTAGAAAATGCCATTGATGCGGACTCTAGTCAGATTATCATTGAGATTGAAGAGTCTGGTCTCAAGAAGATTCAAATCACAGATAATGGTCATGGAATTGCCCACGATGAGGTGGAATTGGCCTTGCGTCGCCATGCGACCAGTAAGATAAAAAATCAAGCAGATCTCTTTCGGATTCGGACGCTTGGTTTTCGTGGTGAAGCCTTGCCTTCTATTGCGTCTGTTAGTGTCTTGACTTTGTTGACGGCGATGGATGGTGCAAGTCACGGAACTAAGCTAGTCGCGCGTGGGGGTGAAGTTGAGGAAGTCATCCCAGCAACTAGTCCTGTGGGAACCAAGGTTTGTGTGGAGGACCTCTTTTTCAACACGCCTGCCCGCCTCAAGTATATGAAGAGCCAGCAAGCGGAGCTGTCTCATATCATTGATATTGTCAACCGTCTGGGCTTGGCCCATCCTGAGATTTCTTTCAGCTTGATTAGTGATGGTAAGGAAATGACGCGAACAGCGGGAACAGGTCAATTGCGCCAAGCTATCGCAGGGATTTACGGTTTGGCCAGTGCCAAGAAGATGATTGAAATTGAGAATTCTGACCTTGATTTCGAAATTTCTGGTTTTGTATCCTTGCCTGAGTTGACTCGGGCTAATCGCAACTATATCAGCCTCTTCATCAATGGACGTTATATCAAGAATTTCCTGCTCAACCGTGCTATTCTTGACGGTTATGGCAGTAAGCTCATGGTAGGCCGTTTTCCACTGGCTGTCATTCATATCCATATTGACCCTTATCTAGCGGATGTCAATGTGCATCCAACCAAGCAAGAGGTGCGGATTTCTAAGGAAAAAGAACTGATGATGCTGGTCTCAGAAGCTATTGCAAATAGTCTCAAGGAACAAACCTTGATTCCAGATGCCTTGGAAAATCTTGCCAAATCGACTGTGCGCAATCGTGAGAAGGTGGAGCAAACTATTCTCCCACTCAAAGAAAATACGCTCTACTATGAGAATACTGAGCCGACAAGACCTAGTCAAGCTGAAGTAGCTGATTATCAGGTAGAATTAACTGATGAAGGACAGGATTTGACCCTGTTTGCCAAGGAAACCTTGGACCGATTGACCAAGCCAGCAAAACTGCATTTTGCAGAGAGAAAGCCTGCTAACTACGACCAGCTAGATCACCCAGAGTTAGACCTTGCGAGTCTGGATAAAGCCTATGATAAGCTAGAACGAGAAGAATCATCAAGCTTCCCAGAGTTGGAATTTTTCGGGCAAATGCACGGGACTTATCTCTTTGCCCAAGGGCGAGATGGGCTCTATATCATAGACCAACATGCGGCTCAGGAACGGGTTAAGTACGAAGAGTACCGTGAAAGCATTGGTGATGTTGACCAGAGTCAGCAGCAACTCCTAGTGCCCTATATCTTTGAATTTCCAGCGGATGATGCCCTCCGTCTCAAGGGAAGAATGACTCTTTTGGAGGAAGTGGGCGTCTTTCTAGCAGAGTACGGAGAAAATCAATTTATTCTACGTGAACATCCTATTTGGATGGCAGAAGAAGAGATTGAGTCAGGCATCTATGAAATGTGTGACATGCTCCTTTTGACCAAGGAAGTTTCTATCAAGAAATACCGAGCAGAGCTGGCTATCATGATGTCCTGCAAACGGTCTATTAAGGCCAATCACCGTATCGATGACCACTCAGCTAGACAACTCCTCTATCAGCTCTCTCAATGTGACAATCCCTATAACTGTCCTCACGGACGTCCTGTTTTAGTGCATTTTACCAAGTCGGATATGGAAAAGATGTTCCGACGTATTCAGGAAAATCACACCAGTCTCCGTGAGTTGGGGAAATATTAAACTAAAAGGAAAACTATGTACGAATATTTAAAAGGAATCATTACCAAAATCACTGCTAAATACATTGTTCTTGAAGTCAACGGTATCGGTTATATTTTGCATGTGGCCAATCCCTATGCTTACTCAGGTCAGGTTAATCAGGAAGCTCAGATTTATGTGCATCAAGTCGTGCGTGAGGACGCCCATCTGCTTTATGGATTTCGCTCAGAAGACGAGAAAAAGCTCTTTCTCAGTCTGATTTCGGTTTCTGGGATTGGTCCTGTGTCAGCTCTTGCTATTATCGCTGCTGATGACAATGCTGGCTTGGTTCAAGCCATTGAAACCAAGAACATCACCTACTTGACTAAGTTTCCTAAAATTGGCAAGAAAACAGCCCAGCAGATGGTGTTGGACTTGGAAGGAAAGGTAGTAGTGGCTAGTGATGATCTTCCTGCCAAGGTGGCAGTGCAAGCTAGCGCTGAAAACCAAGAACTGGAAGAAGCCATGGAAGCCATGTTGGCTCTGGGCTACAAGGCGACAGAGCTCAAGAAAATCAAGAAATTCTTTGAAGGAACGACAGATACAGCTGAGAACTATATCAAGTCGGCCCTTAAAATGTTGGTCAAATAGGAGCAGAGCATGACAAAACGTTGTTCGTGGGTCAAGATGACCAATCCGCTCTACATTGCCTATCATGATGAGGAATGGGGTCAGCCCCTCCATGATGACCAAGCATTGTTTGAGTTGTTGTGTATGGAAACCTATCAGGCAGGCCTGTCTTGGGAAACGGTGCTCAACAAACGCCATGCTTTCCGAGAAGCCTTTCATGGCTATCAAATTCAAGCGGTCGCAGAGATGACCGACACCGAATTGGAAGACTTGCTGGATAATCCAGCCATCATCCGAAATAGAGCCAAGATTTTTGCTACACGCGCTAACGCCCAAGCCTTTCTACGACTACAGGCAGA
>CAUQVK010000051.1:0-11328 GCA_963521495.1 uncultured Streptococcus sp.
TTTTTGAGGTGCTTTTTGATATGAGCCCATGTTTTCTCAATAGGGATTGTACTCAGGTGAGTAGGGAGGAAGAGGTAAAAGTTTATGCCCAAACTCTTCACATAAACGCTCTAGCTTACCCATTCTATGGAATCTTGCATTATCCATAATAATAACTGATGGTGTATTTAATGTTGGTAAGAGAAACTTCTGAAACCAAGCTTCAAAAAAGTCGCTCGTCATCGTCTCTTCGTGAGTCATTGGAGCGATTAACTCACCATTTGTTATCCCTACAACCAGAGAAATCCTCTGATATCTTCCAGATACGTTACCTCTTCTGGGTCTTGTTCATAGTAGGTGTGGTTCTTTTTTTTCGAGTGTATCCCATAGCTTTGAGAGCATAGTGAATGGTAGTTGGATGACAGCCAAATTCAGAAGCTATTTCAGTCAAATAAGCGTCTGGATTGTCAGTAAGATAGTTTTTAAGTCTATCTCTATCAACTTTTCTTGGTTTTGTTCCTATTACTTGATGGTTTAGCTCTCCTGTTTTCTCTTTTAGCTTTAACCAGCCATAAATAGTATTACGTGAGATTTGGAAAACGTGTGATGCTTCTGTTATACTACCTGTTCGCTTACAATAGGCGAGAACTTTTTTACGAAAATCTATTGAATATGCCATAAGAATATTATACCACAATGTGTACTGTTTTTTGTTCCATTTTGCCATAAAATGATAGGAATTCTGTACATTTCAAACTGTCTCATATGCTTTTAGAATAAAAAAGGGAAATGTAAACAGCAAACAGAAAGTTAGTCAATGGTTACTAACTTTTTGTTTGCAATCTAATTTCCCAAAGGTTTTATTTTGTAGGAATTGAAATTCCAATCAATTTTTCTGAGTAGAGCGTCTTGATATTTGCTTCGTCGATGATTTCATTATCAATTTTACGTTTCATGAAGAAGTCTTGAATGGCTTCTATTTCTGGTTCACGAATGGCGCGGTGTTTGTTTGAGATGAGGATTTCATAGTGAAGCGGTGCTTGGGTAAAAATGACATCTGTATTTCCTGCAGAGTAGACCTCAACAAGTGTTGCATCAGTACTTTCTAGCTGGCTTTTAACAAGATGAGAATGTGAATTAGTCGTATTGATAAGCTTCATAACATTTCCTCCAATTTTCTAATTCTATTATAGCACTTTTTGAAGAAAGTAGCTTGATTTAGTCAATCTTATGCTGTTTTTTCCAAGATTCGATTCCCCATTTATGGCTACCACGCTTAAGATTTTCAATTGCTTGATCGATTGGGAACCATGCAATATGATTAAAATCCTCTAGTGGTTTTTGAACTTCATGAAATGAAGTAGCTTCATAGAGGTAAGCTGGATTGTAGTAGTAGGTATCTCTATGGCGAGAGTAAAAATACTCATCGGCCTGTCCATAGTAAGTGCCAATTTCAGCTGAAAAGCCGAGTTCTTCAATTAACTCTCGTTTAAGAGCTTCTTGATGATTTTCACCAGCTTCAATCTCACCTCCTGGTAAGAACCAAGCTCCATTAGGCGCCTGAACAAGAACAATTTGTTTTCTTTCTTTATCAGGGATGACAGCATATACCCCATAGCGGGAAATGTAATTAACATTCTCTTTTTTTTCACCAAAGGTTGGATTTGTCATAGTATATTCCTCAATTCTAGTATCTTTATTATTATCATAAAGGACCATGAACAAGGTGTCAAGTGGCTAATGATTTTTTTAGAAAAAAATAGAACAAAGACGACTAGCATCTCTGTTCTATTTAGATGTTTTACTCACTTTCAGAAGTTTTAGCTTCAACTTTTTTTGCAGATTTGATTTGAATTTTACCCTTACTTGTCATGACTGCCTTGAGGTCTTTTTCACTTGGATTTTCAAGGTAATAATCAGTGATAGCATCTTCAATATGATCTTGAATAGTCCTGCGGAGTGGACGAGCACCCATCTTTGGATCGTAACCAAGGTCTACTAATTTTTCCTTGACTTTATCTGTGACATCTAAATGGATGTTATTGCTCGAGAGGCGCTTGTTGACATCTTCTAGCATAAGTTCCACAATCTGAAGGAGATTAGATTTGCTGAGGGCCTTGAATTCGATAATACCGTCAAAGCGGTTCATGAACTCAGGGCTAAAGAAGTTACCAAGTTCTCCAAGTACCGAATTGGTTCGACCTTCACGTGCTGCACCAAAACCAACGCTAGCTTCAGATTTTCCGGTTCCGGCATTTGAGGTCATGATGATAATGGCATCCTTAAAGCTAACGGTACGACCTTGTCCATCTGTCAAACGACCATCATCAAGGACTTGAAGGAACATGTGCATGACGTCAGGATGGGCCTTTTCGACTTCATCTAAAAGAATGAGAGAGTAAGGATTACGACGAACTTTTTCAGTTAATTGTCCAGCTTCTTCATAGCCCACATAGCCTGGAGGAGCACCGACTAATTTAGCAACACTGTGTTTTTCCATGTATTCACTCATATCAAAACGAATCATACTATCAGCAGAACCAAAGAGTTCGATGGCTAGTTGTTTAGAAAGTTCAGTCTTACCAACACCTGTTGGACCGACAAAGAGGAAGCTTCCGATTGGACGGTTAGGAGTACCAAGACCAACTCGATTGCGACGAATAGCTTTAGCAATTTTATCTACAGCCTCATCTTGTCCAATAACATGGGCTTTTAAATCATCTGCCAGATGGATGAGTTGAGACTGTTCTTTTTCTTTGAGGTCACCCACAGGGATATTAGTTTTTTGCTCGATGATATGCTCAATCGTTTTTTCACTGATAATAGGAGTATCCTGATCTGTTACCTTAGTCTTTTGCATTTCCTTATATTTAGCAATTTGATCACGGAAGTAAGCTGCCTTTTCAAAATCTTCATCTCGAGTGGCTTGGGCCTTGAGATTTTCAGCTTCAATCAAGCGTTGATCAATTACTTTTGGATCTACAAAGTTCAGGGTCAAGTTCATCTTAGACCCTGCTTCGTCTAAGAGATCAATAGCCTTATCTGGTAAGAAACGATCTTGGATATAACGATTGGATAGAGTAGCAGCCGCTTCAATAGCACTATCCGTATAATGTACGTGATGGTAGTCTTCGTATTTCTTTTGAATACCTTTTAGGATGATAATCGTTTCTTCAACAGTTGGTTCATCAACCTTGACGGGTTGCATACGACGCTCAAGGGCAGCATCCTTTTCAATAATCCGGTATTCGTTGAGAGTAGTGGCTCCTACCAATTGTAACTCACCGCGAGAAAGAGCTGGTTTTAGGATATTACCTGCATCCATATTGCCGTCTCCAGCAGAACCTGCACCGACAATCTCATGTATTTCATCGATAAAGAGAATAACATCATTTCGTGTGCGAATCTCTTCCATGAGTTTTTGCATGCGTTCTTCAAATTGCCCACGGATACCCGTTCCTTGAACCAAGCTGACTACATCCAGACGGATGACTTGCTTGCCTTGAAGTTTATGGGGAACATCGCCATCTACAATTTTTTGAGCTAGACCTTCAACTACGGCAGTTTTACCAACACCGGGTTCACCTATAAGAACAGGATTGTTTTTGGTTCTGCGGTTAAGAATTTCAATCACTCGGATAATTTCTTCGTCGCGCCCAATAACGGGGTCTATATCTCCACGACGGGCAATCTCAGTTACGTTAATACCAAATTCTTCTAAAAGTCCTTTTTCTTGACTTGGAGGTGGAGTTTGAGCAGATCCACGATTTTGGGAACCATAACCACCAGTACCACCATAGCCACCGCCTGATTGGGTTGGAGGTGTAGGGGGAGTATGGTTAGAAGAAGGTTTGAAATTATTTAGATCATTGAAAAAGTCTCCAAAGGGATCAAATTCACGATTGTTTAAGTCAGTCATACCTTTAAATAGGGTATTATTCGGATCTGTCTTGATTATTTTATAACAGTTTTGGCAGAGATCAATTTGTTTTTGGTATCCATTGAGATTGGTGTAAAGATGAATCGTTGAGTCGTTTATTTTACAGTTCTGACAAAGCATACATCTACCTCGTTTCTTTCCTATTTTTAAGCAGATAAAAGGTCAAAAATAGTCAAATTTTTATAGTTACATTATAACATGATTAAGGAGTAAAGCAAGTAAAAAGATTGGATATTGGCACTTTTTATATAAGAGTGCTAATAATTGATCTAAGATAATAAATGTAAGAAAAAATCCTATTTGTAGTAACAAAAAGGATTTAAGTTGGTCATATAGGAATGTTTCTGACTTGCTTTTCTATTAGTAAAGAAGTTCGTAAATCTCCATTGCGATTAAGTCGATACTATCAAAAGTATAAGTCTCACGCGCTTCTACATCTCGAAGAGTGAAAAGGGCTCCGTTTTCTTCATCATAGCTGAAAGCCACTTCTGCAACAACAACTCCTTCACGTTCAAAGTTACGTTTTAAATTGCCGCCGTCTTTTGTCATTGCTTCTAGGCGGTTGATGATTCTAACCAAATGTGATTCCATTTTGATTCTCCTTCATTTCTTATCGTTACTATTTTACCATAAACAAGGTCATCTTGACTAGAAAAAACTAAGATTTCTTGCTATTTCCAACCTTTTAGATGATTTTACGATATTTTTTACAAAGTTATTGCATTTTAATGCAACCTATGTTATAATCATACAGTATTCTATTTTAGAAAGTGTGTTTATATGAATTTTTCATTTTTACCTAAATATTTACCCTATTTTAATTATGGGGCTATTGTAACAATCTTCATTTCTATTTGTGTTGTATTTTTTGGAACTATTTTAGGGGTTATCTTGGCTTTGGGACAAGGCTCAAAGTATAAACCAGTTATCTGGTTGGCTAATTTGTATGTCTGGATTTTTCGTGGAACGCCTATGATGGTTCAAATTATGATTGCATTTGCACTTATGCATATCAATGCTCCTACTATTCAGGTTGGAATTTTGGGTGTTGATCTTTCTCGTCTGATTCCAGGGATTTTGATTATTTCTATGAATAGCGGGGCTTATGTTTCTGAAACGGTTCGTGCAGGAATTAATGCGGTTCCTAAGGGGCAGTTAGAGGCGGCCTATTCTTTAGGGCTTCGTCCTAAAAATGCTATGCGCTATGTGATTTTGCCACAAGCTATCAAAAATATCTTACCAGCATTGGGGAACGAATTTATCACCATTATCAAGGATAGCTCCCTCTTATCAGCTATTGGTGTCATGGAGTTGTGGAATGGGGCTACAACAGTTTCTACAACTACTTATTTACCTCTGGCACCACTTTTATTTGCAGCCTTTTATTACTTGCTTATGACCTCTATTTTGACAGTAGCCTTGAAAGCTTTTGAAAAACGTATGGGACAAGGAGATAAGAAATAATGACAGATATCTTGATAAAAATTGAAAACCTCCATAAATCATTTGGAAAACATGAAGTCCTAAAGGGAATTAATCTTGAGATTAAACGTGGTCAAGTAGTTGTTATTATTGGCCCCTCAGGTAGCGGTAAGTCGACTCTCCTTCGATCTATGAATTTATTAGAAGAAGCTAGCGAGGGAAAGGTAATCTTTGAAGGAGTCGATATTACGGATAAGAAAAATGATCTTTTTGCTATGCGTGAAAAGATGGGAATGGTATTCCAACAATTCAATCTCTTTCCTAATATGACTGTGATGGAAAATATTACCTTGTCCCCTATCAAGACAAAAGGTGAAAGCAGGGAAGTTGCTGAAAAGAGAGCTCAGGAACTTTTAGAAAAAGTTGGTTTGCCTGATAAATCGACTGCCTACCCACAGAGTTTATCAGGAGGACAGCAACAACGGATTGCCATTGCGCGTGGCCTGGCTATGGAACCAGATGTTCTTCTTTTTGATGAACCAACCTCGGCCTTGGACCCTGAGATGGTAGGAGAGGTATTAGGAGTCATGCAAGACTTAGCTAGATCTGGTATGACCATGGTGATTGTTACGCATGAAATGGGATTTGCTCGTGAAGTTGCAGATAGAGTTATCTTTATGGCAGATGGAGTGGTGGTAGAAGACGGAACACCAGAACAAATTTTTGAACACACCCATGAGCAAAGGACCAAAGACTTTTTGAGTAAGGTTTTGTAAAATAAGAGTTTTTTAGAAAACCATTAAATATCATCTTTTATTTTAAAAAATGGAGTAAACATGTTTAAAGGATTGAATTTTGATGTATGTCGAAGTCATTCCTTTTCTTTTAGTACAATGGCGTAAAATTGTACAAAATAGTCCTAAAAATGGTATAATGATGTGGTTATATAGTCCCGATAAGATGGTAGGCATTCATCAATAGTTGTTTTCCTATCAGTACTTTGTAACTCGCAAAGACTGACGGCTCCAAAGTCGCTCGTCATTCTACGGTTGCCGCTATAAGGCGGTCATCCTATGCGCCTTACTAGCTTCAGAAATAAAAAAGTATTGTTTTTATTTCTTACGCGTCGTAACTCTTAGATAACGGAAATACCTATCAGTACTTTGTAACTCTATAACACTATATTTAAGGGGGGACATTTTTATGTCAGAACGTAAATTATTCACGTCTGAATCTGTATCTGAGGGGCATCCGGATAAGATTGCAGACCAAATTTCAGATGCTATTTTGGATGCTATTTTAGCAAAAGATCCAGAAGCTCACGTTGCAGCTGAGACAGCTGTATACACTGGTTCTGTCCATGTTTTTGGTGAAATTTCGACAACAGCCTATGTGGATATTAACCGTGTGGTTCGTGATACTATTGCTGAGATTGGGTATACTAATACAGAGTATGGTTTCTCTGCTGAGACGGTGGGAGTTCATCCATCACTCGTTGAGCAATCTCCAGATATTGCACAAGGTGTCAATGAAGCCTTGGAAGTTCGTGGAAATGCTAATCAAGATCCACTTGACTTGATTGGAGCTGGAGATCAAGGTCTCATGTTTGGATTTGCAGTGGATGAAACAGAGGAACTCATGCCGTTACCAATTTCCCTTAGCCATAAATTGGTTCGTCGTTTGGCAGAACTTCGTAAGTCCGGTGAAATTAATTATCTTCGCCCAGACGCTAAGTCTCAAGTTACTGTTGAGTATGATGAGAATGACCAACCAGTACGTGTTGATACAGTCGTTATCTCAACGCAACACGATCCTGAAGCAACTAACGATCAAATTCGTCAAGACGTCATTGAAAAAGTCATTAAAGCAGTTATTCCAGCCGAATACTTGGATGACGAGACAAAATTCTTTATCAACCCAACAGGTCGTTTTGTTATTGGAGGACCTCAAGGGGACTCTGGTTTGACTGGTCGTAAGATTATTGTTGATACTTATGGAGGCTACTCACGTCATGGTGGTGGTGCCTTCTCTGGTAAGGATGCGACTAAGGTTGACCGCTCAGCCTCTTATGCAGCTCGTTATATTGCTAAAAATATCGTTGCAGCAGGTCTTGCCAAGAAAGCAGAAGTACAACTTGCTTATGCAATTGGTGTAGCACAACCAGTGTCTGTCCGTATCGATACCTTTGGCACTGGAACAGTTGCTGAAAGTAAACTTGAAACCGCAGCACGACAACTCTTTGACCTTCGTCCTGCAGGAATTATCCAAATGCTGGACCTCAAGCGTCCAATTTACCGTCAAACAGCAGCTTACGGACACATGGGACGTACAGATATTGACCTTCCATGGGAGCGATTGGATAAGGTAGAAGTCTTAAAAGAAGCAGTAAAATAACATGGGAGGAGGGGAATTTCCCCTCCTTTTTAATGTAAAATTCCCTTCTTTTTTCATTGAAATTATAGCTTAAATTTGATAAGATAGTCTTATGAATAAAAGTAGAGTCAAACGTGTGAACCACGGAAAAAAAAGGATAGTCTTACTAACCTTAATAGGTTTGTTATCAGTTAGTATTTGTATTCTAGGATCAATTATTGGTTATAAATTGTACACAAAACAAAGTTTTGAACAAAAGATTGAAAGTTTAAAACAAGAAAAAGAGGCTCAATTTAGTCAAGGAAATCAAAAGGATCATTTTCGTAAGGGTCAAGCTGAAGTAGTTGCTTATTATCCTCTTAATGGAGAACAAGCGGTTTCTTCTGTCAAAGGAATTATGGTTCAGGATATTAAGGAAAAGCTGGAAGATAAGGACACCCTTGTTTTTTATTATACAGAGAAGCAAGAATCTGCCTTAAAAGGAATTATGATACAAGATATCACCAAACAGGTTTATGATTTATCATCTTTCAAAGTAGAAGAAACAGAAAAGACTAGTCTCGAAAGTATTTATGTAACGGAAGAAGGAAAAACCTTTACCCTTGATCAACTATTTACAGATACGAGTAAAGCCAAAGAAATCTTTTTAAAAGAAATGAAAACATTCTTAACAGACAAGAAATTAAATCAGGAAAAGATTGATCAGGTTGTTAAAGAATTTTCAAACAAATATTTATCTGCTTGGAATTTTGATTATAAAGATAGTCAGATAATCCTTTACCCTAGTCAGAAAGTCGAAAATATAGATGAGATAACGATGCCTGTATCAACTTTCTTTAATGTTCTTCAGTCTTCTTATCTCCAGGGTAAGGATGCGGAGCTTTATAAGGCTTATTTTGAGAAGAAAAATAAAAAAGTTGTAGCATTAACTTTTGATGATGGTCCAAATCCAGCGACAACAAAACAAGCTTTGGACACGCTCTCTAAGTATGGAATTAAAGCCACCTTCTTTGTTCTTGGTAAGAATATTTCTGGAAATGAAGATCTTCTTAAAAGAATGAAGAAAGATGGTCATGTGATAGGTAACCATAGTTGGAGTCATCCGATCTTATCTAGACTTCCTCTTAATGAGGCTAAAAAGCAAATTACAGATACTGAAGATGCTTTAACAAAAGTTTTAGGATCTAGTACGAAATTAATGCGTCCTCCATATGGAGCTATTACTGATGATATCCGAAACAGTTTGGATTTGAGTTTCATTATGTGGGATGTAGACAGTCTGGACTGGAAGAGTAAGAATGAAACATCCATCTTGACGGAGGTACAAAGACAGGTTCGAAGTGGTTCGATTGTATTATTGCATGATATTCACGGTGAAACTGTAAATGCTTTACCTAAGATAATTGACTATCTTAAAGAACAAGGATATAGTTTTGAAACTATTCCAGAGTTGTTAGAGCCACGTTTGAAAGCTCACGAACTTTATTACGATCGTGACCAATAATATACAAAATCTAAAGTGATTAGTTTTCTTTGAAAAATTGATTTCTTTAGATTTTCTTTAGCTAGAAAGGCAAAATGATGAAATCTTATACTTTAAATAATAACGTTACGATTCCAGTTCTGGGATTTGGAACCTGGAAAGCTGAAAATGGAGAGATTGCCTACCAAGCTGTTTTAGAAGCTTTAAAGGCAGGCTATCGCCATATCGATACGGCAGCGATTTATAAAAATGAAGAAAGTGTTGGTCGTGCTATTCAAGATAGTGGCATTCTGAGGGAGGAAATTTTTGTAACCAGTAAACTTTGGAATACAAATCACAACTATAAGCAAGCTCGTCAAGCTTTTGAAGACTCTTTAGAGAAGCTTGGCTTGGATTATTTGGATTTGTATTTGATTCATTGGCCAAATCCAAAACCTTTAAGAGAAAATGATGCATGGAAAACTCGCAATGCTGAGGTCTGGAGAGCAATGGAGGATCTTTACCTAGAAGGCAAAATCCGTGCTATCGGAGTTAGTAATTTCCTTCCCCATCATTTGGATACCTTGCTTGAAACAGCAAAAATTCTTCCAGCGGTCAATCAAATTCGTTTGGCGCCAGGTGTGTATCAAGAGGAAGTCGTAGCTTACTGTCGAGAAAAAGGAATTTTATTGGAAGCTTGGGGGCCTTTTGGTCAGGGAGAACTGTTTGATAGCAAGCAAGTGCAAGAAATAGCGCTAAATCACGGAAAATCAGTTGCTCAAATAGCCTTGGCCTGGAGCTTGGCAGAAGGATTTTTACCGCTTCCGAAATCTGTCACAGCATCTCGTATTCAGGCTAATCTTGATTGCTTTGGAATTGAACTGAGTCATGAGGAGCGAGAAACCTTAAAAACGATAGCTGTTCAGTCAGGTGCTCCTCTAGTTGATGAAATGGATTTTTAGAAAATCATAAAAAGAATTGTACATCTTTCTGATTTTTGATATAATAGTCAACAGGAAAGAAAGTCTTATGACGTTCTTCAAGCGAGCTTGGGCTAGTGGGAGCCAAGTAGGACAAAATAAGGAGCTGGCACTTTCTGTAGTATTTTCAAAAACAACGAAGTAATAAATTAGGGTGGAACCGCGTTTCTGACGCCCCTAGGTTAAATCAACCTAGGATTGTCGGACGCGGTTCTTTTGCTTATTCAGTCTATTGTGTGAAAGAAAGGAGAGAAGTGGAAAACCTTTATCTTGTAAAAGACGATAGTCAACTAGCTGCATTTCGTGATTTTGTAGTAAGAAATACTGAAAAGTTGAAAGATTATCAATCTTTTTTAAAGAATGAACTTGCAGTCTGTGATTTACCGCAAGCCGTTATTTGGTCAAGTTTTAATGCTGCTACACAGATTATTAGGGAAAGTGCTGTTCCAGCCTATACAAATAACAGGCGAATAGTTATGACGCCTGATTTAGCTGTTTGGAAAGAGTTGTATTTGTATCAGTTGATGGACTACGAGTGTTCTCAGCAAACTCAAGCATTAGAAAGTCACTATCATTCTTTATCTGAAAATTTCCTCTTACAGATTGTAGGACATGAGTTAGCTCATTGGTCGGAGCATTTTTTAGATGATTTTGATGATTACGACTCTTATATCTGGTTCGAAGAGGGGATGGTTGAATATATTAGTCGCAAGTATTTCTTGACAGAAGAGGAATTTCAAGCGGAAAAAATTTGTAATCAATCTCTCGTAGAACTTTTTCAGAAGAAGTATGGTTGGCATTCATTGAATGATTTTGGTTCCTCGACTTATGATAAGAATTATGCAAGTATTTTTTACGAATACTGGCGTAGTTTTTTGACAGTAGATAAGTTAGTAGAAAATCTAGGTAGTGTACAAGCGGTCTTCGATTCTTATCATCTATGGGCAAATACAGATAAAACTCTTCCCTTGTTAAATTGGTTTGTTCAGCAGAAATTAATTGAAAAAGAAATATAAAAACTAAAGGAGTAAACAATGTCTAAGAAATTAACATTTCACTGCGTCAGTGGCAGAGACCTCCTTACAGTCGGGCTGCTCCACGCTCAGTACTAGAGTGTCTGAGCTAGACGCAGTACTAACTCGTCTTGCCTCGTATGATCGACGAGGCAGACT
>CAUQVK010000052.1:0-11242 GCA_963521495.1 uncultured Streptococcus sp.
GTTTGTAAGTTTCATAACTGCTATTATAAGATGTTTTTTGATTTTAGTATAGTATCAGCTATTCTATTTTGAGATAAAAATCTTATCGTTCTATCTTACGAAAAAAATAATCAAAAACAAAAAGAGCTAGGTACAAAACAACCCCAACTCCTTTTACTTGTTTTCAACTATGTTTTTTTCTTAATTTGCTACGAAGAGTTAGAGCAAATCTCAACAGAGGATAAAGTGGATGAGTTGCTAAAGTAAATTCACCCAAGTATTCTTCAATAGTGGGATTAAAACTAGCTTTAAATCGGTAGAGCCCGCCATCTAAGGAATTTTCTATTCCACCTAAGTTTTGCCATAAATTTCCACGTTCAAAGGCATACCGAGCTGTTTCATACCACGTTAAGATTGGTCCATTGTATCGTTTAAAATCATCATCCATTCCAGCATACAAATTGACAGAGGTATGTCCAAATTCGATAACCAAAGTTGCAGATAAAGGAACATTGGTGTACCCTTTATTTAGGTAGTCTTGCAAGAAAGCTAGTTCCTCTTCTAAACGTTCCTTTTCTTTCAAGTTCTCTTGTACTTTTGAAGCTCTCGTTGAAGCAGTAAATTTTTCTGCCATAGCTTTGTTTTTAGATAATTGTACTTCTAATTCCCTGGAGCGTTTTGGAATATCAAGCCTAGCAAGCGTAATATAAGAATGATCTTTAAAGCTATCCAATAATTTTTTATAGTAATCTTGATTTCTCAAGTGGATTTCTTTTCTCTGCTCCGTTTTTTTCATCAAAGCTGAAAAAGAATCCAACAACTCTAATCCACCAACTTGAATTTCAATCCCCTTATTTTTAGCTGTTCGAATGGCTTGCTTGCTCGATTTCGAAAGACAGTCATCAGCAAAATTTTCCTTATATATTTTTGCTTGAACCCGAGGTTGAATGGTGTCTCCCATATCACTAGTCAGTCCTGACCATTTCACACCCATTTTTTTCAAATTCTCAACAATAGCAACATTTTCAGGAAATTCTATCTTTTCTTGACCTATTATTGTTTGAGAGATGCATATGCTTGGATCAAACATGACAAAAATAGCTCGTTTACTCCGCGCATAAGATTTTATAGACCGAAGAACAAATTCAAGTAAATCTGTATCTTTATAGTCTAGTATAGGTCCTCTCGAAATATAAAACATTTTATATCCTAATGGAAGGGGCCTTATCAAAATACTAGCAACAGCTACTAATTTATCTTCTTTATAAACACCAAGTCTCTCATGTTGCCAATCAGATTTAACTTCTTGCCAGGCGCTAGTCTGTAATATATTAATTAAAGCATGTTCTTTGACAAATTCATCATGATCAGATGAAGAAATGCCAATTTTATAATGATACATAATCTACTCTCTTTACAATAGGATTCTATACTATTTTACTACTTTCACTTGAAAAGTCTAGTGAAAACAAATTTTCATTCTTAGGTTATCTTTGATAAGCATTTAAAAATTAATGTTTCTGAGACTAACTCAATCTCTCTTCCAATACAAAATCAATTGGTAAGGTGGCTAGAAATCTCTCCAATTGTTTTTCCCAATAATACCACTCATGAGTTCCCGAGCTATGACTATAGCTTATATCAAATCCTAATTTTTTTAGATTTTTGACTGCTAAATTATTGGCAGCATACAAGAAATCTTCTTCTCCACACCAGGCCCAGAGCTTGATCTTTTTATCTGACTCTTTCGAGAGACTTTCAAGAGAATGTGGACTCTTTTCCCAATCAGTAATTTTCCCAAATATCCCTCGCCAATAGGCCGGAGTCCCTAAATCTTGACTTTCAGGTGAAAATTCTTGAAAACTGAGGGCACCAGAAAAACTAGCTGCATGTGAAAAACGGTTTGTCACTAGAGCCAATTTGAAAGAACCATAGCCACCCATGGATAGGCCGGCAATAAAGGTCTTTTCACGTTTATTGGTCATATTTGGGAAAAAACGTTTCATGACCTGTGGCAATTCCTCTGCTAGAGCTGTGTAATAATCAAAGCCATACTGAGTGTCTGTGTACCAACCGTTACCGGTATTTGGCATGATAACGATTAGATTGGTTCCCCTCACTAAACGTTCTACATTGGTTCGCTTGAGCCAACTATTATGATTACCAGACATACCATGCAAGAGATACAGGACTGGAATGTCCTGACAATCTGCTTCTTCAACTCGACTGGCATCTGGATAAAGAACATTTACCCCCCCACTCCATATCAAGAACCTCTGAGTAATACTCAATTTTCATAACTGCCATGATTTTTCTCCCATTTTTCTATAAGAAAAAGCCGAAATTCGACTTTCTCTCAGCTTATTTCAATCATTATTTAGCTTCCATCACAACTGGCAAGATTGCCGGACGACGTTTCGTTTGGTCAAAAAGATACTTAGCTAAAGCATCACGAACTTTACCTTTAAGATCTGCCCAGTCAAATTCCTCTCCTTGAAGGTAGTCTTCAACCGTTTGATTAATTAATTCTGAACTTTCACGGAGAATGTCGCGGCTCTTCTTGAGATAAATAAATCCTCGTGTATGAACACGCGCCTTGGCTACGATTTTCTTCTCACGACGGTTGACAGTGATAGCTACGATAAAAATTCCATCCTCTGATAAGAGCTTACGGTCGCGAAGAACGACATTTCCAACATCACCAATAGCATTACCATCAATTAAGACATCCCCTGCAGATACTGCACCAGAAGGAACAAAATCTCCATGTTCATAAGCCATGGTTGTTCCCTTCTTAGGAATGAAGATACGTTCTGGTAACATACCAACTGCCATAGCAGCCTTGGCATGGGCATCCAACTCACGGTATTCCCCTTGGATTGGGAAGAGGTATTTCGGTTGCATAAGGTTGATCATCAACTGTAAGTCACGCGCATTTCCATGACCAGATACACGTAAGTTTTGGGTGATTAATTTGACAACACCACCAGCTTGATAAATCATATTTTCCACACGCGCAACGAAGGCTTCTTTAGCAATAGACGGAGCCGTAGCAATATAGACCAGGTCCCCATCCTTGATTTCTACATAACGATGGCGACCAATCGACATCTTACGAAGTCCATTGATAGGTTCACCCATACGGCCTGTCTCAAGGATAATCAACTCATGGTCTTCAAATCGAGACATATCTTTTGGCTTAATCAAGAGAATTTCGTTGGCTAAAGACAACTTCTTGAGACGAATCGCTGTGCGGACGATATTTTCAATATCAAATCCTGTCAAGACGATACGTCGACCTGTTTTATCCGCAGCGTCAAAAATCTGCTGAATACGAGAAAGGTTACTGGAAACAGCTGCAACGATGATACGACCTTCCCAGTCAGCAATGGTTTGGGTAATTTCATCCCTAACTTCACTTTCACTAGCCACCTGAATATTGCTGTCCGCATTGGCCGAATCACTGAGGAGAGCCAGGACGCCGTCACGACCGATTTCTGCCAAACGAGCGAAGTCTGTCGCATAGGATTCACTAGCTGTCTGGTCAAATTTGAAGTCACCTGTATAAACGATGCTACCTTCAGCTGTCTTCAAGACAATTCCCAGGCTCTCTGGAACGGAGTAAGTCGTAGGGAAGAAGGAAACCACTGTCCCACCAAAATCAATCTCCGTATTCTCATCAATGACATGGAAATCATTAAATTCCTTAACGGCATCATTTCCTTTGACAAAGAGTTTTGCCAACTCAATGGTCAACTCAGACCCAAATACAGGAACTTTAGCCTCTGCCAAGAGATAAGGCAGAGCACCAATGGCATCCGCATGACCGTGGGTCAAGAAAACCCCAGCAATACGGTCGCTATTTTCAAAAAGGTAATCCATCTTTGGAATCACCACATCGACCCCTAATTGTTCATTTTCGGGATATTTTAACCCTACATTCAAAACAAAAATGGACTCTCCAATTTCAGCAATGTACATATTTTTCCCATTTTCACGTACACCACCAAGTGTTGTTAATCTAATATTATTCATTTTTCCTCCGAAATCTTACTTTTTTTGATAATAGGGCTTTTTACCCTTTTTTCTAAAAGTTCTAAAACTTTCAGCCGAATCTCGTCTTTCCATTATACCATTTTTTTGATGATTTTCAAAATCTAGAATTCTTTTCAAAAAAGAGTTGGTCACCCAACTCTCCTTATAGTTTCTAGTCTTTCTTCATCAAGAAGTCATAAATTTCTTGCACGGTACCTAATGCCATCATTTCTTGATCTTTAACAGTTTGTTTGAGATTTTGGTATATCTGGCTCTCAGATATCTCCCGTTTAGGTGCCTCTTTATTAACCGTCATAACACCATTTTTGATAAGAACAAATCCCAGTTCCTCAAAGACTTGAATCATCTTTACTAAGAGAATCTGTTGGATCTTAAGATAGGTTGCCAAATCTTTGAGTTTATATCGAATATCAAACTCTGGAAACTGGTAAATAGTCTTATATAATTTGGCAAATTGCTCTCTAGTCCCATAACCTGTCAGATAGTATGCCTTGTCAATATCATTTTTAAAATAAATGGCAGAGAAATCCTGTTCCTGAAAAATAGTCTTCAGCAGAGTAATATCCTCAGGAATGGTTTTTACGACAACAGCTTCACTATTCGCCAGATTTGGCATTTCTCCAGCAAAATCCAAGACTGGAACCCCTTCTGGCAAGACTGCATTCTTCCCACGAATGTTAAAGAGTTGAACACCTTCCACACGCGCATCCACCATCATCAACTGGAGGGCAGTTTGGCCATTCCATTGGTTGGCAGACAATTTTACTGCCAACTCTAGGTTCTTGGTTTGAGAAAACTCTGTTGCCCACCTGCCTTGACCAAAGGCTACCACTTCAAAACTCGCTTCACCCTTAGAGATTTTCAGCTTGAGATGGGTATTTCCTGCTCCCATGGTACGAGCGCTCTCAACATGGAAGTCTCTGATATAAAAGATTGGCTTTAGATTGTCCATACCAAAAGGTGCCAAACGTTCAAAACTTTTGACCGTTTCCAAGCTAAGCGTCTCCAAATCCAGTTCTTCATCTAGATTTAACTTGTTCTTGCCACCAGCATCCGCGCCTTTTTCACGGACATAGTCTTCCAAGACCTGAGATAAATCTGAGAGTTTCTCCACTTCCAGCGTCATGCCAGCCGCACCAGCATGACCGCCAAATGCGATGAAGAGGTCTCGATGAGGATCCAGAGCTTCAAAAATATCCACTGCTTCTACACTACGAGCACTACCCTTGGCACGACCGTCTTCTATATTGAGAACGATGACTGTCTGCCCTAGTTCTTCCAACAAACGACCAGCCACGATTCCTAGAACCCCAGGATTCCAGCCTTCCTTGGCCAAGACTTGGACCTTCTTTTCAGGATCCACCATGGTCTTAGCTTCTTCATAGATTGACTGGACGATTTCCTTGCGCTCTTCATTTTTCTGATGAATCATGAGGGCAATCTCATGCGCTTCCTCATCATCAAACCCAGTCAGCAAATCAATGGCAGGATTGGGATCGTCCAAACGCCCCAAGGCATTCAAACGAGGGGCAATCTGGAAACCAACCGTTTCTTCATTCACTTCATTGGTAGCAATCCCAGCCATGTCCAGCATTTCTTGCAGACCAATACGCTGAGTATGCCCCAACATTTCCAGACCATATTGAACTAGGATACGGTTCTCATCTGTCAAACTCACCATATCCGCAATAGTTCCGATAGCAACCAAATCAAGCAATTCCACTTGTACTTCTTCTAAAAGAGCACAAGCCAGCTTGAAAGCCACTCCACAACCAGCCAAATATTTAAAAGGATAGTCCGCATCAGGATGCTCAGGATGGACAATAGCATAGGCATCCGGTAAGGTTTCAGGCATGGAATGGTGGTCAGTCACAATGACATCTACTCCCATAGACTGGGCCAATTCAATAGCCTCATGACCCGCAACCCCATTATCCACCGTTACAATCAAGGAAATTCCTTCTTGCTCGATGAAATATTTATAAACACTGGCATTAGGTCCATAGCCGTCGGTAAAACGATTTGGCAAATAAACACGGCACTCAGCACCAAGCTGTTCCAAACTTTCCTTAACAATAGAAGCCGAAGTCATACCATCCGCATCATAATCACCGTAAACGAGGATATTTTCCCCTTCTTCAATGGCCTGACGAATCCGTTCCACTGCCTTGTCCATATCATGGAGTAGATAAGGGTCATACAAGTCCTCCAAGGAAGGTTCTAAAAACTTTTTCAGGCTTTCTTCGTCCTGAATCCCTCTTTCAAATAATAATCGTGCCACCTCAGGACCCAGTCCAGCCTTCTTGGCTATCTTCGTAAAATCCGCATCTTCAACCTGCGAAACAAACTGCCATTCATAAGTAGAAGTTATCAAAAACCCATCCACTCTTTCTAAGAATTCTATTGCTTCATTATAACATGATTTGACCATTTTCTCTATCTGGATTGCTTTTTTATAAAATTTTAGTGAATTTTTTCAGATATGATTTGACAAGACAAATCTTTTGGTGTAGAATCATGTTATAAAATCTAACACAAAGGAGATTCCTTATGGCTTTAGTAGAATTTAAACACGTCGAAAAATATTACGGAGACTATCATGCACTCCGAGATATCAATCTCCAATTCGAGAAAGGCCAAGTTGTTGTCCTTTTAGGACCTTCTGGCTCTGGAAAATCAACTCTTATTCGCACAATTAATGGTCTAGAAGCCGTAGATAAAGGTAGCCTACTTGTCAATGGCCACCAAGTAGCAGGTGCAAGTCAAAAAGATTTAGTACCACTTCGAAAAGAAGTCGGTATGGTTTTCCAACATTTCAACCTCTACCCGCACAAGACAGTGTTAGAAAACGTAACACTTGCGCCAATAAAGGTATTAGGGATTGATAAAAAAGAAGCTGAAAAAACAGCCAAAAAATACCTAGAATTTGTAAATATGTGGGACAAGAAAGATTCTTATCCAGCCATGCTTTCTGGTGGACAAAAACAACGAATCGCCATTGCACGTGGACTCGCTATGCATCCGGAACTCCTCCTCTTCGATGAACCAACATCTGCCCTTGACCCTGAAACCATCGGTGATGTTCTGGCAGTCATGCAAAAATTGGCTCGTGATGGTATGAATATGATTGTCGTTACTCATGAAATGGGCTTTGCCCGTGAAGTTGCTGACCGCATCATCTTTATGGCCGACGGAGAAGTTTTGGTCGACACAACAGATGTCGATGCCTTTTTCGACAATCCAAGTGAACCTCGCGCTCAACAATTCCTCAGTAAAATTATCAACCATGAAAGTGACAAAGTAAAATAAGGAGGCGTCTATGAAAAAGAAATTCTTTTTATCAGCATTATTTATCATTTTCTTAGCTATGGGCTTAGCAAAAAACGTTCAGGCTGACACAAGCGTCTCAGATATTCAAAAAAGAGGTGAACTGATTGTCGGTGTCAAACAAGATGTACCAAACTTTGGATACAAAGATCCTAAGAAAGGAACCTTTTCTGGAATTGAAACTGACCTGGCCAAGATGATAGCTGATGAGCTAAATGTGAAGGTACGATACGTTCCTGTAACTGCTCAAACTCGGGGACCACTCCTTGACAATGAACAGGTCGACATAGACATCGCAACCTTTACCATCACTGATGAACGCAAAAAACTATACAACTTTACCAGTCCATACTATACTGATGCCTCTGGCTTTTTAGTCAATAAATCAGCCAAATTTAAAAACATCGAAGACTTAAATGGTAAGACAATCGGGGTTGCTCAAGGTTCCATTACCCAACGCTTAATTACAGAACTTGGTAAAAAGAAAGGGTTAAAATTTAAGTTTGTAGAACTCGGTTCCTATCCAGAATTGATTACTTCTTTACACGCCCATCGAATCGATGCTTTTTCTGTTGACCGTTCTATCCTATCTGGATACATCAGCAAAAGGACAGAACTACTTGATGATAGCTTTAAACCATCGGACTACGGTATCGTTACTAAGAAATCAAATACTGAACTCAACGACTATCTAGATAACTTGGTTACTAAATGGAGCAAGGATGGCAGTTTGCAAAAACTCTATGACCGTTACAAGCTCAAACCATCTAGTCACACTGCAGAGTAAGGAGGATACCTCATGACAGATTTATCATCTTGGACAGCCTATTTTCAGGATTTTGGACAATTTTTCAATGGTTTTCTCTTTACCCTTGCCTTAGCTATCGGATCCTTTATCTTAGCTATGCTCTTAGGTATCTTTTTTGGAGCCATGTCAACAAGCAAACGAACTGGCTTACGAATCCTAGCTCGAATCTTTGTTGAATTTTACCAAAATACTCCACTCTTAGTGCAGTTTGTAATCGTTTTTTATGGTTTACCTCTGATCACCAATTATGTCATCATGCTTCCTATTTATTGGACTGCAGTTCTCTGCGTAGGACTTTATCATGGAGCTTATATCGCCGAGGTTATTCGTTCAGGGATTCAAGCTATTCCGAGAGGTCAGATGGAAGCAGCCTTGTCGCAAGGCTTTACCTATATCAGTGCTATGCGCTTGATTATCTTACCTCAGGCCTTTCGTATCATTCTTCCACCATTGACAAATCAAATCGTAAACCTTATCAAGAATACATCTACAGTGGCTATCATCTCTGGGGTGGACTTGATGTTTGTGACCAAGTCTTGGTCAGCCCTAAATGGAAACTACATTCCTGCCTTTTTAGGAGCTGCCCTCTTCTACTTCTCTCTTTGCTTCCCAGTTGCCCAATTTGGTCGCAAGATGGAACAAGCTAATAAAAAAGCCTATTCACTTTAGGAGGTTACTATGGAATCAATTTTAGAAGTTTTGACCCCAGATAACATCATTTTCATATTTAAAGGATTCGGCTTAACCCTCTATATTTCCTTAATCGCTATCATCCTCTCAACCCTTATTGGAACTGTGCTTGCAGTCATGCGAAATGGAAAAAATCCTTTCCTGCGTATCATTGCAAGTATCTATATAGAGTTTGTACGTAATGTTCCAAACCTCCTCTGGATTTTTACCATCTTTTTAGTATTTAAGATGAAATCGACACCAGCAGGTATTACTGCCTTTACCATCTTTACTTCAGCAGCCTTGGCTGAGATCATCCGAGGTGGTCTCAATGCAGTAGACAAGGGACAGTACGAAGCAGGGATGTCGCAAGGTTTTACTTCACCACAAATCCTTTACCATATTATCTTGCCTCAGGCAATCCGTAAGATGTTGCCAGCTATCATTTCTCAGTTCGTAACTGTTATAAAAGATACTAGCCTTCTCTATTCAGTTATCGCCCTTCAAGAACTCTTTGGAGCTAGCCAAATCCTCATGGGTCGCTATTTCGAACCAGAGCAAGTCTTTAGTCTCTATATCCTAATAGCCCTTATCTACTTCATCTTCAACTTAGCTATTTCTAACCTATCACGCATGCTAGCTAGACGATGGCAACAAGCTGCAGAATAAGTCTTTAAATACATTAAACGAAAAAAATAAAAGCAAACGAGCTGAAATCCTGATACTGGGAAATCATCTTGTTTGCTTTTTGTATTGTACATAAATCATTTATTAAAACTTAATCTTTTTTATCGTGATTAGGAAAAAGGTAACCTATCCCCACGCAGGCTAGAACTCCTGCTCCAATAACCAAGCCATTTGAAATTGGTAGTAAATCAAAAATGGCATTTGCAATAATGAAGGCAATAATCAGGCACATGAGGCTAGACTTATAATCTTTTTTCATGATATTCTCAATGGTAAAAAAGATAAATAATCCAACTGGAATCAATGACCAAACACTAGCATCTAAACTAGGCCATCCAACATATCCAAAATACAACACAACTACTGATGCTACTATAAATCCAAGACCTAATACTTTTTTCATTTCTTTATCTCCAATTTCTTTTTAGAAACTTGAACCATCTGGTATCGACGCCTCACGTCCCTTACAACAATCATTATAGCAGAGGTCAGTTTCAAGAACAAGCTCTTTTGTCTATCTGGTTTCTATCTCGGTCTAAATGGTTCAATAATTAAGAAAAAAAGAAACCCAGTAGAATGAGTTTCTTCTCTTTGCCGATTGCAAGCATTATAGTTCTTTTAATAAAGTGTACTTAACAATAATATAACGAATTTAAAGGAAATTTAACTAAATGAGGATACATATAAAATTAGAATGAAATTCAATTTGGTACAAATAGTGTTTCTTCGTACAGCCTAGTTTCACTTTATATATTTTAGATTACTCTAGCTAAAACCGAGGGAATTACAAATCTATACAATTGATGTACTAATGATACTCTTTCAATAAACTGATATGTCACCCATAAAAAGAGACCGCTCATATAAAACAATGATATTCCTCCGCCTGCCAAACAAAATTATCTTTTGCTTCGGGATATAGAAATAGGTATCAAAAGCTTTTTCAATCGAAAAGTTTGTACTAAGTAAATCTACTATAACTGGTATAAAGTATTTGAACACAAATTAAAATGGGAAGTTATATCTTGTGGAAACGCCATGTCCTCAGGTCTTTCAATATTGATTTATAAGTAAACACTAACATCTTCTTAGTCATTATGAATCAAAGTATGACTCTAATCAACTATAATTTGAAAAAAAGAAACGAGGAAAAACTTCCAAAATAGAATTAATTCCTCGTTTTGATTTATATTTCGAGTATCAGGACAGCTTTTTCCAGAACTTTCCAAACTTGGTTTTTTTAAGGTGTTAGCTATTCATCACACCCTATATTTGACAACTATGCCAAATAATCATAATCAATACTTCATTATTTAACCATTAAACTAAAATTTATAGAAATACCTTTGAGAAATTTGTTTTGGTTAGTTTTGAATATTGTCCTTTCTCTTCTTTAAGCTTATTCCTAGATTCGCTATTGCTAAAGCAATAATACCTGTCAATTCCCAACTGTACCCATATTGACTACTTGTTTTTGGTAAATAATCCTTAGCTAGTACCGTTGTCTGCTTTTGAGAAAGAGGATCTGTAAATGATTGATTCACTTCTATTGTCTCTAACTTCTTCTTTATCAACATAGAAATTTCGTGATGATTTGTAGTTTCAAAATTATTCTCAATTTTTTTCTCCTCAACTGGTATGACACTTGAGATATCTGTTATCACTTTAGTACCTCGATAAATCTTCTTAGATTGTGGTTCAACTCGCAAAACATCC
>CAUQVK010000053.1:0-10772 GCA_963521495.1 uncultured Streptococcus sp.
TGCAACTTCTCCCAAACAACTTCATAAACATCGGTTAATTCACCTAGTCCCCTACGGAAAACATCCTTATCCATGTGGTTGCCATCCGCATCCCACAAACGGCAGTTATCTGGTGAAAATTCGTCTGCCAAGATAATCTTGCCTTCCTTATCAAAACCGAACTCTAGCTTAAAGTCAATCAACTTAAGCCCAATCTCAGCAAACCAGACCTTCAAAAGTTCATTGATACGACGAGTTTCTTCCTTCAAGTAGGCGATTTGCTGGTCATCCGCAATCTGTAGGAATTTCACATGCTCGTCATTGATAAATGGATCATCCAAATCATCATTTTTGTAGTAAAATTCGACAATCGGAGTCTCCAAAGCGATTCCTTCGTCTACACCAAAACGTTTTGAAAAGGAACCAGCAGTATAGTTGCGGAGCACGACTTCCAAAGGAATAATCTTAACCTTTTTATTGAGTTGTTCCGTGTCTGAAAGCTTCTCCACAAAGTGAGTCGCCACACCAGCCGCATTTAATTTCTCAAAAATAAAAGATGAAATCTGATTATTCAAGACTCCCTTACCTGCAATCTGCTCCTTCTTGACACCATTGAAAGCAGTCGCCTGGTCCTTGTAAGTTGAAATAATAAGATTTTCATCCTCAGTTGTATAGATATCTTTAGCTTTTCCCGAATAGATCAATTGTTTTGACATTTTAAAGTTCGCCTTTCGTATTGTTTGAGCACATTCTACCATAAAAACATTAAAAACACAAGACTTTTTACGAACTAATTACAGCATCTTTTATATATCGTACATAAACAAGTGTAAAAGGCAGTCATAGTTTTATGTATTCTCTCTGAACGACTGGAAATTGCGAACATTATTCTATTTGTGGCATTTTGCCATAATCAAGCTAGATAACCTTATCTTCTTTCGTGAAAGTAACACCTACTTAAAATATGAAAGCTGGTCTTCAAATATAAGAAAAAGCAACATGACTTGCATGTCGCTCTCTACTATTTTATTTTTTACTTGTAACTACTTGTACCACATCAGCAACACTTTGCAGTTGGTCGATTTCTTCATCACTGATTTCAATACTAAATTCATCTTCAAGAGTCAAGATAAACTCCATCAAGTCCACTGAATCGGCATCCAAATCGTCTTTAAGAGTCAAGGATTCTGTCACGACAAAGTCCTCCCCCTGTCTCTCTTGGATAATAGTCACAATACGGTCAAAAATTTCTTTTTCTGTCATCTTTTATTCTCCTGAAAATTCATGCGCAGTTTGCGCAATTACGTCTGTTTCTAGCATGGTACGAATCTGACGAATCGTACTGTAAACAGCCTTGGCATCACTTGAGCCGTGAGTCTTAACAACAGGTGCTTTAACACCAAACAAGACCGCACCTCCGACATCTGAATAGTTAAGCTGTTTTTTCAAACCTCTGAGACTATCCTTGAGAAGAAGTGCACCCAGTTTTGCTCGAAGACCTCCACCAGTGATAGAGTTCTTGAGCAAGCCCAGGATTCCCATGGCTGTACCCTCAATGGCTTTGAGCACAGCGTTTCCCGTGAAACCATCTGCCACGACAACATCCGCAACGCCATTCATCAAATCACGCGCTTCCACGTTTCCGATAAAGTTCAAGCTCTCATCAGCCACTAGCAGTTCATAGGTTTCCTTGCGGAGTGGGTCACCCTTACTACTTTCTGTTCCGTTGTTAAGTAAACCAACACGAGGATTTGCAATCCCACGAACATTTTTAGCATAGAAAGATCCAAGAACAGCGTACTGGTAAAGGTGCTGAGCTGTATTTTCAGCATTAGCTCCTAAGTCTAGCATATCAAAGCCTTTTCCATCTGTAGTTGGTAAGGTTGACATAAGTCCAGGACGGTCGATATTCTTGATACGACCCACGATGAAGAATCCAGCCGCCAACAAAGCACCTGTATTCCCAGCTGAGAGAACAGCATCTGCTTCACCCTCTTTGACAGCCTTGGCCGCCAAGACCATACTGGCATTTTTCTTCTTCCGAATAGCTCTCGTAGGTTCATCGTCTGAATCAATCTTCTCATCCGTATGGATAATGCTGACGCGCTCTGTCGCTGTCAGATATTGCTTGATTTTAGCTTCATCTCCGTAGAGTTGAACCTCGATATCTGAAAAGTCAGCTAGGGCTTGATTGACACCCTCAACGATGGCCTGAGGTGCGTAATCGCCCCCCATGGCATCTACTGCGATTTTTTTCATTTCTTTTCCTCTTTTAGTAATTGTCCCCAGTCTGCTAGGGAATCAATGAATTTCTTTGATTTTAGGTGAATCCCAACATACTCTTCATAAATCTGATCCATAAACTTGCGAAAGTCTTGCTTGATTTCAGGATTGAGTGAAATGGTCTCCAAAGTCTCGAAATCAATGGCTTGAAATTGATTGAGCAGATAAGGAATGTTGGGATTTAGATGACAGCGTTTCTCATCTTCATGGTAATGATCTGGGCAGAGACAAGCTCCGTATTTGAAAGAAAAGTCAAAAGCTTGTCCAACCCGATGACAAAAGACACACTCATTAAAATTGAGGCTGATCCCAAATCGAGTCAAGATTTGAATTTCAAAAATATTGGTCAAGACTTGATAATCCAAACCCGCTTCCATCATCTCCAAGGTCTTTTCTAAAAAAGCAAACAGGGGAGCATCCTGCTGATTGTCTTGCAAACTAGCATCGGCAAGAGCTGCCACGTAGGTCGCATAAGCCATGACAAAGAGATCGCTATTAATCTTGGGAAAAGTCATCACCTCATGATAGTCCTCAATGTAGCTAAGCCCATCATCATTGATTCGCAAGAGAAATCGTGCCAGCACCAAGGGCTGAATAACTGGAGCCAGCTTAGACTGACCAGCGTGTTTGACAAAAAACATGCGTTTGCCAGCCTGCTCTGTAAAAATCTTGACTAGCTTGTCATCCTCACGAAAATTGCGATTGTAGAGCACCAAGCCTTGACTCGTGATAGACTGAATCATGCTTCTCTCATATACTCCTCAAGCCGTTTCATGGCTTCTTTGATAGTCTCCATGCTAGCCGCATAAGACAGGCGAACATAACCTTCTCCATAACGCCCAAAGGCAGCACCAGGGATAAAGGCAACAGCCTTCTTCTGAGCAAAATCCTTCAAAAAGGCAAAGGAGTCTTGATTGTAGCCCGCTGGAATCTTAGCAAAGATATAGAAGGCACCGTCTGGTTTGATAATCTCAAAACCAAGAGCAGTCATTTTCTCGATAATATAATCCCGACGCTGGATGTATTCCTTTTTCATGGGCTCCGCATCGTTTTTACCAGCCGTCAAGGCTTCTACCGCAGCATGTTGAGCCATAGTATTTGCGGCAGTAACCAAGTACTGGTGACTCTTAATCAACTGGGCTGTAAAGGCTGCAGGAGCGAAAATCAGCCCCAAACGCCAACCTGTCATGGCATGCGATTTAGACAAACCATTGATAATAATAGCCTGATCTCTCAACATGGTTCCCAGAGACACATGGGCTTCGCCTGTGTAGGTCAATTCTGAGTAGACCTCATCACAGACAACGAAAATTTCGTACTTGCGTAAAACAGCTGCCAAGGCTTCCAACTGCTCCCTACTATAAGTAATTCCTGTCGGATTGGCTGGATAGTTGAGAATAATCGCCTTGAGCTTGTCACCCTGCTCCAAAATGGCCTTTCCCAACATCTCAGGAGTCAAAACAAACCCATTTTCAGTCGTGTCAATCTCGACAATCTCTGCCCCAACTAGATTGACAATCGGTTCATAACCCGGATAAGCAGGAGCTGGCAAAAGCACCTTGTCTCCCTCTTCCAAAATAGCTGTCAAAGTAGCAGATAAAGCCTCTGTCGCCCCAATTGTAACCAAGATTTCATTTTCAGGAGCATAGTCCAGTTGGTACTTTTCCTTAACAAAGTCACTGGCCGCCTGACGTAGAGTCAGCAGACCACTCATCCCTGTATAGTAGGATTGGTTCTGGTCAATCGCTCGCTTGGCCGCCTCCTTGACATGATCTGGCGTTGTAAAATCAGGTTCCCCCAAGGTCAAACGCAAGACCCCAGGAATCTCAGAAATAGCCTGGTCAAACTGACGAATCAACGAAACTTGAATCTTATCTAACTGTTTATTAAAGCGCTTAGTTAAGTCCATAGATACCTCCTACTTGCAAAACGTATCTCTATTATACTATAAAAGCCTCTTATCCGCAAAATTACATTATAGAATAGCTTTCCACTTTCTATTTTACTTTTCCTGTTTACAGGTCTATAATGGTAACAGATTCTATTTGGAGGTTTTTATGTCATTTCTATCAAAAAATGGAGCAGGCATCCTCACCTGCCTTTTGATTTCCTTAATCACTTGGTTGCTCGGCGGCTTTTTCCCTGTCATAGGAGCACCTGTCTTTGCTATTTTTATGGGAATGATCCTACAGCCCTTTCTCTCGTCTTATAAACAACTGGATGCTGGATTGACCTTTAGTTCCAAAAAATTGCTGCAGTATGCGGTTATCTTGCTCGGCTTTGGACTTAATATTTCGCAGGTCTTCGCAGTTGGACAATCATCACTCCCTGTCATCCTCTCGACCATCTCTATCTCCTTGATTGTAGCCTATCTTTTCCAACGTTTCTTTGCACTAGACACAAAACTTGCTACCTTGATTGGAGTAGGTTCTTCGATTTGTGGTGGTTCTGCCATCGCTGCGACAGCGCCTGTTATTCATGCCAAGGAAAAAGAAGTTGCTCAAGCTATCTCTGTTATCTTTTTCTTCAATGTTTTGGCAGCTCTCATCTTTCCAACTCTAGGCACTTGGCTTCACTTGTCTAATGAAGGATTCGCCCTCTTTGCAGGAACAGCTGTCAATGATACTTCCTCTGTAACAGCTACAGCAAGTGCCTGGGACAGCCTTTACCAAAGCAATACCCTCGAATCCGCAACCATTGTCAAACTCACACGCACCTTGGCCATTATCCCTATCACGCTCGTTCTATCCTACTGGCAAAGTCGCTCACAAAAAAGCAAGCAAGGTGTTCAACTGAAGAAAGTCTTTCCACTCTTTATCCTCTACTTCATCCTCGCCTCTCTCCTTACCACACTACTCACCTCTCTCGGTGTAGCTAGTAGCTTCTTTACCCCACTCAAACAACTCTCTAAATTCCTTATTGTCATGGCTATGAGCGCTATCGGTCTCAAAACCAATCTCATCGGATTGGTCAAATCCAGCGGCAAATCTATTCTACTTGGAGCACTCTGCTGGATCGCCATCATCCTGACTAGCCTTGGAATGCAAGCACTGATTGGTATTTTCTAATACTCTTCGAAAATCTCTTCAAACCACGTCAACGTCGCCTTGCCGTAGGTATGGTTACTGACTTCGTCAGTTCTATCCACAACCTCAAAACTGTGTTTTGAGCAACCTGCGGCTAGTTTCCTAGTTTGCTCTTTGATTTTCATTGAGTATAACACAAAAGGTAGCCCTCCAGCTACCTTTTTCTTATGCTTCCTCAATCAAACGTGTATGTTCTCTCTTGATGCAGCGATTCATAACGATATCTTCACATCCACCAGCACGCAGTATTTCTTCCGCTTCTAAACTTTCAAGTCCGAGTTGCCCCCAAAAAATCTTGGCATCAGTCTTTAGAAAATCACGCGCTACATCTGGCAAAAACTCACTGCGACGGTAAACATTGACAATATCTACAGGAAAAGGAATCTCAGCTAGGCTGGCATAAGCCTTTTCACCCAAGATTTCACCACCTGCCGCCTTGGGATTGACTGGGATGATTTTATAACCCCGAGCCTGCATTTCCTTGGTCACTCGATTGCTAGTTGTTTCCTCACGGTCTGACAAGCCCACCACAGCAAGGGTTTTGCTCGTTGCTAGATACTGACGAATCACGCCATCACTTGGATTGATAAATTCTTGACTCATAGAAATCCTCCTTTTTCATCAGTATAGCACATTTTGAAAAGGCTTGCAGAATTCTACTACAAAAAAGGAGGACTAGCCCCCTTTTTATTTAGCCTCGTACCAGGTTGCCCCTTCATTTTCATCTGCGATAAGGGGAACACTGAGTTTAATGGCTTCTTCCATGGTTTGTTTCACCAATTTTTTCATCTCTGCCAATTCAGATTTAGGAACTTCAAGGACGATTTCATCGTGCACTTGCAGAAGCATCTTGGTCTGATAACCACCTGCAACCAAGGCTTTATCTAGCTCAATCATAGCAATTTTCAGAATATCTGCTGCTGATCCTTGAATCGGTGAATTGATAGCCGTCCTCTCCGCAAAACCACGAATGTTGAAGTTGCGAGAATTGATATCTGGCAACTCACGGCGACGCTTGAAGAGGGTTTCTACATAGCCCTTATCACGCGCCTCTCGCACCACCTCATCCATGTAATTTTTGATGCCTGGAAAACGTTCAAAATAAGTGTCGATATAGGCTTTAGCCTCCTTACGGCTGATACCCAGATTATTAGACAAGCCAAAGTCTGAAATCCCATAAACCACTCCAAAGTTGACAGCCTTGGCATTGCGACGGTCGTTTGCAGTCACATCCTCAGGACGCTCAATGCCAAAGACCCGCATGGCTGTCGAAGTATGGATATCTGCCCCCTCTTGGAAGGCCTTAATCAAGTGCTCATCCTTAGAAATATGCGCCAAAACACGCAATTCAATCTGCGAGTAGTCCGAGCTGAGTAACACACTATCCTCCCACTCAGGCACAAAAGCCTTCCGAATGAGACGACCTTGTTCCAAACGCACAGGAATATTTTGCAAGTTTGGATCCACACTAGACAGACGACCTGTCTGGGTCAAATCCTGCACATAGCGAGTATGAATCTTACCATCAGCCAAAATCCAGTCCTGCAAGCCAATCACATAAGTAGACTGAATCTTGGCAATTTGACGGTAATCCAGGATTTTCTTAACAATCGGAGCAATAGGAGCCAGACGCTCCAACACATCCACTGCTGTCGAATAACCCGTCTTGGTTTTCTTAGTGTATTCTAGAGGAAGTTCCAATTTTTCAAAGAGAAGCACGCCCAACTGCTTAGGAGAGTTGATATTAAACTCCTCACCAGCCAGTTCGTAAATCTCCTGAGTGAGTTTTTCAATGACAAGCTCATTTTCAGCCTGCATCTCAAGTAAGGTCTCTTTCTTGACCGTAATCCCAGCAATTTCCATCTTGGCAAGGACAAAAGCCAGAGGTTGCTCCATATCATAAAGAAGCTCTAATTGCCCATTTTCGCTGAGTTTTTCAAGCAAAATAGGCTCTGTTTCGACCAAAACAGCAATCTTACGAGCCAAGTGTTCCAAGAATTTCTCACGTTCAGGAATGGCCTTCTTGACTCCCTTACCATAGAAAGTCTCATCATCAACCAAATAAGTCTGACCATAAAGACTAGCAATAGTCGCAATTTCATTGTCCTCCACAGTCGAAAGGAGGTATTTAGCCAAACGGCTATCAAAGGCAGGTGCCTGCAAATCCAGACCAAAACGATGCAAGAGAACTTTAGCCTTCTTAAAGTCATAAACTCTCAGAGGTGTTTTTTCTAAAAAGTTCTTGAAAATCGGCTCTTGCAAAAGTTCAAGTTTGTCTGTGGCATAGAGCTTATCCCCACAAGACCAGGCAAAACCAACCAAATCATCCGTATGGTAATTTTCACCAAAAAGCTCAAAATGGAAGATAGACTCTTCACTCAGCATATCTTGACTGATTTGGTCAACAATAGTAAAATCCAAACTCTCAGCCACATCAGCTGACGACACATTTAAGGCCTGTTTGAGCTGTTTGAAGCCCATCTCATCGTAGAATTTCCCAAGATTTTCCACATCTGGACCACTATAGACCAAATCCTCCAAACCAATCTCAATCGGTGCCTTGGTATCAATGGTCGCCAGTGTTTTAGACAAAAAGGCCTGTTCCTTATCATTGATAAGATTTTCCTTCATCTTAGAAGTCTTCATCCCATCAATATTTTCATAAATTCCCTCGAGTGAACCATGCTCCAGCAAGAGCTTGATACCCGTCTTTTCTCCGATTTTGGTCACCCCAGGAATATTATCCGACTTATCACCCATGAGCGCCTTGAGATCGATAAACTGCGTCGGTGTAATGCCCATCTTTTTCATAAGATATTCTGGCGTAAAGGCCTCAAACTCAGCCACACCTTTCTTGGAAATCTCAACCACCGTATGCTCATCCGTCAGCTGAATCAAGTCCTTGTCCCCACTGACAATGGTAATATCAAAACCATCCTGCTCAGCTAGTTTATCCAGCGTCCCAATGATGTCATCCGCCTCATACTGAGCCAACTCATAGTGACGAATCCCCATATGATCCAACAACTCACGAATGAAGGGAAATTGCTCACGAAACTCATCAGGAGTCTTAGCCCGACCACCCTTATAGTCCGCATACATCTCTGTCCGGAAGGTCGTCTTTCCCGCATCAAAAGCCACCAAAATATGACTCGGCTCAATCCGCTCCAACAAATGGCTCAACATCAACTGGAAACCATAAATCGCATTGGTATGCAAACCAGCCGCATTCTTAAAACGGTCCAACTGCTGATAGAGCGCAAAAAACGCCCGAAAAGCAACCGAAGACCCATCAATCAATAATAATTTCTTCTTGTCCATATACCCATTATAAAGGAAAGCGAGCAAAAATACCATTGAGAATAACTAGACCTACTATTTTTCATTCCTTTTTAAATAAATAGCTAAAAACCAATTCTATAGTGAAGTTGAACAAGAAAAATCATGATAGTCTATTTAGTGAATCAAAAGAACAAACTGAAAGAGTATTTTCCCCCAAGTTTTAAGAAACGATAACTTTGACTCCGATAATTTCAAATCACTTTTAGACCCTTCGAAAATCTCTTCAAACAGTAGCAAGCTTACCTTTTCGTAGTAAAGTTACTGACTTCTTCAGTTTTAGCAGCAATCTTAAAACAGTGTTTTGAGAGCTAGCAGCTCGATTCCTAGTTTCATCTTTCATTTACATTTCCTAGTAACAATCAAAAAACACTCTATCAAGCTGGACAGAACTTAATAGAGTGTTTTAACCACACAACTTACTTTTTATCCTAATATCGTATCTGGATCTGCTTAGCGCTCGACAATAAGAGCAGTCCCCATTCCTCCACCGATACAAAGCGTTGCAAGTCCACGTTTTACATCACGTTTTTGCATTTCATGAAGAAGGGTAACCAGTATACGGCAACCTGAGGCACCGATTGGGTGTCCAAGTGAAATAGCTCCACCGTTAACATTCACTTTTTCTGAGTCCAGATTCAGTTCTTTAGCAACTGCGCAGGATTGAGCAGCAAATGCTTCATTTGATTCTACTAAATCAAGATCTGCAACCGTAAGCCCAGCTTTTTCAAGTGCTTTACGAGAGGCATAAATGGGACCACATCCCATCACTTTTGGATCTAAACCTGCACTTGCATAAGATTTGATAGTTGCCAGTGCTGTAATACCTAATTCTTTGGCCTTTTCAGCACTCATTACCACAACTGCTGCCGCACCATCATTGATACCTGAAGAATTACCAGCAGTAACACTTCCATCTTTTTGAAATGCTGGACGAAGTTTAGAAAAACCTTCAAGTGAAACATCTCTTCTGGGAAATTCATCCGTATCAAATATAAGAGGCTCACCGCGTCGTTGTGGGATTTCAACTGGAACAATCTCTTCTTTAAACCGACCAGCCTCAATGGCTTCAAGGGCACGTTTTTGAGATCGGAGGGCAAAGCTGTCTTGATCTTCACGAGTAATTCCATATTGTTCAGCAACATTTTCAGCTGTAATTCCCATGTGATAATCTTCAAATCCATCTGTCAAACCATCCCGAAGCATAGTATCCACTACTGTAGCATTTCCCATTCGAGAACCCCAACGTTGATTTGGAAGAATATAAGGGGCTTGGCTCATATTTTCAGCTCCACCTGCAACAACTACATCAGCATCTCCACATAGCACTGCTTGGGCTGCCAATTGAACAGCTTTCAAACCAGACCCGCACACTTTATTGATTGTGAATGCTGGAACAGTAACTGGTACACCTGCATGAACACTCATTTGACGGGCCACATTTTGCCCTAGACCTGCCCCCAAAACATTCCCCATAATCACTTCATCAACTTGCTCTGGTATCAAGCCAGCTCTTTCAATCGCATTCTTGATTACCAAGCTTCCTAAATCAACAGCAGAAATATCTTTTAAACTTCCTCCAAAAGATCCAATCGCTGTCCGAACAGCTGCAACAATTACTACTTCTTTCAACTCTTTCTCCTTACTCTATTAGAATTTGAAAAATCTTTCTGTATAGGACATCTTATCTTACCGCATCAAGAATTTCCTCAATCAAAAGACTATTCTAATCACAGTAATGAACATAAATGACTTATAAAAATAAAAATGATTTCTTTTTAGAACATTTTCTCAAGCATATTCACTATAACACAAATTAGATTACTTTGCCATTAGAACCTAAAAGGTAAAACTAAAGCGAGATTTGTTCACATGCACAATAAGAACCCCACATCAAACTAAAAATAGAGAATCAGAAAAAACTCTAAAAATAAGACGAATTGTCTAACTTTTAGAGTTCATCATCGATAATCTGGCTGTCCATTTATCGAAATTCTTTAATATCTCCATCATAAGTCGCCCAGTCTTTACTGAAAAAGCGCTCATTCAGATGGTAAGTCGGAGCTGGGGTGGGATTGGATAGGA
>CAUQVK010000054.1:0-10318 GCA_963521495.1 uncultured Streptococcus sp.
CTTTCGCTTTACAATTGGCTTGAACACCTTTATTGTATCGCGTTCGGAGTTTTTTGGGTATAACCTTCGACGCGCACCCGCATAGCGGGTGGTTTTTTTGTCTCGCACCTAACGGAGCGAGACGGACTGATAGTCGTATAATAAAAAAACGTTGATTTAACAACGTTTTACCAAGGAATGCAAAAGAATAATGGAGCCGGTGGGAGTCGAACCCACGTCCAAACACCTGCCAACATATTTGTCTACAACCATAGGTTATGTATTGTTTTAACAGCTCCTCGACACATAACTCAAGCCTAGGAACTGCGAGTCTATCAATCTCTTATCAAACTGCTAGACAAAGCTTGATCGTATCTCGCTAATAATAAGACCTGTCATTGAACACGAGCAATCCAAATCGGGTCACGCCTGCTGGTTTTTAGGCAGCTAGAGCGTAAGAAGTGTTATTTTTTGCAGTTATATTTAACTGAGCGTTTACGTCGCCACACGAGTCGCAAAATATGCCTCATAATGCCTGTCGAATCCGTAACGACCCCAAAAGACAATATAACCATTATATCCTATCTGTAAGAAAAATGCAAAACAAAATCAAAATGCTAAAAAGTTATTGACTTTATTGAGAATTGATAACTTTCTAATTCAGATTTCATATTTATTATTCAATAAAACTTGTTACTCATATCTGCTTAAACAATTTTCATCCTCAAGCCACTTTTCTAAGACTTGATAAACTCCACCTTGGCTGTTAGATGGTGCTAGAGCTTTTGCAACTGCCTTAACCTTGTCATCTGCGTTCCCCATAGCATAAGCAATACCAGCCATCTCTAGCATTTCAAGATCATTTTCACTATCACCAAATGCCATGATTTGTTGGGCTTTTAAGTCCCAGCGTTTGAGTAATTCTTCCAATCCCCATGCCTTGTGGATACCATCTTGTAGAATATCAATGCAGCCAAAGCCACTGGATACAGCTCTAACATGACCACCGAACAAATCATTAATTCCCTTTAAGACTGAGGCCGTACGCTCCTCACCAACAACCATACTCATTTTTAGTACACCACCAAAGAGTTCCGGATTTAATTCCTCAACAAAATGCATACGTTGGTAAAATTTCTCAATCATTTCAGGAGTCATAAAGCTCTCTAAATCTGTAAAAACAGTTCCTTCTTTTACAAAACCACCGTTTATAGTAGTTACAACAAACTGGTCCTCACATTCTCGACCTTTAAAATATTGGATTGCTTTTTCAACTATTCTATCATCCCACGTCTGCGCTTGAATTAACTGATTGGCTTCAAATATTCGTGCGCCATTAGCGACCACTAGCACCACTCTATCTATAAGGTGGCCTAGTAATTCTCTCATACGATAAACTTCATTTCCAGTTGCAATGACAAAGCGAATACCCTTTTGATCTAACTGATCTAAAATCTTTTCCAGACGTGGAAGATCCAGTTGCCCTTGAGCATCTAGCAAGGTTCCATCCATATCTGTCGCAATTACTTTAATATCCATCTTAATTCCTCGTAGTTACAATTACTACCATTTCAATCCTACATGTTCATTCATCTCTTTGTAAGCAATATCAATTCTTTCCTTTGTAGCAGCATCTAAGAGGTCACGATGTTTACCACCCTCAATAAAATCTTCCAAAATAAAGGTCTGATAACGATAAAGTGGATAACCTTCTGGTGAATAACCTCCTTTTGGTGTACGGTTAACCCAAGTAGGATGAGCTTGAGCAGTTTCAATATTTGTCTTACCTGCTTTTTTCTTAATAGTTACATCCATAAGAACACCACGCTCAGTCCACTTAGCATTGTCTACACCAGACATTGTTTCAATACGTTGATTAGAAATAAAGTTTCCCATAGAGTAGATGATCAGTTTTTTCTCTCCATCTTTTTCAACAGTCTCTGATGGTTCTACTACGTGAGGATGGCCTCCAAAGATAATATCCGCACCCCAGTCAATCATCTTGTGGTAGAGAGCCTTCTGCTCTTCAGTAGGTTCTATGCGATATTCTACACCCATCTGAGGCATGACAACTGTAATATCTGCCTCTTTTTCAGCGCGCTCAATCTCAGCCTTCATCTTTTCTTCATTCAAGTCAGAAAGATAGCGATTATAATCTTCTTGAGACAAATTTTGCTCAATCCCATTGAAACCATAAGAGTATGCTAATAAAGCCACTTTAATACCATTTACTTCTTTGATGACAAGAGGAGCCTTATCACGTGGCTCATGTGTGTAAACTCCAATTGGCGTTATACCTGCCTTTTCAATGGTATCTACCGTTGAAACAACACCTTCGATTTGTGAATCTAAAATATGATTATGAGCCAAGTCCAGGACATGATATCCAGCATCTTTAATAGCATCCATTACTTGAGCAGGGGCGTTAAATAAAGGATAACCAGCTAAAAAATGATCTTTATTAATAGTCCCTTCAAAATCACCTATAGCCAAATCAGCCTGTTTGAGCCAAGGTTTTACATATTCAAAATTCTCTTGAAAATCATAGCTGCCATCTTCCTTTTTAGCTGACATATAAATAATATCATGGTAAAGTAAATCTCCATGGGCCATGATGCGAGCACTTGTTTCTTCTTCCAACTTCTTAGCTTCTTGGTTTTTCTTAACTTCCTCTTGAGACCTAGTAACTCGTGTTTGGCTAGTCAATGGCATTCCTTGAAAAACTTCAAAAAGTAAAACCAATCCCATTGATAGAGCTACAGCTAATAAAAGAACAGCTACAAATCCTTTATTGCTCCACCTAGTATAACGCCTAAAGAAATTCACAACTTGCTTTACAAATTGCAACATTGATCCAGTTTGATGTCTATCTTGTCTTCTTTGCATCTTCATTCTCCCTACTTTCTTATGCAAATCTTTACCTTTAATTATAACACAGTTAACAAATTCTTTCACAGTTGAATCAAAGCTTTTTGTTCATCTACTAAATTTCTACAGCGTAATACTTTTAATCCTACTTATTTTGTGATATCATGTAGAAGTAATGAAAGGAGAGAAAATGTCTGCTATAGAACGTATTACAAAAGCTGCTCACTTAATTGATATGAACGATATTATCCGCGAGGGGAATCCTACTCTACGCGCGGTTGCTGAGGAAGTCACTTTCCCCCTATCTGATCAGGAAATCATCCTTGGCGAAAAGATGATGCAATTCCTCAAACATTCCCAAGATCCTGTCATGGCTGAAAAAATGGGGCTACGCGGTGGGGTTGGACTTGCTGCTCCTCAATTGGATATTTCAAAACGCATTATCGCTGTTTTGGTACCAAATATTGTTGAAGAAGGCGAAACTCCACAGGAAGCCTACGACTTACAAGCCATTATGTACAATCCAAAAATCGTCTCTCACTCTGTTCAAGACGCTGCTCTTGGCGAAGGAGAAGGTTGCCTGTCTGTTGACCGCAACGTGCCTGGCTATGTGGTGCGCCATGCTCGCGTTACTGTTGACTACTTTGACAAGGATGGAGAAAAACACCGCATCAAGCTCAAAGGCTACAACTCCATCGTTGTTCAGCATGAAATTGACCACATCAACGGAATCATGTTTTACGATCGTATCAATGAAAAAGACCCATTTGCAGTTAAAGATGGTTTACTGATTCTAGAATAAAGAAAATCCCGTTGCAAGACGGGGTTTTGTGTTATAATAGAGGCATGAAAACAAATGATATTGTCTATGGCGTCCACGCCGTTACCGAAGCCCTCCTTGCAAATACTGGAAACAAACTCTACCTCCAAGAAGACCTACGAGGTAAGAATGTTGAAAAAGTCAAAGAACTGGCTACAGAAAAGAAGGTGTCCATTTCTTGGACCTCAAAAAAATCCCTCTCTGAGATGACCGAAGGCGCTGTCCATCAAGGATTTGTCCTTCGAGTTTCCGAATTTGCCTATAGCGAGCTAGATCACATTCTTGCCAAAACGCGTCAAGAAGAAAATCCTTTGCTATTGATTCTGGACGGATTAACTGACCCCCATAATCTGGGTTCTATCTTGAGAACTGCTGACGCGACCAATGTTTCAGGTGTCATCATTCCCAAGCACCGTGCTGTCGGTGTAACTCCTGTCGTTGCCAAAACGGCCACAGGTGCTATTGAGCACGTTCCAATCGCTCGAGTGACCAATCTGAGCCAAACTCTGGACAAACTCAAGGATGAAGGATTCTGGACCTTTGGAACGGATATGAATGGTACTCCTTGCCACAAGTGGAATACAAAAGGAAAAGTCGCACTTATCATCGGAAATGAAGGTAAAGGCATCTCTAGTAACATCAAAAAACAGGTGGATGAGATGATTACAATCCCTATGAATGGTCACGTTCAAAGCCTCAATGCCAGTGTTGCTGCTGCTATACTCATGTATGAAGTATTTCGAAATCGTCTATAAAAAGAGTCTGGGACAAAAGCCTAACCTTAAATATAAAAAGCGAACAAAACGAGTTATCTGACAATCAGAATTCTGTCTTGTTCGCTTTTTTGTCTAATCTATCGATTTTAGAAATTTATAATAAAGAATTCCTAAAATCAAAATCTTTTTGTCCCAGCCTCTTTTTTTGGGACATAAGAGACTATTGTCCCAGACTCTTTTTTATTTTTAACTATGCTCGGTAATAAATTTGTAAGCTTCTTGTCCTGCTATAGCCCCATCTCCAACAGCTGTGGTGACTTGACGGAGGTCTTTCTGACGAACATCACCAACTGCAAAGACTCCATCAACTTTTGTCTTCATATGAGTATCTGTCACAATCCAACCTGCCTGATTTTGGATATTCAATTCTTTAACAAAATCGCTAAGAGGGTCCAAGCCAACATAGATAAAGACGCCACCGAAGGCTTGTTCTGTCACTTGACCTGTTTTCACATTTTCAAATACAACAGATTCTACTCGGTTCTCACCCTTAATCTCTTTAACAACAGAGTCCCAAATAAAGCTAATTTTCTCATTTGCAAAAGCTCGGTCTTGTAAAAGTTTTTGAGCACGTAATTCATCACGACGATGGATAATGGTAACAGACTTTGCAAAACGTGTCAAGAAGAGAGCTTCTTCAACAGCTGAATCTCCTCCACCAACAACCAACAAATCTTGATCACGGAAGAAGGCTCCATCACAAACTGCACAGTAGGAAACACCACGGCTATTAAGTTCTTCTTCACCTGGAACTCCCAAAAGACGATGTTTAGAACCTGTAGCTACGATGATCGTACGAGTTTCAAGCACTTGATCATCTGTAATGACTTTCTTATAATCACCATGGTCTTCAATATTTTCAACATAACCATAAAGATGTTCTACTCCAAGATTTTCAAGCGGTTCAAACATCTTCTCTGCCAGCTCTGGTCCACTAATATTAGCATAACCTGGATAGTTTTCAATATCAGATGTATTGTTCATCTGACCACCTGGCAATCCGCCTTCAATAAGAGCCACTTTAAGATTACTACGAGCAGCATACAAGGCTGCAGTCATTCCTGCAGGTCCAGCACCGATAATAATAGTATCGTACATTTCAATTCCTTCTTTCCTGTTGTAACTATTCTTATTCTAACCAATTAACATCAATTAAGCAAATATTATGCCTTGAAAAGCAAAAGAAAACTCATGACAGCAAAGGACAATACCGGAACAACCAATACTCCAATCATAATCATATCATAAAAATAAGCTTGTCTAGCTTTAGCAGACTTATCTACTCCCGACATGGTTCTCAACCCAATCCAAATTCCTAAAACGATTGAGACCAAGAGAGCCGTTAAAATCAAACTCTCAAAATATAAAGAAAACAATTGTAGTAGCATGATTTCACTCGCTTCTATCTTTTTTAAAGAGTAAACTCAGCTAGAGCAACTAACTGAGTTTTCCTTTAACTATTATATCAAATATAAGTCCGTTTGTAACTAGAGAAGAATTCTTTTGTCCGTTCTTCTTTAGGATTATTGATAATTTCATCTGGTGTACCAGACTCAATAATCTTTCCCTTGTCTAGAAATAAAATCTTGTCTGCCACTTGGGCTACAAAGGACATGTCATGACTGACTAAAATCATGGTTTGACCTGACTTGGCTGCATCTGCAATAGACTTCTCTACTTCACCGACCAATTCTGGGTCAAGGGCTGAAGTTGGTTCGTCCAAGAGCAAGACATCTGGTTTCATGGCAAGCGCACGCGCTAAGGCAACCCGTTGCTTTTGTCCACCTGACAAATGACGTGGATAATGCTGCTCTCTATCAGAAAGACCAACTTTAGCCAATTCTTCCTTAGCAATCTTAGTTGCTTCCTCATCAGATAATTTCTTAACAACAAGTAAACCTTCTTTAACATTTTCAAGAGCAGTTCTACGTTCAAATAGATTGAACTGTTGGAATACCATTGATAGTTTTCGACGAAGGCTCAGGATTTCTTCTTGACTAATCTTAGAAAAATCAACTGAAAAATCATCAATCTGAATAGAACCACTGTCTGGTGTCTCCAGATAATTAAGGCTACGTAGGAAAGTTGATTTACCAGCACCTGAAGACCCAATCAAGGCAACAACTTCCCCTTTTTGAATTTCCAAGTCCAGATGATCCAAGACAGTCTGACCTGAAAAGGATTTGCTTAAATTCGAAATCTTAATCATTAACGAAGGTCTCCTTTCACATCTGTAACTACTGTATCTGGTGCTGAAATAGCCATTTTTCTTTCAATAAAACGACCAAGGCTCTCAATTCCAATATTGACTACCCAGTAAACAAGGGCAACGGAGATAAAGCGTTCAAAATAGCGATAGTCAGCTCCACCTAAAATCTGAGCTTGGGCAAAAACTTCTACAACACCTGCACTAAAGGCTAGGGAAGTGCCCTTTGTTAAACCGATGAGGGAATTAATTAAGGTTGGAGTTGCAACAACCGCCGCATTAGGAATAATCACGCGACGATATACTTGAGCCTGTGTCATACCAAGACTTCTTGCCGCCTCAATCTCCCCAGGATTAACTGAAAGAATGGCTGCACGAATAGTTTCACTCGCATAGGCTGCTTCATTAAAGGCAAAGGCGACAATCGCAAAAGCAGCAGCTGGAATAGCATTGATATTGAGACCAGTTCCCCATTGCTGATTGAGGGCTTTCAAAGCCAAAGGAATTCCGTAGTAGGTCAACATGAGTTGCACCAAAATCGGTGTCCCTTTTAAGAAACTAACAAAGAAGGCCTGCAAGGGATATAAAATTTTGACACGATTGATTTTAACAATAGCAAAAACCAAGGCCAACATTAAACCAAAAATGGCACCACCGATTGTCAACATCAAGGTTGTGGGTAATTGTTGGACAATTCTCGGAATCCCATCAAAAACAGATCGCCAACTGAAGAGCTTGCCATCTGGAATATATTGCATCAAGCTTTGGTACCAATCTGATGCTAAAATCGTTGTAATATTCATAAGAACATCCTCTCCTGATAATGATTCATTCTACCATACTTTTGCCTGCAATGAAATTATTTGCTACGGGAAAATACAGACAGTCTATACCTATTAGTTTATCATACTTTGAAACAGGGAGGAAATATATTTTACCTATTAAAAAGATAGATAAAAACTATTTCAATCCTAACTCTACATAAGCTTTACGGTAACCAATTTGTTTAAGGGCACCATCTTTTACAAGGAGTGGTCGTTTCAACAACATTCCATCACTTGATAAAAGTTTAGCAGCTTCTGCATTAGATAAGCTAGGCACCTTATCTTTTAAACCAAGTTCACGGTATTTGATTCCACTAGTGTTAAAAAATTGCTTCACATCAAACTCAGAAGTTTCTAGCCATTTCAATATTACTTCCTCACTAGGTGTTTCTTCAACGATATGGATATCTTTAAATTTAAGTCCTAACTGCTCCAATTCATTTTTAGCTTTTTTACAAGTAGAACATTTTGGATATTCAATAAATTCTAACATCTTCTTCTCTTTCTATATTCTGATTTTTAAAAATCTGCACCTTCATGGTGAAGGAGCCAAGCCTTGTTTTCAATACCAGAAGCATAACCTGTTAGACAATTTCCTGCTCCTAGTACTCGATGACAAGGCACTAGGATCGACCAGGGATTGCGTCCTACAGCCCCTCCAATAGCTTGAGCAGATCCTACTTGCAAGTCCTTGGAAATTTGTCCATAAGTAACAGTTTGACCATAAGGAATGCCCTGTAAGTAGGTCCATACACGCTTTTCAAAGTCAGTCCCAATAGGAGCCAAAGGAAGCTGAGACAAGTCCTGAACCTGCCCTTCAAAATAAGCATCTAGGTAGGTCATGACTTTCTCTAGGACAGGATGGCTTTTAACTATTTTCAAACTATCCTCAGCTACACTTCTTTCAAAATAAGTCTGATCCTGCACCCATATTCCATAAAGAAAGCGGTCATCCGCAACTAGAGATAAGGGCCCAAGTGGCGAAGTATAAAGTAGTTTAGCTAACTTCTTTGACATTATTTTATTAATTTTTGATAAGCTAATCGTTCCCCGTCCACTGGTACCTTACCAACCTTTTTAAATCCAAGCTTTTCAAAAATATGTTGCATTGCTTTATTATCGTTATGAGTATCTGATCGAAAATCCAGGTAATCAAAACCTTCAATCAGCCCTTCCAAGAAAGTTTGGGCAACACCTTGACCTTGAACATCTGATGAAACAGCGATTCGATGAAAAACGAGATATTCCGATTCTTCATCTTGCCAACTTCCTTCATAAATGGCTTCATAATCTTTCTCAGGACTCTTAGTTACAGCTGCATAAGCTAGTAATTCACCTTCTTCTAGGGCCACATAGGCTTGACCTGAAATAATGTCGTCAATGATAATATCAGCATTTGGATAGCCATTTTGCCACTGGTCACTTCCTTCATCCGCTAAACATTTTTTAGCGTCCTCAATCAATTGCATAATTGAATTTACTTCATTTGGAAAGGCTAAACGAATTTCCATCACAACTCCTCTTTTCTGACTAGTTTATCTCATCATAGCATAATTTAATCCTTTTCACAAGGGATTAAGATTTGACTTTCGGTTCTTATTGTTTTATAATCTAGTTATCGAGACTAGATAAAGAGGAGTTTGAAATGAACGCTAAATTTTCCTTTCCAAAATGGGAAGAAATACCAAATATTGACCTCTATTTAGATCAAATCTTGCTATATGTCAATCAAGTCTGCGCACCTATGTTTTCAAAAAAAGAAAAAGTCCTGACTGCATCCATGGTTAACAACTATGTCAAACATGGGTATCTTGCAAAACCTGACAAGAAAAAGTACCAACGTAAACAAATCGCTCGTTTGATTGCTATCACAACTCTCAAATCTGTCTTTTCTATCCAGGAAATCGCTCAAACCCTTAACACCTTACAAAATGAAGCTAGCTCAGAACACCTCTATAATTCTTTTGTAGATTATATGAATGATGAAATTGACCCAGCTAACCCCATTATCCTAACAAGTTGCCAAACAATTAAACTTTATCATCGTACCCTTTCACTAGTCACGTATCAATTAGAAATGGAGCAAAAAAATGAATACTAGTTTAAAACTCAGTAAACAACTAAGTTTCGGTGAAGAAATTGCTAATAGCGTGAGCCATGCGGTTGGTACGGTTATCATGCTCATCTTACTCCCTATTTCTTCCACCTATAGTTATGAGACACACGGACTTTTATCATCTATCGGCGTTTCCATTTTTGTCATCAGTCTCTTTCTCATGTTCCTATCATCCACCATTTACCACTCTATGACCTATGGTTCTACCCACAAATATGTCTTGAGAATCATTGACCATTCTATGATTTATGTTGCCATTGCCGGCTCTTACACGCCCGTCGTATTAACCTTGATGAATAACTGGTTTGGCTATCTGATTATTGCCATTCAATGGGGAACGACCATCTTTGGTATTCTCTATAAAATCTTTGCTAAAAAGGTCAATGAGAAATTCAGCCTTGCTCTTTACCTGATTATGGGCTGGTTGGTTCTGGCTATCATTCCTGCCATTATCAGTCAAACAACACCAATTTTCTGGAGTCTCATGGTAACTGGCGGACTCTGTTATACAGTTGGGGCTGGATTTTATGCCAAGAAAAAGCCTTACTTCCACATGATTTGGCATCTTTTTATCCTTGCTGCATCTGCCCTCCAATACATTGCCATTGTTTATTACATGTAAAACTCCAAGCAGGCAGAGCCTGCTAACTCATGACAGAAAAAGATGTTTAGCCTATAATCAAGATGAACAATACCAATCCGTGGTCTTTAATAGGGCTTTTCCTAGCC
>CAUQVK010000055.1:0-9986 GCA_963521495.1 uncultured Streptococcus sp.
TTCTGTTCATTTTTCTTCCTCAAATGTATTCAAAAAGAGAGGCTAGGCCTCTCTGAGTTATTTTTCATCATCCATTTTTGATTTTACTTCATCATAAGATAAAGCATGTGATTCTTCTTCGACTATTTCAGGCATTTTCCCTGTTTCATATAAAGATTTAATTTGTGTACTATCTAATGTTTCGTGTTTCAATAAAGCTTCTGCAATCAATTTGTGAGTTTCACGGTTTGATTGGATAATTTCAGCAGCTTTGTTACGTGCTTCATTTAATAGGGAACGAACTTCTTCATCAATTTCATAAGCTGTCTGTTCTGAAATTGATTTTTGAGGAGTTTGTGCACCGAACATAGCGTGGTTTCCTTCATATTGAACTGGTCCAAGCTTTTCACTCATACCGTACTCTGTCACCATTGCACGCGCCATTTGTGTAGCTTGTTCAAAATCATTTGAAGCTCCAGTAGTCTGAACGTTAAAGATAATTTCTTCGGCGACACGACCACCCATCAAGCCAGCCAATTGCTCTTTCATATCTTCTTTAGATAGAAGCATTTGATCCTCTTTAGGAAGTGCAATCATATAACCACCCGCACGACCTCGTGGTACAATTGTAACCTTGTGAACAACGCGGGCATTCGACAAGACTAAACCAACAATGGTATGTCCTGCCTCATGATAAGCAACCAATTCACGTTCTTTTTGAGATACTGTTTTATCTTTTTTAGACGGACCAGCGATAACGCGATCTTCTGCTTCATCAATATCTGAAGCATCAATAACTGACTTGTTACGTCTAGCAGCAACCAAAGCTGCTTCGTTTAGCACATTCTCTAAATCAGCACCGACAAAACCTGGAGTTTGTTGAGCAACCAATTTCAAATCAACATCTTCAGCAAGAGGTTTATTCTTAGCATGTACTTTCAATATTGCCTCGCGTCCCTTAACATCAGGACGACCGACCAAAACTTTTCTATCAAAGCGACCTGGACGGAGAAGAGCGGGATCGAGAACATCTGAACGGTTTGTCGCAGCGATGACGATGATTCCTTCATTCCCTTCAAAGCCATCCATTTCAATCAATAGTTGGTTCAAGGTTTGTTCACGTTCGTCATTTCCTCCGCCAAGACCAACTCCACGTTGACGTCCAACAGCATCAATTTCATCTATAAAGATGATAGCTGGTGCTGCTTTTTTGGCATCTTCAAAAAGAGAACGAACACGACTAGCTCCAACTCCGACAAACATTTCTACAAAGTCAGAACCTGAGATACTAAAGAATGGAACACCTGCTTCTCCGGCTACTGCCTTAGCAAGCAAAGTTTTACCTGTTCCCGGAGGTCCCTCCAAAAGAACACCTGCTGGAATACGGGCTCCAAGTTTTGTAAATCGTTTTGGATCTTTTAAGAATTCAACAACTTCAACTAGTTCTTGTTTTTCTTCCTCAGCTCCAGCAACATCTGAAAACCTTACTTTAATATCTTCTTTATTTGCGGCTTTAGCCTTACTACGTCCAAAACTCATTGGGTTACGGCTATTATTTCCTCCCATATTTCCCATCATAGAGAATAGGAAGAAGAATAGAATACCGAATGGCACAATGGATACAAGAATATTAATCCACATACCACTTGAACTTTCATGCTTAACAGTTACTTCCGCTTTATGGTCAGAAGCAAGTTTTTGCAATTCTGATACTGTAGTATCTGAAGGAAGAATGATGCTTGAAAATTTCTCTACTGTTGTAGCAGAAGGAGAAAAGAACTGGATACCTGTTTCTTCTTTACTTGTTTTAGGATTTTTATAGACACCCGAAACCTCGATAACACTTCCATTTGGTTGGTAGGTTAATTCTTTTACGTTGTCATCGGTAATTTCTTTTACCAATTCTGTATAATTAATTTGCTCACTTTTCCCTGCAACACTACCTGTACTAAAATACTGATAACCTGTAACTAGGAGAAAAATAAGTAATAACCATAGAAAAGGATTTTTAATTAAACCATTATTTTGTTTTTTCATTAAAAATTGTTCTTTCTAATTTGAATACACTTCTTCTTTCAATACTCCAACATAAGGAAGGTTACGATAATTTTCTTTGTAGTCTAAACCATAACCTACTACAAACTCATTTGGGATAGTAAAGCAGGTATAGTCTGCCTCAATTTCTACAACACGTCCTTCTGGTTTATCCAACAAGGTTGCAATGTTAACAGAAGCTGCATCTCTTGCAATAAACATATCTCGCAAATTCTTCAAAGTTTGACCTGTATCAATGATATCTTCTACAAATAGAACATGTCTTCCTTTAATATCTTGAGTTACATCTTGCTTGATATTGATGACACCACTACTTGCTGTTCCACCATGGTAGCTAGAAACCATCATGAAGTCCATTTCAAGATGTGTATCAATATGTTTAATCAACTCAGCCATAAAAGGAATAGATCCTTTTAAAATCCCAATTAAAATCGGATTTTTTCCTGCATAGTCTTTGGTTAGTTGGACACCTAATTTTTTAGCAGCTTCTGTAATTTCATCGTGTGAAACGAGGATTTTTTTAATATCGTTTTCTAACATTTTTTTACCTATCTATTTTTTCTATATAAAGTACAGTGTTCATTATATCATTTTTCGTATTTTTACTCAAATTACTGGTCGCAATTCCCAAAATTGAGACAATTTCACCAAATTGCTCAATAATCAGAGCAGATTTTCGCTTTTCCATAGGGATTTTCAAATCAATAAATAGACGTCTGAGTTTTTTTCTATGCCCATTTTGAATCAAAAAATCTCCTCTTTTTCGATGACGAATGTGTATCGATGTTTCCCGTGAAACAGGTACCTGCTGAATTAATTCACCTTCTAAAGGAAGTCCAAAGGAAAATAAATAACCTTGATAAGATACCTGATTTTGATAGTGTAACACAAGTTCATCTTCCTTTTCATCAGCCTGAGGACTGATTTTACAAATCTGAAACTGTTTGTACTCTTTTATCAATTCATAGCCATTTTTAAGCGGATGACGATACTGGCTTTTAGTTTTTAAAATCTGTCTAAACTCTTCAAACTGAGCTTTTGTAAGATTTAAATCTGGAAAATGACTAAGATATCTTTTGAGTAATATCTTTTGTGTAGACTTAGAATAAGAAAATAATTGTTGTAAGTTCTCAATATCAACATCTTTCGATAATTCAACTATTGCTAATTCATAATCTCTAGCTTCGTTTCCTAAATCTAAGATAGCATCTCTAAAGCGTGGATTTTCTTTTTCTAACCCTGGTAAGTAAATATTTCTAGTACGATTACGAAAATAATCATTTTCATTATTTGTCTTATCTTCAAAATGAAAAATAGGTGGAAAGGACTTTTTTTGAAAAGCTAGTAAGGGACGGATAATTTCAATATTTCCCACTAATTGCTTTTCTTTAATTCCAGATAAATGGTGCAAACGACTGCCTCTAATCAAACGCATAAAAATTGTTTCAGCTTGATCATCCGCATGGTGGCCAGTTACCAAAGCTGTTGCCCCAGTTTCTTTCATGACCTCTTTAAAAAAATCATAACGAAAATGGCGTGCACGCGCTTCTGAAAATTCTCCTGAAAAATTGCTGATATAAATAGGAAGTCCAGCTTGATTAGCTAACTTCCTTAATTCCTTTTCTTCCCAATCTGATTCTACTCTCTGCTTATGATTCACATGGGCTAAAATCAGTTCAATTCCTAACTCTTTTTGATAGTTGAATAATAGTTGAAATAAAAACATAGAATCTAAACCACCAGAAAGAGCTAATACTACCTTAGAATGTTGCTTAAAATATTTTCTTTGAAGAAAATGATTTAAAAAATCTTGTTCCGTCATTTTAGAACCTCATAAACATCCTTAGCTATTTCAGCAATCGAATCATAATCAGAATTTTTAGTAAAAATAGAAAGAATAAATGGAGAGTCTGAGTATACAATTGCAGTGTCATGTTTAAATTCATCTGCATCGCCAATTTTATGAGCAACCTTACCAGAAACACCCTTCGGAATTCTCTGATTATCAAATGCTGTTTTGTTCAAAGATTCTAAAACAAATCCATTTTGCTTGTAAATAGCCTCCATTGCTTTCCCAGCCATTTTAGAAGAAATTATTTTTTCTTTTGGATCCCAATCATCCCCCATAATAGCAGACAACTTGGCTTTAAAATCTATATCAGATTGATTTGTAATATAATATCCCAGTATATTATGAGCTACATTATCAGATTCTTTAGATACTTTTGTGATTAAGTCCTTGAGAGAATACTCTTTATTATCCTCTTTTTTAGGAAGACTACCGCTTCCTTCTGGTTTATATGATCCAGGAAACTCATTAACTTCTTGTATGTATTTTACAGTTGTATCTAATTGGTAAATACCTTCATTTATTTTTTCTTGCGTATAATATAGATAAGGTAATTTTAAAATACTAGCTGCATACATTTTTTGATCTTGATTGATACCTGCTTCTAGACCAGTATTCAGTTGCTTAACATAAATAGAGAAATAATCTTTCTGATATTTTTCTGATAATATTTCTTGGACCTTACTCATACGATTATCTTTTTCAGAAGTATAGTCCTTATCTATCCATCCAACTTGATCAATATGTAAAAATTCTCTTCCTTCAACAAACATTGTCTTATCTATGGTTACTTGTGAATAGGAAACTAAAGAGGATGTTATTTCTCTCAAATCGTAAGGACTATTATATACTTTAAATCCAGATTCTAACCATACTTTTTTTATTGAAGGAGTGGCTTCTGATTGGTCGTACAAAAATCGTTTATCTGCAGCAATGAATTGATGATTTGATAACTTAAATACTGGAATACCTTGTCTATTTAGACGCCATTCTGTTATGTGAAAGGTTGTTTTTGGAGTAAGTTTCCCAGATTCTATCACTAAATCCTCATTAGCATATACAGAAACTTCACCAAATACCATGGGATTATTTAATTTTTCTCTAAAATAAATACCAAAGTCAGAGTGAGAAAGGTAATAAATTTCTTTAGTAGTATAGATTACTTCTTTTTCTGTACTAACGACTTTTGAAATAGTTAAAAAGCTTGGTAGTAACAAAATAACTAAGAATTTACGCATTCTTCCTTTCCTTTTCTTCTTGTAAGCGCAATGATTGATTTTTAACAGATAACTCTTCTAATTTTTCGTCTGACAAACTCAGAAATTGCTCAATTACTTCTAATAAATTTTCCATCTTATCACCTTGGAAGTACGTTAGGAATTGTATATACTACTTCTCTAGATTTAGAATAATAATATTTAGCACGCATATATTTTGCTGCATAGTCTTCATCCTTCAGCTTCATTGCAAAATCCGTCTCCTTATCCTTCTCTTCACTTAGACTTTGATACTGAGTTTGCAAGTCTGACAATTGCTGACGTTTTTGAAGTAATTGATTATAGCTTTGGGCTAAATTAAAAGTTGGTAAAATAAATAATAACATTATTAAAATTAATACCCATCCCATAAAACGATTTCTCTTTTGTCGTTCTTGCATCAAATATCTGTGACGTTGGTGTTCATTTTGAATAAACGAATTATTTAACTGAACAATATTTTTAGACATTTTCTTCTACCCGTGTTTCACTGATAATTTCATACATATCTGCTGCATCTTCTTTTTTCGTACTATCTTTCATCTCCAGTACTTTTACAAGCAACAATTTATTTCCAAAGCGAATCTCGACTTGGTCATCAATTTTCAAATCTGTTGAGCTTTTAGCCAAGATTCCATTTACCTTTATTCTACCTTTATCCGCTACTTCTTTTGCGACTGTACGGCGCTTGATAATTCGTGATACTTTTAAATATTTGTCTAATCTCATCTCTATTACCTCAAATTATTATTGTACCATTTTTATCTCTTTTATAGAAGAAAAATGTTAAAGGGAATTGCTTTCTTTCGACACTTTTATCTCTAATAAACTTTCTCCAAAAATGAGCAGACCTTCTAAAATTTCATAGTCCTTCTTGTTTCGGACATCAAATACAACTTCCATTAATCCCTTATTCTCAGCTATGGCTGCTTTAAAGTTCGTTGCAGATAAAGCTTTAAAATAATCTTGAGCCAAGAATAATCGCTGGGTGATCTTTTCAAATTGAACTGTAATCTTAGTCTCTTTTCTTTCCACACGTTCTACAAATACCTTATCCAAGTAAGATTTGACCAAACCAATCTCTAAAAGATAAGCTACAACATCAGGATATTCTCCGAAGCGGTCCATTAATTCTTCTTGTAACGCTTCGTAATTAGCACGACTATCAATCTGGCGTATTTTTTTATAAATTTCTATTTTATGTCTCTGATCTGATATATAGGTTTCAGGGAGATAAGCATCGATTTGCAAGATTAATTCAGCATTTCCTTTAATTCTTTTGTTACCACTACCATTTCGTTTAGCAATAGCTTCCTCTAATAACTGAGAATACAATTCAAAACCAACAGAATCAATGAAACCAGACTGGGATTTTCCTAATAAATTCCCTGCTCCTCGGATAGAAAGATCTCGCATAGCAATCTTAAATCCAGAGCCCAATTCTGTAAATCCTTTAATCGCTTCTAATCTCTTCTCGGAGACTTCACTGATTGATTTTTCTGGACGATACATCAGATAAGCGTAAGCAATCCGATTGCTACGGCCTACTCTACCCCTTAATTGGTACAAGGTTGACAAGCCCATGTGGTCTGCATTTTCAATAAATAAGGTATTAGCATTAGGAATGTCAACCCCTGTCTCAATAATGGTAGTGGTTGCTAAGATATCATATTGTCCTTCAATAAAATCTAGCAATGTATTTTCCAATTGAATTTCACTCATTTGACCATGAATAAAGCCTATGGAAGCTTCCGGTATCAACTCCTGTAATTCTGAAACTTTTTTGTCAATTGTGTCAATTTTGTTGTAAAGATAGTAAACTTGACCACCACGCTCCATTTCACGCAAAACAGCATCACGAATCACACTATCATTTTTTTCCAACACATAAGTTTGAACAGGGTAACGATTGGTTGGAGGGGTCTCAATAACAGACAAATCCCGAATTCCAAGCATAGACATATGGAGGGTACGAGGTATTGGAGTAGCTGTTAAGGTTAGAACATCCACTTGTTTCTTCAATTCTTTCAATGTTTCCTTATGCTTGACACCAAATCGCTGTTCTTCATCAATAATCATCAAGCCCAAATCAGCAAACACAACATCTTTTGACAAAACACGATGTGTTCCAATCAAAATATCAACTTGACCCTTTTTCAATTTTTCAAGTGTTTCAGTTTGCTCTTTTTTACTTCTAAAGCGACTCAATACATCAATATTAACTGCAAAATTCTGGAATCGTTCTTTAAAATTTGTATAGTGCTGTTGAGCTAAAACAGTTGTTGGAACAAGCACAACAACTTGTTTATGATCATTTACAGCCTTAAAGGCTGCACGCATTGCAACTTCAGTCTTACCAAAACCAACATCCCCAACTAAAAGTCGATCCATTGGCTGAGAATCCTGCATATCCCTCTTGATTTCCTCAATACTACGAAGTTGATCATCCGTTTCAACATAAGGGAAAGCATCATCAAAAGCATGTTGATCGTCATCATCAGCTGAGAAAGCAAAACCCTTCAACTGGCTGCGTTCAGAATAGAGTTTGATTAAATCGTCAGCTATATCCTCTACCTGATTCTTAACTTTTTGCTTGGCCTTTTTAAAATGACCGTCATTTAATTTATTGAGTTTTGGCGCTTTACCATCACTTGAAACATATTTAGATAGTAGATGAATCTGTTCCACTGGGATGGAGATTTGATCCCCATTTTGATACTGGACACTTACATAATCACGGTGTATCCCTTTGATTTCAATTGTTTCAATTCCTAGATATTGACCAATTCCATGAATATGGTGAACAACGTAATCTCCTTTTTCAAGTTCATTGTAATCTTTTAATCTCTCTGCGTTTGAAACATGTTGTCTTCGAAAACGACGTTTCAATTTCTTTTGAAAAATCTCATGTTCAGTTATCAATAAAATCTTTTCATCTACAAAATGAAAACCATGTCTGAGATTGCCCTCGATTAAGTTTACAGATTCTTTACAGATTCTTGACTTATCTCTAGAATCCAATTTAATCTGATATTCCTCTAACACATCCTCCAATGTTTTACTTCCCATTGAATTGCTAGACTGCAGGATAATAGTATAATCCATTTTTTTGTATCGCTCAACTTCTTCTTTTAGAAAAGAAAATTGATTGAAAAACTCCTGCACAGGATATTGATTAAATTGATAAATTTGGTCAAACTTGAGATTGCCTAAACCCTTTTGCATATTAGAGAAAAAGGTGACTGGACTCTGTTTTTTATAGATTTGCTCCGTATCTGCAAAATACTGCATCTCAGAAAATGCTTTACTATTCTGTAATTCTTCTGTAAAGTATTGTGCTAATTCTCTTTCAAAGACTTCATACTGATTCATTAATTTTTGATAATCATCAAAGAATACTGGGATATCTTTTTCAATATAGTCAAAAACAGTCCATGTCTTGTCATAACACAAAGATAAAAATTTCCGTGAATCAGAATGAATTTGTTTTTGGTGAAAACTTGAAAAAATTTCTTCTAAGTATGATTTTAAAATAGGTGATAAAGTTTTTGAAATTTGTTTTTCTAAAGCTGACTGACCTCGTTGATAATCCTTTTCTCTCAAAAGCATATCACTAGCTGGAAAGATGGTGAGTTCTGTCTGATTTTCTTTCGATAATTGTGTTTCGACCTCAAATGACCTGATACCATCAATTTCATCACCAAAAAACTCAATTCGGCAAGGTTCTAACTGGGATATTTCAAAAATATCTAAAATATCTCCTCGCAGACTAAATTCGCCTTGAGTTTGTACTTGTGTAACTTTTCGATAGCCAATTTCCTTTAACTGATGGATAAGCGCGTGTTGATCATATTCTTCACCAACTGAGATTTTTACAATACTATCTTTGAATACATTGGGAGACGGTAAAATCAATCGACTTGCTGCGATATTACAAACTAAAATCCCTCTCTTAGATGAATCAGTCAAAAAACGCAAGGCTTCAACCCGTGAAATGATTTTTTCTTGTGAAGACATCAAAAACTCGACCATAGGGGAGTCATCTACCAAAAATGGATAGACAAGTTCCTCACCCAAAACAGATATAAGATCACTAACAAGTCCTTCTGCTTCTCCATAAGTTGACGTCAATAACACAATCTTATCTTCTTTTTCTAAACTGCTTGCAATTGCAAGAGCCTTAGTAGACGTTGATAAACCAAGTATTAGTTGTCTTTTCTTATCTGTCAGATTTTGATGCCATTTTTTTATCTGATCATTTTCTGAGAATAAATCTAATAAGGTCACCATTTATCCGTTATACCTCTGCATCGTTTTCTCAAAGTTTTTCTCTTGTAAATAGTAGTTTACAGAATCGTCAACTTTGTCAATAGACTGTAAAATACCAATATAATCATCCTTGTCAAAGGTACTCAAAACATGGTGAACAACTGACATACCATTTTTAGGTCTTCCGATTCCAATCTTAACACGATTAAATACCTGAGTCCCTATATGTTGAATAATAGACTTGATACCATTATGACCACCTGCTGATCCCTTTGCTCTTAAACGAATCTTTCCAACTTCCATGTCAAGATCATCGTAAATGATGAGTAAATCTTCAATATCCAAACCATAATAAGTCAATAAAGCATGAACCGCTTTTCCACTTTCATTCATAAATGTCGTTGGTTTGACAAGATAAATTTTTTCTCCATTTAGGAAAAAGGATGCTAGGTCAGCTTGAAATATCTTATCATGTGTAAAAGTGACATTCTGTTTCTTCGCTAGTTGGTCAATCAACATAAATCCAACATTGTGTTTTGTTTCAAAATATTTATCCCCTGGATTTCCTAATCCTACAA
>CAUQVK010000056.1:0-9657 GCA_963521495.1 uncultured Streptococcus sp.
CTGAAAAAGCGCTCATTCAGATGGTAAGTCGGAGCTGGGGTGGGATTGGATAGGAAAGGATCAACTGCCTTGTCAAAAGCCAACCAACCCAACCAACCAAGGTGAATGGTATCTTTGATAAAATAAGGATCCCCACCGTTTTTTGAGAAATCAGCAATATTAGTAAAGCCCTGACTTTCTAATTGGTAACGAATTTTCTCCACTGCATGTTGGTACATATCTTCGCTGAGCCCTGTGTAGTCCATCCATTTCTTGTTGACGGGTTGGATGACAAAGAGGACATTAATCTTCGACTTTGCAAATTGATTAAGTACTAATTGTAAATCATTGTATTCAGCTGACTTGAGAAAGTTATAATTTTTTTGATATCCTTCCCATTTTTTTAAATCCTTTTTAACTTGAGTGTTGTAAAAATGATTTTCCATACCCATATCGTTGTTAGTTGTATTAACTTCGGCATCTTTGCGAGCAATTTTTTCTAATTCATCATAAGAAAATTGATCGGGAAGATCTTTTAAATAGTTTTCTACATGTTCTTTATATTTAAGTTTTCCTCGAATAGAAAATTGACCAAACAGAGAAGCCTGTCTCTCATTAAATCGTGCAAAGAGATTGATTACAGTATGATCAACCTCTGTTAACTCCTCACCCTTGGACAATTTCTCCACAATATTTCTCATAGATAAGCTGGGATTTTGTTTTAACAGACGTTTTGCAGCGTGTTTAGCCACAATATCTCCTTCCTGATTTTCCAAAAAGGCTGTCAACTGATCGTTATTAAAATAGTTTTGAAAAACTGCTGGTTCATAATCTTCCTCTGTAAACCACTGAGGAGAGATGACAAAAACCGCCTGTTTATTCTCAATTTCTGGCAAGATCTGTTGCATAGAGAAGTACTGATTAAGAGAAGCTGCTCCTGCTTGTCCCAAAAAGTAGGGGCGATAGGAACGATTATACTTTTCAGCCAAGGCAGCCGGATGCATACTATCAAAACGAATCCACTCGCTTGATCCCAAAAAAGGAACAAAACGCATATTTGGATCTGTAAAAGCTCTTACCTTCTGACTTCTTTCTTTGAAACTTTCCGTACTAGCAGCCGCAGCAGAATATTTTTCTTCTAACAAATTATGACTTGAATTCTCTGGATAAAAAAAGATAAGCAAAAATACAAGTAAGCTAGCAACAAGCAAGGGGCCAAAAATCAGCCAGAAACGCTTAAGCATTTTGGAGCTCCGCAATACCTGCTATGATTTTATTAGCCGTATTCCAGTCATCGCGACCAAACTCTGTCACAGGGACACGAATGTCAAAACGGTTTTCAATCTCAACAATCAACTCAACCGTTCCCATGCTATCCAAGACACCTGCATCAAAAAGATCTTCATCCATCATGTCAGAAACATCTTCCATAAACAACTCATCAATAATTTCGATAACTTCTGATTTGATATCCATATTTTATTTCCTTTTATTTTTTAAACCATAAATCATTCAAAAATCCAGAAAAGATTAAGAATGACAACATGACGACATGGAAGGTGACAACCATGCCAAGCAACTGAATCCAGCGATTCTCAGGCAGAGTAGCCTTCCCTGCTTTTTTCCGTTCCTTATTGAGCGTTTTTTTCTTGCGAATCCAAGCGTCATTGATGACCAAGCCCAATCCATGAAAGAGTCCATAAGCGATGTAGTACCAGGTCACTCCATGCCAAAATCCCATAATCAGCATATTTACAATGTAGGCCACACTTGAGGTTACATTACGATTTTTAAAAATCTTCTTTCTGGTCAATACCATCACCATCCGCATAAAGACAAAGTCACGGAACCAGAAAGATAGGCTCATGTGCCAGCGATTCCAAAACTCTTTTAAATCCCTTGATAAAAAGGGCTTGTTAAAGTTGATAGGACTACGAATTCCCATCAAGTTTGAGATAGCTAAGGCAAACATAGAGTAACCTGCAAAGTCAAAGAAGAGCTCCAGACCAAAGGTATACATGACTGCAAGGGCGTAAAGATTAAAGAAACCACCTGACTGTAAGGCTAGATTTTTTAAAGGAGGCAATAAAATCTCTCCTAAAATATGAGCTAGGATAAACTTGTATAGAAAGCCAAGCATGATATGCTTGACAGACTCTTCAAGCATTTCCATCAACTCATCTCGCTCAGGAATAGTCTGATAATTTTCATTAAATCGCTTAAAGCGATCGATTGGCCCACTTGAAAAAGTCGGCATGAAGAGAAGGAAACGGAGGGATTCCCAGAGCGTAAAATCCTTAATCACTCCATCTCTCAGCTCGATGATAATCCCAACCGAACGAAAGGTCAGGTAAGAAATTCCCAAAAATCCAAGCAAAGACTGCGTTCCATTGATAGCCGGCTGCACCTTGACAAAGATAATCGGAAGGAGGGACAGAAAACTAACTAGGTAGAAGACCCACTTGCCATCCTTACTTTTTCGATAATGCTTGTAGAAGAGTACGAGCAATATTTCCCAGCAAAGGTAAGTACCCAAAGCAACCAACTGATTAGTCTTCCCACCTACCAACATGGTAACGATAAAGAAGAGACTAACCAGTACTTCATACCAAGCAAAGCGTTTCTTGAAAAAGAGGCCGATAAAGATGGGCAAGGTTGCAGCAATCACATAAACAAAATACTGAGGATTGCCATATGGCTCTAAATGAGGAAGCTGTTGAAAGAACTCCATCATCTCTTGTTCACCTCGTTAATCAATCCTTTGATGTCAATTTTCCCATTTGGAGTCAGTGGTAAACTGTCTCGATAAAGGAATTTAGACGGCATCATGTAGGACATCATGATGTCTGCCAGGTCTTCCTTAATGGCCTTGGTAATATCGATATCACGTTCAAACTGGTATCGAACACCATCTTTTAAGATGACATAGGCCAGTAGATTTTGTACTTTGTGGTCCTTGTTATAACGTGGAACTGCGACAGCAGACTCAATAAAGCGAGACTTATTGAGGTTTTGAGAGACATCTTCTAACTCAATGCGGTAACCATTAAACTTAATCTGGAAGTCCATGCGACCCCCGTAGAGAAGCAATCCCTCATCTGTCATGGTTCCCACATCTCCTGTGTGATAGGCTGGCAGACCTTCAAACTCAAAGAAGGCTTCCGCCGTTTTTTCAGGATTGTTCATATAACCTTTTGAAACAGCTGGTCCAGAGACAATGATTTCTCCCTGTTCCCCATTTGGCAGTTTCTTGCCATTCTCATCAATGATAAAGGTTGGAGAGTCAGCCTTAGTATAGCCGATTGGTAGGCGTTTGAGAGTCGCTAACATCTCGTCTGTCACAGCAACTGCTGATAGGGCCACTGTCGCTTCTGTTGGGCCGTAAGCATTGATAATACGGGCATTTGGGAAACGCTCGCGTAGTTTTTGAGCCGTTTTAACCGTCAATTCTTCGCCATCAAAGTAAAAATGCGTGATTCCAGGCATTTTCTCACTGTTGAAGTCTTCAGACAACATGGCCATATCTGCAAAAGAAGGGGTTGATGTCCAGATAGCGATTGGTAATGAAAAGATGGTCGCAAAGAGTTGCTTAAAGTCCTGAGTAATGGCTGAAGGAAGAGCGAAAAGCGTACCACCAAGTGCCAAGGTCGGTGCCCAGTACATGACAGATAGGTCAAATGAATAAGGTGGTTGAGCCAGCATTTGCGGACGACTTGGCGTCGCAAATTCCTTATCCGTAATCATCCAGTTGGTAAAGCTGAGGAGGTTATCATGGGAAATCTGCACTCCTTTTGGCTTACCAGTCGTACCAGAAGTAAAGATAATGTAGTAATTATCATCGCCCTTGACTGGATGCGTGATCTCATAGCTAGTCCCTTGAACAAAGGCTTCTTGAACCTGATCCAGAGTCATCATTGGCGTAGAAACCTGCTCCAATGGAAAGTCTGAGATAGCAATAATCAAGCTTGGCTCTGCTACTTCTAAAATAGCCAAAACTCGCTCCAAGGCCGAATGGCTGTCAATTGGAATGTAGGCATGACCTGACTTAGTCAGCGCTACAAAAGTTGCCAACATTTCATACTCTTGACCTCCAAAAACGACCACAGGAGATTTCTCTGACAAATCTAGTTGGTCAATGGTTGCAGCCAAACTATCCGAATCAGCCTTTAAATCTCCATAAGTGTGCTCTTCCCCCAATATATTGTAGACAGGATAGGTAGGCTGTGTCTGAGCAAAATGCTCAATGGTTTCAATCATATCTACGATTGGTTTATTTGACATAATAAGGATTCTCCTTCAAGTTAAAATTCATTATAAATAAAGCTTCCTTGACCCTGACCAAGATAGCTAAAGAAGTAAAGCAGCCCTAGAAAGATAAGAAAATACAAGGCTGTCCAACCAAGAAAGAGGTACAATTCTTTTCTCTGTTTCATCAAGAAAATCCATTCATTTCTGTAATTTTTTGCTAAAATAAAATCAATTTCTTACTAACTTATTTTTCTACCATTATACCACGTTATAAACTATTTTTTCAATTGTTTGCCGTCTACTTTCACTACGTTTCAACAACATTAAATTGTTCTATATGATTCTTTCTAATGATAGCTTGAATGCTTTTCAGTATAGATTACATGAGGATCTACAACAAAGTAGGCTCCATACTACCTATAGAGGATTTCTCCACTATAAATATTATAGAGCCTTATCTTGTGCCTCACTTTATCGGTGCAGTTCCTTTTATCTAGAGATTTTTTTAGTATGTAAGCCTAGAATTCACTATAGATAAATTCTTGAATGTTCGAAAAATCGGTCACAAAACAGTAAATCACGATACCCATGATAACTGTATAGAAAAATATCGTCCACAAGATTAAGCGATGTGTGTTAGTTAGCTTGGTTTGCAAATTTGTAAAGTTCTTTTTCAACTTCCATCCATCCTTTCACTCCAACGTGCATCACGTCAAATAAAAAGTAATCATCATACTCTCTGTTCCCATAGTTTAGTACCGTTGCACCATGGCTTTTTGCAACATCTTCTATTTTTTTATAAGTTTTTTCACGCATCTCTCTTGAGACACCTGTGTAGTCATTCCACTTCCCGTTTACTGGAAAAATAATGACTTCAACTTCAATTCCCAATTCCTTGGCAACTGTCAAGAAAAGTTCCATATCTGAATACTCTGGTGACTCGAGGTAGCTTAAATCTTTATTAGAATCTTTCAGTGATGCATAGCGATCTTTTAAGTAGGTATTGTAGTAGGTATTATCAACAGCATAGTCATTGTTGTCTGTTTTCTTTTTGACCTCTTCTACAAACTGATCCGTCAGCTGCTCCCAATCATAGTCTGGTGTTTTATCTCCTAGTAAAGGATAATCTGATTTGGCATGTTTTTGATAAAAAACATGTTTGAGTTTAAAGGAATAAATCGTATTATCTAACTCTAATAACTTCTGATCAATAAAGGTTCCTTTACCTTCTATGAAGTAGCTCTTGTATTTCTTATAAAGGTCATTTTGAAGCTTATTTCCTTTAGTAATTTCAATAATTCTATCAATAAGTTTTTCTTTGGTATCTTTGCTAATTTTCTTATTAGAGAGTGTCTGAAAAATATGTTCTTGAGAAGCCTTGTTCAAAAAGGCATCTTGATGAGTCCCATCTTTTTCAAACCACTGAACCGACTCTATTATAGCCACTTTTCGCTTAGTCATAGATCCTTCAATTGAGCCCAAGGTCGTAGCCTGAATGATGTTTTGTGAATAGCTGGTTCCAATCTGCATGATATTAAAATCGTTGTAGTTAAAAATTTTATTGGGATGGTAGTCTTCATTTATAGTTGCAACTAACTCTGATGAACCCAATAAAACAAGGGTATTAGGAGTGATATTGTTTGTTAGAATATCTCTACTTTTATACTTTTCATACGAGGTGCTATAGCGAATACTGTTATCCTTGACTTTATAATAATCATCAATCTTCTTAACAAATGTCACATTTAAAAGGGCAAGTGTCGCAATTACGAGCACAAGCGATAGTAAAAATGCTTTTAATTTAATCATCTCGTTTTATCCTATCTCTTCGATCCGTCCGATTTCTTTTCTATCTCTTTAAAATCGTAAGTAAGATTTTATGGGGCTCACCTGAAAAGATAAAGAAACCAATCATAACTAAGTTCATAGTCACAAACCAACTGAGTAGCTTATACCAATTTTTGTTTTTATTTTTCTTATAAAAATTGCTTTTCTTTTGATACACCTCAAATCCAGCCATCAAGACTCCATGATAAAAACCATAAACAATGTAACTTATACTGAGACCATGCCAAAACCCCATGACCAACATATTGATCATATAGGCATAAGTTGCATTATGTAGTCTATTTTTAAACCATTTTTTCCTGATGGCCTGCATCAATACTCTTGAAAATACAAAATCTCTCAACCAGGTCGACAAAGTGATATGCCATCTGGCCCAAAAATCCTTGATATCGACACTCAAGAGAGGTTTGTTAAAGTTCATCGGTGTCTGAATGCCTAGAATATTGCTACTTCCAACGGCCATTAGACTATAACCTGCAAAGTCGAAGAATAGATACAAGGTATAGAGGTACATATATTTAATTGAGTAGACAACTGTACCCGTATTGCTTAGAGTGAGTAACATCTGGTAAACATAGGTTGATAAAACAATCTTATACAAGAGCCCCAAAACGATTCTATAAACACCCTCTCCTGCCAACTCCAAGTAGTCCCGACGTGGCATGACCTCGTTTATCTCTTTTAAAAATCTCCTGCTCCGGTCAATCGGACCAGCACTAACTGTTGGGAAAAATAGCAAAAACTGTAGGTAATCTTTTACACTGATTTTTTCTTTAATCAAGTCATCCGATATTTCTAGCATAATCTGAATGGTCTTAAAGGACATGTAAGAAATTCCAATAAAGGCCAACAAATGCAGAGAAGTCAGGGCAAAGACTTTATTAATCACCAAAGGAAAAATAGAAAGGAAAACCAGAGGTTTCAGCCACTTTGCTTCTACCCTCTGTGCTAGAAAAATTAGAAAATATTGGTAAATTACAAAAGAGATTAAATAGACAATCATTGCTCTACTCTTACCATAAATAGCTCCTGCAAATAAGAAGGAGAGCGCCAAAATATAGTAGTCCTTACGTTTTTCAAAAAAGTTTACCACAAAACCAATCAGTAAAACTACAAACAAGAGAAGGAAAAATTCAATTCCCTCAAAATAATTCATACCAGCCAGACTCCTTTTTCCTTTTTCTCATCTCATGATTTATCTTTTTAGGATTAGTTTCTATCATATTACCAAGAATAGTTAACTTTATTCATTATATCATAATTTAAAAACTATAAATACTTCTATTATCTAATTTCTTAAAATAAAAAATCCAACTGGCTCTTAGTACTGGACCCCAATAATGAGACAAAATTATTCACACAATAAATAAAATTCAATAAAAAAATTGAGGAAGGAACCATTGAAGGATTCTGCCTTTTTAGCTGTAAGGCTTCGTCCCTTTCTTCTAACTCTTTTAACTTTTTTAGGTAAGCTACCTCAGTACGTAAGCGTTCATTCTCCTCCTGAAGTCGTTCTAATTCTGTCATTTTTTCCCAAGTTTTCTTCCGTTTACACCCCATTTCAGTCGGTCTCTCTCTTGTTTTCTCAACAATAGTATACCCGTTTTTCTTGTATTGTGCTAGCCAATTTAAGAGCAAGCTACTGCTTGGAAGTGCATAATCTAGAGGCACACTTCTTTGTGAACAATCTTCCAGCAGAACTTTCTCAACCATTTCTTGTTTTATAGTAGATTGAAATAGGATATGAACAAATCGATTAGGAAAGTTAAATTAATTTCTAGAAATATTTTAACAGCCACAGCGTACTATTCTAGATTCAATCTGCTATAATTCAGGAGAATAGTGACGATTCTTCCCCTTTTTAACGATTTCTATTCCATGACGGTCAATTAATTTTACCATGTACTTTAGACCAGAAGCATTGACACCAAATTTTTTTTGAAAGCTGTTTGAAGCGGTGTCCTTGTTTTCTTAGTTCATAGATTTGAACTTTATCTTTATACCTCAATTTCATAATAAAACGCACAATATCAAGTGTTTTCAACACCTGATACTATGCGCTTTTCTGATTTTTAGAGACTTCTTACCCAGTCTCTCATTTAAAATAGTCTCGTCTGATATAAATTAAAATAGCTTCTATCATCAGACAAATGGCTGATATCCAAAAACTTATGCTAATACCAAAACTCTCAGTAATATAGCTCATTAGCAAAACAAATACTGAAAATGCTAGTGTCGAAATCACTTCAAGAACGGAATAGACATTAACCAAATGATTTTCCTCTACTGTTTCCTGAAGAAATACACTTTCAGGAACTTCTTTTAGCTGCGATAACATACCAACTAAAGCTGAAAATAATAAAAACATCTGTGCATTTGGAAAATATAGAATAGTCAGTGTCACTATTGCCATGGCTACAAGAGGAAAAAGAATACTTTCCCATTTAGCAGCAAGGAACTTTTCAGATAGCCTAAAAGCAATTAAGCCACTAATTATAATACCAATAGAGTATGCTGTATTAGAATATCCCCAGTAACTTTCCGTTTTATTTAATAACTCAGTTACAAAGACAAGTATGATAGAAGAAACCCAAATCGTATTTGAGAAAATTTCAAATAAATTTGCTGATACAAAAAGTCTTAATCTAGGATCTCTAGCAACTAACTTCCAACCTTTGAGCAAAATTTCAAGATTAGTTTCTGACTCTAACACCTTCACTTCAGCCTTAGGAAGAAATAACATCAAAAAGCTAGAAATGATATACAAGATTAAAATTATAAACGTGGTAGGTAACAGACCAATTGTTGCAAATAAGAGTCCCCCTAACCCCCACCCCACCAATTGAACAGCTTCACCACTCATTGATAAGGCCGAATTAGCCTTGCCCAAATCAGTCGCATAGCGCGGCACAATAGCATAGGAAACAGGTGCTGCAAAACCATCTAATATGGAAATTGCAACAACAAATAGATAGATTACCAAAGGCGCTACGGATTGCATTACGGTAAACATTCCTACCAGTATCGCCAATAATATAGTCTTTCCAAATTGGGATAAAGATAAAACCCTATTTAACGCTATTCTTTTAGTAACTAAAGGAACTAAAAGACTCGCAACAAAAGAGGATATCCCTATTAAAATGGGAACTAGTGATGTGGCAATTACTGATTTTGAAATAATGTATATGTTAGCAATGATTGTTACTCTAAAGAAAATATCTGCTAAATTTGCAAACAATTGAGAGACTAACAACTTGATAAATGAATTAGACATGTAGCGCTCCTATCTTAGTTGCCACCTTTGAAATTAAAATTTGATTTTTAATATTCTAGCATAAAATAACAGAAAATAAAAGCGAGGTTTTTCACATGAAAAAACAAAAATTATTGCCTTTATTATTCCTAATTTTGGGAGGAATTATGATTATCGTTGTTAGCTAGTACTAAGAAGTTAGTTAGTAGAATAATTACATCTTCAATCGAAAAAGAGACTGGGAAAAAGTCTTAAAAATCAGAAAAACGCTCAAATCCTTTGGCGCTCTAAGCTTTTCTAATGATAGATAGGTCAAAAAATTATCTGAA
>CAUQVK010000057.1:0-9640 GCA_963521495.1 uncultured Streptococcus sp.
CAAGGGCAAAGGCTGCTTGGCTTTCTGGGTTTGGAGATTTTACAGTTGAGAAGTCTGGGTCAGCAGTTGCTTGCGCTTCAACGACTTGAACAGAGTCAAATCCTGCTTGGGCAAGAGCACGACGAGCCAACATTTCACCAGTACCATGAAGTGGTGTGTAGACAATCTTCATGTCTTTACCGAATTCTTCAATCAAGGCTGGGTTGATGTTGACGTCCTTAACTTCTTTCAGGTATTCCACATCGACAGCTTCGCCGATGACTTCAATCAAGCCAGAAGCTTTTTCAGTTTCCACATCAGCAACTTCAACTGCAAATGGGTTTTCGATTGCACGAATATAAGTAGTCAAAGCGTCCGCGTCGTGTGGAGGCATTTGTCCACCGTCTTCACCGTAAACCTTGTAACCGTTAAATGGTGCAGGGTTGTGGCTGGCTGTGACCATGATACCCGCGAAACAGTTGAGGTGACGAACTGCAAATGATAGTTCTGGAGTTGGACGAAGGCTTTCAAATACGTAAGATTTGATGCCGTGTTTAGCAAGAACTGCGGCAGATTCAAAGGCAAACTCAGGTGAGAAGTGACGGCTATCGTAGGCGATTGCGACACCACGTTCTTTTTCGTTTCCACCTTTTGACTCAATCAAACGAGCCAATCCTTCAGTAGCTTGGCGAACAACGTAGATGTTGATGCGGTTTGTACCAGCACCAATCAAGCCACGCATACCTGCAGTACCAAATTCAAGATTTGTATAGAAGGCATCTTCCTTTGTTTTTTCATCCATATTTTCTAAATCTTGACGAAGGTAGTCAGGAAGCTCTGCAAAATCAACCCATTTCTGGTAATTTTCTTGGTAAGACATATTGAAACTCCTTTATATTTTTTGTTTTTATCGCTTTCATTATATCATGATTTAGTTTTTTAGTAAAACGTTAGCGTAAGTTTCAGAAAGGAGGTGACATGTGACTGATTAAAGAGTCTTGAATGCCTTGAAAAATCATGCTATACTACTTGTATGATTATTTTACAAGCTAATAAAATTGAACGTTCTTTTGCAGGAGAGGTTCTTTTTGATAATATCAACCTGCAGGTTGATGAACGTGATAGGATTGCCCTTGTTGGGAAAAATGGTGCAGGTAAGTCTACTCTTTTGAAGATTTTAGTTGGAGAAGAGGAGCCAACTAGCGGAGAAATCAATAAGAAAAAAGATATTTCTCTGTCTTACCTAGCCCAAGATAGCCGTTTTGAGTCTGAAAATACCATCTACGATGAAATGCTTCATGTCTTTGATGACCTGCGTCGGACTGAGAAACAACTTCGTCAGATGGAGTTGGAGATGGGTGAAAAGTCTGGTGAGGATTTGGATAAACTGATGTCAGATTACGACCGCTTATCTGAGAATTTTCGCCAAGCAGGTGGCTTTACCTATGAAGCTGATATTCGAGCGATTTTGAATGGATTCAAGTTTGACGAGTCTATGTGGCAGATGAAAATTGCTGAGCTTTCGGGTGGTCAAAATACTCGTTTGGCACTTGCTAAAATGCTCCTTGAAAAGCCCAATCTCTTGGTCTTGGACGAGCCAACCAACCACTTGGATATTGAAACCATAGCCTGGCTAGAGAATTACTTGGTAAATTATAGCGGTGCCCTCATTATCGTCAGCCACGACCGTTATTTCTTGGACAAGGTTGCGACAATTACGCTAGATTTGACCAAGCATTCCTTGGATCGTTATGTGGGCAATTACTCTCGTTTTGTCGAGTTGAAGGAGCAAAAGCTAGCTACTGAGGCAAAAAACTATGAAAAGCAACAGAAGGAAATCGCTGCTCTGGAAGACTTTGTCAATCGCAATCTAGTCCGAGCTTCAACGACCAAACGTGCCCAATCTCGTCGTAAACAACTGGAAAAAATGGAGCGTTTGGACAAGCCTGAAGCTGGCAAGAAATCAGCCAATATGACCTTCCAGTCTGAGAAAACGTCGGGCAATGTTGTTTTGACTGTTGAAAATGCGGCTATTGGCTATGATGGGGAAGTACTGTCAGAGCCTATCAACCTAGACCTTCGTAAGATGAATGCTGTTGCTATCGTTGGTCCCAATGGTATCGGCAAGTCAACTTTTATTAAATCAATCGTGGACCAGATTCCGTTTATCAAGGGTGAAAAGCGCTTTGGTGCCAATGTTGAGGTTGGTTACTATGACCAAACCCAAAGCAAGCTGACACCAAGTAATACGGTGCTGGATGAACTCTGGAATGATTTTAAACTGACACCGGAAGTTGAAATCCGTAACCGTCTAGGTGCCTTCCTTTTCTCAGGAGATGATGTTAAAAAATCAGTTAGCATGCTGTCGGGTGGCGAGAAAGCTCGTTTACTTTTAGCTAAATTGTCTATGGAAAACAACAACTTTTTGATTCTGGATGAGCCGACCAACCACTTGGATATTGATAGTAAGGAAGTGTTGGAAAATGCCTTGATTGACTTCGATGGAACTCTTCTATTCGTCAGTCACGACCGTTACTTTATCAATCGTGTGGCTACCCATGTTCTAGAATTGTCTGAGAATGGCTCGACTCTTTACTTGGGAGATTATGACTACTATGTTGAGAAGAAAGCAGAAGTAGAAATGATTCAAAGTGAGGAAGCTTCAACTAACAATCAAGTAAAAGAATCAAGTCCAGTTAATGACTACCAGGCCCAGAAAGAAAGTCAAAAAGAAGTTCGCAAACTCATGCGACAAATAGAAAGTCTAGAAGCTGAAATTGAAGAGTTAGAAAGTCAAAGCCAAGCCATTTCTGAACAAATGTTGGAAACAAACGATGCCGACAAACTGATGGAATTGCAGGCTGAGCTGGATAAAATCAGCCACCGTCAGGAAGAAGCTATGCTTGAGTGGGAAGAATTATCAGAGCAGGTGTAAAGATGGAACATCTTGGAAAAGTATTTCGTGAATTTCGAACAAGTGGAAATTATTCTTTAAAGGAGGCAGCAGGGGAGTCTTGCTCTACCTCTCAGTTATCTCGCTTTGAGCTTGGGGAGTCTGACCTGGCAGTCTCGCGTTTCTTTGAGATTTTGGATAATATTCATGTGACCATTGAAAATTTCATGGACAAGGCTAGGGATTTTCAAAATCATGAACATGTTGCTATGATGGCACAGATTATCCCGCTTTACTACTCAAATGATATTGCAGGTTTTCAAAAGCTTCAAAGAGAACAACTTGAAAAGGCTAAGAGTTCGACAAATCCTCTCTATTTTGAGCTGAACTGGATCTTGTTGCAAGGTCTGATTTGTCAAAGAGATACGAGTTATGATATGAAGCAGGATGATTTGGATAAGGTAGCAGATTATCTCTTCAAAACAGAAGAATGGACCATGTATGAGTTGATTCTTTTTGGCAACCTCTATAGTTTCTACGATGTAGACTATGTCACTCGGATTGGTAGAGAAGTTATGGAGAGGGAGGAATTTTACCTAGAGATTGGTCGCCATAAGAGATTAGTGTTGATTTTGGCCCTCAATTGTTACCAGCATTGTTTAGAGCATCTTTCTTTTGACAATGCAAGCTATTTTGAGACTTATACAGAGAAGATTATTGGTAAAAACATTAGTCTGTATGAACGAAATATTTTACATTACTTAAAAGGTTTTGCTTTGTACCAAAAAGGAAAGTGTAAAGAAGGTTGTAACCAGATGCAAGAGGCCATGCATATTTTTGACGTGCTAGGTCTCCCAGAGCAAGTAGCCTACTATCAGGAACACTACGAAAAATTTGTCAAAGATTAATTTTCCCAAATAAGGGAAAAAATAAAAAGCTCCTTTCGGTTTTGATACAATAGTTTCAAAATTTGAGAGGAGTTTTTATATGAATCGCTATGCAGTACAGTTGATTAGCCGTGGAGCTGTTAACAAGATAGGGAATATGCTCTATGATTATGGAAATAGTGTCTGGTTGGCGTCCATGGGGACTATCGGACAGACAGTTTTAGGAATGTATCAGATTTCTGAACTCGTCACATCTATTCTCGTAAATCCTTTTGGCGGAGTCATTTCAGACCGTTTTTCTCGTCGTAAGATTTTAATGACGACAGACCTTGTTTGTGGGATTCTTTGTCTGGCTATTTCTTTCATAAGGAATGACAGCTGGATGATTGGAGCTTTGATTGTTGCCAATATTGTGCAGGCTATTGCTTTTGCCTTTTCTAGACCGGCAAATAAGGCCATTATCACAGAATTGGTAGAGAAGGATGAACTGGTCCTCTACAATTCTCGTTTGGAGTTGGTCTTGCAGGTTGTCAGTGTGAGTTCCCCTGTACTTTCTTTTCTGGTTTTACAATTCGCAAGTCTTCGCATTACCTTGGTATTAGATGCCCTTAGTTTTTTTCTCGCTTTTGGCTTGGTAGCCCTGCTTCCCAAAAAAGAAGAGAAGACTTTGGGGGAGAAGAAACTTACATTCAAAGTTATTTGTGCTGATATCAAGGAGGGAGTTCACTATATTGTGAAGCAAAGGGAAATCTTCTTTTTACTAGTCATGGCTTCAAGTGTCAATTTTTTCTTTGCAGCTTTTAATTACCTCCTTCCCTTTTCAAATCAGCTCTATGGAGTTCAAGGTGCCTATGCCACTATTTTAACTATGGGGGCTATCGGATCTATTGTTGGGGCGCTACTAGCTAGTAAGATTAAAGCCAGTATGGAAATGCTTCTGTTTTTATTGGCTCTTACTGGACTTGGAGTGATGATAATGGGCTTCACTCTCCCATCCTATCTGACTTTTTCAGGGAATTTCATTTGTGAACTCTTTATGACGATTTTCAATATTCACTTTTTTACTCAGGTACAAACCAAGGTTGAAGGTGAATACCTGGGAAGAGTTCTCAGTTCGATTTATACCTTAGCTATACTATTTATGCCTATTGCAACAGGTTTAATGACCTGGCTTCCAAGTGTTCATCTTTATTCTTTCTTGATTATTGGACTTGGAGTTGTCGTTTTATCTTTCTTAGCTCTAGGCTATGTTCGAACTCGTTTTGAAAAAGAGACATAAGTCTGTTTGAGTTTTAAAAATAATTCCAATCTAAGTGTTTTTTCCGCCCTTCTCGTTTGTGAGGAGGGCTTAGTTTATGGTAAAATGGTTTTATGAATAAAAGAATGAATGAGTTAGTCGCCTTGCTCAATCGCTATGCGACTGAGTACTATACCAGCGATAATCCCTCGGTTTCAGACAGTGAGTATGACCGCCTTTACCGTGAGTTGGTCGAGTTAGAAACTGCCTACCCAGATCAAGTGTTAGCAGACAGTCCGACCCATCGTGTTGGTGGTAAGGTTTTAGATGGTTTTGAAAAATACAGTCATCAGTATCCTCTTTATAGTTTGCAGGATGCTTTTTCACGTGAGGAGCTTGAAGCTTTTGACGCGCGTATTCGTAAGGAAGTGGCTCATCCGACCTATATTTGTGAGCTGAAAATCGATGGCTTGTCTATCTCGCTGACTTATGAAAAGGGGATTTTGGTTGCTGGGGCAACACGTGGAGACGGTTCTGTTGGGGAGAATATCACAGAAAATCTTAAGCGTGTTAAGGACATTCCTTTGACCTTGCCAGAAGAACTAGATATCACAGTTCGTGGGGAATGTTACATGCCACGCGCTTCTTTTGACCAGGTTAACCAAGCTCGCCAAGAAAATGGAGAGCCTGAATTTGCCAATCCTCGTAATGCGGCGGCAGGCACCCTGCGTCAGTTGGATACAGCAGTAGTAGCAAAGCGCAATCTTGCCACTTTTCTCTATCAGGAAGCCAGCCCTTCAACTCGTGACAGCCAAGAAAAGGTTTTGAAGCACCTAGAACAACTTGGTTTTGTGGTCAATCCTAAGCGAATCTTGGCTGAAAGCATGGATGAGATTTGGAATTTTATCCAAGAAGTAGGAGAGGCACGGGAGAATCTGCCTTATGATATCGATGGAGTGGTGATCAAGGTCAATGACCTAGCAGGTCAAGAAGAACTTGGCTTTACCGTTAAGGCTCCAAAGTGGGCAGTAGCCTACAAGTTCCCTGCTGAGGAAAAAGAAGCTCAACTCTTGTCAGTTGATTGGACAGTTGGTCGTACCGGTGTTGTGACTCCAACTGCTAATCTGACCCCTGTTCAGCTAGCTGGAACAACTGTTAGCCGTGCAACCCTACACAATGTGGATTATATTGCTGAAAAAGATATTCGTAAAGACGATACGGTCATTGTATATAAGGCTGGTGACATCATCCCTGCCGTTTTACGTGTGGTAGAGTCCAAACGGATTTCTGAAGAAAAACTAGATATCCCTACAAACTGTCCAAGTTGTAACTCCGGCTTGTTGCACTTTGAAGATGAAGTGGCCCTGCGTTGTATCAATCCGCGTTGCCCTGCCCAAATCATGGAAGGTTTGATTCACTTTGCCTCTCGAGATGCCATGAATATTACAGGACTTGGTCCATCTATCGTTGAGAAACTATTTGCTGCTAATCTGGTTAAGGATGTGGCGGATATTTACCGATTACAAGAAGAAGATTTCCTCCTTTTAGAGGGGGTTAAGGAAAAGTCCGCTGCTAAACTGTATCAAGCCATTCAAGCATCTAAGGAAAACTCTGCTGAAAAACTCTTGTTTGGACTAGGGATTCGCCATGTCGGCAGTAAGGCCAGTCAGCTTTTACTTCAACATTTTCTCTCGATTGAAAATCTGGCCCAGGCAGATCCAGAGGAAGTGGCTAGTATTGAAAGTCTGGGTGGTGTGATTGCCAAGAGTCTTCAGACTTACTTTGCTACAGAAGGCTCTGAAATTCTCCTAAGAGAATTAAAAGAAGCTGGGGTCAATTTGACCTATAAAGGTCAGACTGTAGTAGCAGATGCAGCCTTGTCAGGCTTGACAGTGGTATTGACTGGAAAATTGGAACGGCTCAAGCGCTCAGAAGCTAAAAGCAAACTCGAAAGTCTGGGTGCCAAGGTAACAGGCAGTGTGTCTAAAAAGACCGACCTTGTTGTTGCAGGAGCAGATGCTGGAAGTAAACTTCAAAAGGCACAAGAACTTGGTATCGAAGTTCGAGATGAAGCTTGGTTAGAAAGTCTGTAATGATCGTTTAAAACCAGAGTTTAGATAATATGACTATGTTTGTTAATTGAGACGAGATTGGTCAAGAATTTATTAGTGAAACAGAAACAAATTAAAAAAGGAAAAATAAAAATGTATAACTACCCTATGCGCATTCATTACCATCGCAAGAATGGTGAATACGACACTTGCTCTTTTGTAAAGAGTAAGGATCAACGAATTGATTTACTAACTTACCAAGAAGATTATTTTGGTGCCTTATTTAGTTTTGAACACCCAAGTGTTCATCCCTTAGAAAGCTTGAATTTTGTGGTTCATACCGGCCAAACCAGTAAAGAGTATGCTATCCGTTTTAATCACTATCCCCTCTTAACAGAGATCTGGATTTTGGAAGGGGATGATAGAATTTATTATTCTGAAAATCCTGCTATTGCCAGTCCTTTCTATAAGAATCAAAATCCTTTTGCCTTTGACAAGGCTATCAATAGCGCTAGTTTCGACCACCACTGGGGCTACCAAGGTGAATTGGGTTGCCGTGTAGAGGACAATCAGTCCTGTTTTGCCCTTTGGGCTCCTACAGCGACAGAAGTGCAGGTTGTCGTTTATGAATCAGCTGCTAATGATGCTCCTGTTTGGAAGACCTTTGAGATGGAGAGAGGCAATAGCTACTCCTATAATCATAAGGACAATACAATCGGTGTCTGGAGTTTGGATGTTGAGGAAGATTTGACTGCTAAGGCTTATCAGTATCAAGTCCAATTTCCTCACCACCAAACACTGACACGCGATCCTTACACCATCGCGACCAGTCCTGATGGCAAACGTTCAGCTATTCTGAGTCATGCAGAAAAGCAGGTTGAAAATTTCGAGGTCAAGCACGGTTCTGAGGCTACTTGGCGTTTGGAAAATCCATGTAAGGCAGTTATCTGTGAAATGCACATTCGTGATTTGACCAAATCACCGACCTCAGGTGTAGATGAACATCTTAGAGGAACTTTCTTGGGTGCTGCTCAGACTGGAACGGTTAACCAGTACGGTCAGTCAACTGCTTTTGATTACATCAAGAAGCTGGGATATAATTATGTTCAATTGCAACCAATTGCAGACCGTCACAAAGAATATGATGCGGATGGAAATGTAACCTACAACTGGGGTTATGACCCACAAAACTATAACGCACCAGAAACGAGCCTTTCAACTAATCCAGATGATCCAGCTCAGGTTATTCGTGATTTGAAGACCATGGTTCAAGCCTATCATGATGCGGGTATTGGTGTTATTATGGATGTGGTCTATAACCATACCTTCTCAGTTGTTGATGCACCTTTCCAAACAACTGTCCCTGATTACTATTATCGTATGAATCCAGATGGTACCTTCCAGAATGGAACGGGTGTTGGAAATGAAACAGCCAGTGAACACGAAATGTTCCGCAAGTATATGATTGATTCTCTTCTATACTGGGTGCAGGAATACAATATTGACGGCTTCCGTTTTGACTTGATGGGGATTCATGATGTCAAGACCATGCAGATGATTCGTCAGAGCTTGGATGAAATCGACCCCAACATTATCCTCTATGGAGAAGGATGGGATATGGGAACAGGTCTTGCCCCTTATGATAAGGCTAAGAAAGACAACGCCTACGAGATGCCAAATATTGGTTTCTTTAATGACAATCAGCGTGATGCTGTCAAAGGTGGAGAAGTTTACGGTGCTATCAAGTCAGGTTTTGTCAGCGGTGCTGCGACAGAGCCAATTCTTGCCAAAGCAATCCTAGGCAGTCGTGAATTAGGAACCTATACACATCCAAATCAGGTACTTAACTATGTGGAAGCCCATGACAATTACAATCTTCACGATTTATTGGCAACCCTTCATCCAGACCAAAGTTCAGAACAAATCATGCGCAAGGTTGAGACAGCCACAGCTATGAACCTACTCATGCAAGGGATGGCCTTTATGGAAATCGGTCAAGAATTTGGTCGTACCAAACTAGTTGCGACTGGTGAAAATGGTGAAAATGGTGAGTTGACCCATGATGATAGAGAGCGTGCTATGAATAGCTATAACGCTCCAGACAGTGTGAACCAAGTGAACTGGGGCTTGATTAATGAGCGTCAAGATAGTATTGAGTTTATCCGTCAGATGATTCGATTGAAGACAGGAACCGGTGCCTTTTCTTACCCTACTTATGATGAAATTTACCATCATGTTTTTGTTCATTCAGCAAATGAACATAGTGGGTTGATTGTCTATGAGATTCAAGGGGAAGAACATTTACTGGTTGTATTTAATGCTAAAGGGCAAGACTTCCAGTTTGAGAATGCTGGAAATCTAGAACTGTTGGTGTCCAATAGCCATTTAGCTGATAAAGATGTGGTTGGTGGCGTTAGTGCAAGTGTCTTTAATGTTTTGTAGACTGGGTTCAAAAATTATATTTATCCTCAGTCATTTAATTGTTAATAGCAATCATGACCACCCGTCAAACAGGTGGTTTGTCCCAGGGCTATAAGCCCAAATTACCAGCCAGCGCCTAAAGACGCTGGCTTTCACGTTGTTCAAGCCTTAT